>JADHZE010000169.1 GCA_026934365.1 Isoptericola sp. QY 916 | reverse complement strand
GTCGTCCGCGCCGGGCGCGGGGGCGGTCGCGGCGCGCGCCGCCGCCCGGGCGGCCGCGATGTCGGAGCCGCCGACGAGCGCGACGTCGACCAGGGGATCGTCGCTCACCGACGGCGCGACGTCGCCGGTCGGGGCGAGCACCACGAGCTGCCCCTGCGGCGGCCGGGGGCTGATGAGCGGGCCCTTCACCGAGAAGGTCTCGCCCACGAAGTCGACGTGGTGCAGCCGGTCGCGATCCACGTAGCGTCCGGTCGCGACGTCGCGGATCACGGCGTCGTCCTCCCACGAGTCCCAGAGGTCGCGCACCACCTGCACGACGTCGCGGGCCTCGCGGGCGAGATCGGCGACAGGCTCGCGACCGTAGGCGTCGGCCGTCTCCGGGGTGCGGGTGGCCGCGGCGAGCCAGCCGCCGCGGCCACCCGCCGCGATGTCGAGGGAGGCGAGCTGGGCCGCGACGTGGAACGGTTCCGGGTAGGTGGCCGGGACCTGGGGCACCAGGCCGATCGCGGTGGTGGTGCGGGCCACGAACGCCGCGCGCGTGACGGCGTCGAGCCGCGCGGAGCCGGGCGACCCGGCGACCGCGGGCAGCAGCGCGTCGGCGAACGTCGCGAAGGTGACGCCGGCGTTCTCGGCACGCCGCACGCCGCGGGCGAGGCGAGGTGCCCCGACGAGCTTGGCCGGCGTGAGGCCTGTCGCGGCGGCTGCCGCAGGGTGGGCGCCCGCGCCGTCGACGTCGAGCCCGACGACGAAGGGGGTGGTGAGGTCGGTCATGTGTCGCTGTCCCGTCAGATCGCGGACTCGTCGCCGAGCCGGTGGTAGGTGCGGTCGAGGTAGACCAGGGGCGAGGTCCCGTCCGACCCGGATTGCAGCGCGCGCAGCGAGACCAGGTAGCTGTCGCCGACCGGGGTGCGCTGCAGCACGCGGGCGCGCACCCAGGAGACGGCTCCGTCGATGACGGGCTCGCCCGAGGGCAGCGCCGTCCAGCCGCCCCCCGCGAAGCGGTCGATGCCGCTGGTGGCGAAGCGGGCGGAGAGGTCGTCCTGATGGTCGGCGAGGAAGCTGATCGCGAGCGTGCTGGCCGCCGAGACGGCGGGCCAGGACGACGACGTGGACGCCAGCGAGAACGCGAGCAGGGGCGGCGCGGCGGACACGGAGATCACGGACGTGGCGGTGAACCCGACGGGGCGGCCCGCGTGCTCGAGCGCGACGACGGCCACGCCGGCCGGGTGCTGGCGGAACACCGTCTTGAACTCGTCCGGGGACAGCTGGGGCTCGTCCTGCTGGGCCAGGAGCTCCTCGATCTCGGACAGGGCGGACAGGTCGGTGCGCTGGTGGGCGTGTTCCGTGGTCACAGGGCGGCTCCCGTCAGCTCGGCGGTCGAGGGGGTGGTCGAGGGGGTGGTGGTCGTGGCCGACGGGACGGGGACGCCGGCGGCCCGGCGCAACGGCGTCGCCCAGCGGGCGAACCAGGGGTTCAGCGCCTCGCCGAGCTCCGGCAGCTGGGCCTCGGTGAGGGTCAGCGTGCGGGTGGGCACGACCGCGCCCAGCTCCACGAGCACGGGTCGGAGGTGTGCCTCGCCGGCGAGGGCGTGCGCCGGGTTGCCGGACACGACGAGCGGCACGACGACGACGCCCGCCAGGCCGTCGGGCCCGTAGAGGTCGAGGAACGCCTTGAGGAGGCCCGTGTAGGAGGCCTTGTAGACGGGGGTCGCGACGACGGCGACCGTGGCGCGCGCCAGGCGCTCCTTCGCCGCGTCGGCGGCCGGGTGCGCGGCCGTGAGGATCTCGCCCGCGAACGCCGCGAGCTCGATCGTCGCCACGTCCGCGGTGCCGAGCAGCTCGGCGACGCGGCTGGCGGCGGCCTCCGCCGCGGTCACGGTGCGCGAGCCCGCGCGCGGGTTGCCGGAGACCACCACCACGGAGGGGGTGGCGGGGCGGGTGTTCTCGGTCATGGGTCGTCCCTCGCAGTCCGTCGATCACGCTTGCCGCACGGCGTCTCGACCCGCGGGGACGGGCCGGCCGGCGGCCAGGTCATCTCCCGGAGCACCCCGCCGTGACATGGGGGTTGCTGCCCAGCCAGCCGGGGCTTCGCGCTGGGGCTCGTGACCTGCGCGGAGGTATAGCAGCCGGTCGGACGAACGCCAGGGCCGTCCGGAGACTTCTCACCATCCGGACACGTGGACGCACCGGAGCCTCCGGCCGGGGGGACGGCCGGAGGCTCCGGGGTGGTGCGAGGGCGCCTGTCTCGTCAGGCCTCCAGGCGAAGGCGCGCGCCGAGCGCGACGGCCGCGACGACGGCGGCGCCCGCGACCAGGACGACGTCCTTGAGCACGTACTGGCCCAGCAGGGTCATGCCGTGCCCGAACAGCTCGTCGCCGAACAGCGCGACGGGGGACAGGATGCCGACCATCGCGACGGCGAGGACGACCAGCCCGACCCGCAGCAGGCGGCCGGAGACCAGGGTGAGCCCGATGAAGGTCTCCATGACGGCGACCAGGACGACGGCGGTCGTGGCGGGGACGAGCCCGAGCGTGAGCGTCTCGACGGTGCGGCCCGCGATCTCCTCGGCGGGGCTGGCGCCGGGGAAGAACTTCAGGACGCCGAAGCCGAGGAACACGAGCCCGAGCGCGACCCGCAGAGCCGGGACGGACCACCGGGTGAGGAACCGGGCCAGGGCGGTGACGGCGACGTCGAGCCGCAGCGCCACCTGCTCGGCCAGCGCGTTCGGGAGCCGACGGGCGGCGGGGGCGCTCGGTGCGCGGGTGCCGGCGGTCGTGCGGTGGGTCGGGGTGGAGACGGACATGGTGGTGCTCTCTTCCAGGGGGAGGTGCGACCCGGGGGTGGTCGCCCTGGGAGAGAGCGGCCCACGGGGCCGGGAATGCGTGCGTCCCCGGTTTTCGCCCGGTCCTCACCCGCTCGACGACGCGCCCGGCACCGCCTACGGTGCCGGCATGGACCACGAGCCGATGCGACGGGTCGCCGAGTTCCGTGCGGCGTTCGACCTCGAGGGCGAGACCGCCCGACCGGGTCTGGCGGAGCACCGCCGGGCGCTGCTGGCAGAGGAGTCCGGGGAGGCGGCCGAGGCGCTCGCGGACCTCGCGACGGCGCTGGCCGAGGGCGGCGACGTCGCCGCCGCGTACCGGGCCGTGGCGAAGGAGCTGGCCGACGTCCTCTACGTCACGTACGGCGCCGCCGACGCGCTGGGGATCGACCTTCCGGCGGTGTTCGTCGAGGTCCACCGCTCGAACATGAGCAAGGTGGACGCCGACGGCTGCGTGCTGCGGCGGGCGGACGGCAAGGTGCTGAAGGGGTCGGGATACAGCCCGCCGGACCTCGGCGCGCTGGTCTCCCCGCCGACGGGCCCCGCGTAGGTTTCCGCACGGCGGTCCCCGCGCGGATGTCCCCGCGCGGCGCGGACCCCGCGCCGTGACGCAGACTCGGGGCATGGGCGCGCGCCGCTTCCGCTGGGTGCTGCACGTCGACCTCGACCAGTTCCTGGCCGCGGTCGAGGTGCTGCGGCGCCCGGAGCTCGCGGGCAGGCCGGTGATCGTCGGTGGGCGCGGCGACCCGACGGAGCGGGCGGTGGTCTCCACCGCGTCGTACGAGGCGCGGGCGTACGGCGTCCGGTCGGGGATGCCGCTGCGCGTGGCGGCCCGCAAGGTCCCGGACGCGGTGATCCTGCCGGTCGACCACCCGGTGTACGAGGCGGCCTCCGCGCAGGTGATGGGGGCGCTGCGCGGGCTGGGCACGGTGGTCGAGGTCCTCGGCTGGGACGAGGCGTTCCTCGGGTACGACGGCGAGGCCCCGGAGGCGTTCGCGCACGACGCGCAGCGGGCGGTGCTCGACGCGACCGACCTGCGCTGCTCGGTCGGCATCGGCGACACCAAGGTCCGCGCGAAGATCGCGACGGGGTTCGGCAAGCCGGCGGGTGTCTACCGGCTCACCGCGGAGAACTGGTTCGAGGTGATGGGGGAGCGTCCGACCTCCGACCTGTGGGGCGTGGGCCCCCGGGTGTCGAAGCGGCTCGCGGCGCACGGCATCGACACCGTCGCGCAGCTCGCCGCCGCGGACGACGCCGTCCTGGTCGGTGAGCTCGGGCCGCGGATGGGCGCCTGGTACAGGGAGCTGGGGCGCGGGGAGGGCTCCGCCGTCGTCGACGACACCCCGTGGGTGGCCCGCGGGCACAGCCGGGAGACCACCTACCAGCGCAACCTCACGACGGCCGACCAGGTCACGGCGGCGTTGCGGGAGCTCGCCGCGCAGGCGCACGCGGACACCGAGGCCGAGGGCCGGGCGGTGTTCCGGGTGGGCCTGAAGGTGCGCTACGCGCCGTTCTTCACGCGGACGCTCTCGCGGAAGCTCCCGGCACCGACGCGCTCCCTCGAGGAGGTGACCGCCGCGGTGCTCGACCTCGCGGCCGGGCTGGAGCCCGGCCGCGAGGTGCGGCTGCTCGGCGTCCGCGCCGAGATGGTGATGCCCGAGGGCGGCACGGACGCCGAGACCACGCCGGTGCGCGGGCGGATCTGAGCCACGGGGGCACGGGGCTCAGCGCCAGTACCGCTCCGGCACGAGGCCGAGCCGGTGCAGCTCGTCGGCCACGAGGTCGGCGTAGACGCCGGCTCCGTACCACGAGGTGTGGGTGCGGTCGCCGTTCTCCCGGACCAGGTAGATCGGCTGGGCGTCGACGGGTCCGAGCCGCTCGACCAGCTCCTCGCTCAGCGCGGTGAGGTCGACGAGGTCGACGTCGAGGTCGGCGGCGACGTCGCGGACGTGCTGGGGGAGGCTGCCGGCGGCGGTCTCGACGAGGCCGGTGGAGCTCAGCTGGTCGCCGTCGAACCGGAGCCGGACGATCGGGGTGACGAGCACGGGCGTGGCCCCCGTGGCCCGCACCCGGGTGACGATCTCGGTGAGGTTGGCGCGGTACTGCTCGGCGGTCGTGGTCTTGTCGTTGTGCGCGAGCTGCACGAGCGCGAGGTCGCCGGGGCGCAGCTGCGGCACCAGGGCGTCGAACATCTCCGGCTCGGCCAGCACCGAGACCGTGCTCTCGCCGGAGCCGGAGTGGTTGATGACGCTCACCCCGAGCCGGAGGTGCGCGGGCAGCCGTTGGCCCCAACCCGTGTACGGCGCACCGCCCTGGTCGGTGACGGTGGAGTCGCCGAGCAGGGCGATGCGCGGGGTGCGGGCGTCGGCGGCCCGGATCCCGATCCCGGCGACGTGCGGCGCGTCGCCGGTGAACGTGAGCGTGAGGCCGGCGGTGCCCTCGCCGACGGGCTGGTTCTGCTGGCTCTCGGGGTCGCGCACGTTGACGGTGAACGTGCGGCGGGCGAGCTCGCCGTCGGCGGTGTGGACCTCGGGGACCATGAGGCGCCGTGCCTCCGCCTGCACCTCGGTGCCGGCCGGGCCGTGCCGGTCGCCCAGCATGACGGTGACGTCGTAGTGGCCCGGCGACAGGTCGGGGTAGGTGCACACGACCAGGTCGGTGCCGGTGCACCGCTCGAGCAGCGCCGCGTCCGGGCGGGCACCGGCCAGGCCGGGTCGCCCGACGGCGGCGTGCGCGGTCGGATCTCCGAGTGCGGCGCCGGCGACGAGCGCGCAGAGCGCGGCCGTCGTGACACGGCCGACAGGGCGACGTCGGGCGCTCACGACAGCTTCTCCCCGACGAGGGCGAGGCACTGGATCGCCGCGAGCCCGTACTGCGCGGACGCGTTCGACGAGAAGCCGGCCTCGTCGACCGCCCGCAGGACGGCGGGCGGCTCCACGCGGTGCGTGCCCCAGTCCATGTCGTCCGGGTAGCCGGCGTGCCCGGTCGCGAGCTCCTTCCAGGCGCGCGCCGCGAGCACGTCGTCGTCGAGGCGCACGGCGGCGTACGCGGTGGCGCGGGCGTACGACTGCTTGAGGTTGAGGCTTCCCCAGTCCGAGCCGGTCGCGTCCTTCTGCTCGGCCTTCGAGCTGTTGTAGAGCCGGCAGAACTCCACCCAGCGGGCCTCGACCTCCGGCTCGTCGACGAGGTCGAGGAGCTCCGTCATGACCTCGACCAGGCCGAACACGGAGCTGAGGCTGCCGACCTCCACCGCCTTCTCGGGTCCGGAGCTGAACGTCGCGGTCTCCAGGTCGTAGGTGGAGCCGGCCTGGACCCACGCGTTGGGCAGCGCCGCGATCGACCGCGCGCTCGCCAGGAGGCGCTCCTTCGCCTTCGGGTCGCCGCCGCGCTCCCACTCGGTGAGCCACGCCCCGGCGATGGCGCCCCAGTCCGTGGTCTTGCTCAGCGGGAGCGCCGTCGGGTCCGGGTCGTACTCGCCGGTGGACCCGTCGACCTTGCGGCCCGCGTTGAGGACCAGGTACGTGCGGTCGGAGTCGACGAGCTCGTGCAGCAGGTCGCCGGAGCGCTCGTCGCCCGTGAGGAAGTAGGCGAACCGGCGGTAGTTCGCGTTGCTGATGCGGACCTGCTTGGCGCTGTCGCCCCAGTGCTGCACTCCGTGCCGGGTGCCGAGGCCCTTCCACTCGCCCAGGTGGTACTGGTCGACCTCGCCGGTGTGCCGGCTCATGGCCTCGGCGAACCGGAACGCGGCGGCGTCGCCGGTGCGCAGGTAGTGGTACCAGAGCCACAGGTCCGTCGACAGCTCCGAGTTGTCCCACGCGTAGCCGCCGACGTCGTACCTCCACTGGTGCCGGTCGCCGTCGTAGGAGTGCATGACGTCGCCGTAGTCCCAGAAGCCGTACCAGGAGCGCTGGTCGACCTGCTCCAGGTGGTAGCGGTGGATCGCGTCCAGCCGGTCCTCGATGGTCGCCCTCGCCGTGGTGGACCGATCGACCGGGGACCAGGACCCGAACACGCCCGCGGAGTGGTTGTGGGCCGGTGTGCTCGTGGGCAGGGGCGGGGTGGCGGTCGCCGCGGCGAGCTCGGCGAACCGCGCGGCGGTGGGCGTGGCGGCCAGGGCCCAGAACATCAGCTCGGTGGTGCGCGCGACGCCGTAGGGCGTCCCGAACCCGGGCTCGTAGTCCTCGTAGGTGATCTCGAGGGCGTCGAGCTGCTCGGGGTAGGTGTCCTGGCCCATGCCGTCGTGGTAGAAGCGCAGGTCCATCGCCTCGGCCCGCGGCGACCACATCCACACCGTGGCGTCGGCCTCGTCGGTGGCGGCGCCGGTGATCTCCAGCTCCGTGGGGTGCAGCTGCCAGAAGTTCCGCATCCCGAACGCCAGACCGCCCGCCGGCGTGCCGACGTAGCCGAGGCCGGGCGCACGGCCTCCGGCGTCCGACCTGATCCACGAGTGCCCGGAGCCCGTGCGCTTGCGGATCTCGAACCCGTGCGCGGTCAGCTGCGACAGGCTGTGGTCGCCCCACGCGGGGATCCACTTCAGGCGGGTGGTGACCCGCTGGTCCCAGGTGGCGGGGTCCGGCAGGGCCCGGCCCTCGACCTGAGCGGCACGCACCGCCTCGCCCGGGTCGCGGCGCATCCCGGTGACGCCGCGCACCGCCTCGGCGAGGACGCCGCCGTCGGGCCCGGCGAAGCGGACGTGCCGGTCGTAGAGCTCGCCCCGCATCGGGACGGTGAACCGCACGCCCAGCCCGGTGACGAAGTCCTTGTCCTCGTCGCCGTCGAAGACGAACGTGTGCACGAGCCGGATCCCGTCCGAGCCGGCGAACAGCGCGAAGCGCAGCACGAACGGCAGCCAGTCGCGGCGGCCCTTGCGATGCCTGCCCTCGACCTTGACGACCGCGCGCACCGGCCCGGACTGCTCGACGGTGACCTTCTCGACCGTCCCGGCGAACGCCTCGGACCCGACCTTCGCGCCGCGGCCGGTGTCGGGGGAGTCCTGCCGCTGCGCGACGAGCCGCCCGTCCTGGGCGATCACCGCGCCGTCGCGGCGGATCGCGCGGACGACCTTGTCGCCCTGGCGGCCGAACTCGACCTGCACGACCCCCGTGTCGACCACGACGCGGCCGGGGTTCTCCCGCACCGTGATCGCGTGGGTGCCCTTCGCGGGGGCGCCCGGCGCGAGCCGGTACGACTCGGCCCGCGGCGCGGACTCGCTCACGGCGTGCGCGGTCCACTTCAGTGACCCGTCGGGCCACCAGGCGGTGGGCCAGGTCTGCACGGGCACGGCCTCGCCGGCCGCGGTCGTCAGGGCGAAGCCCTGGTCGCCGGCCAGGGCGCCGCGCGGCCAGGGCACGCCCCAGGTGGCGCCGCCGGCGAGGGCGGCGGGGGCGCCACCCTCCAGCCAGCGCACGTCGACCGGGTCGTGCCCGGCGGGGGCGGACGGGACCGCGGCCGTGGCCGGTGCGGCGCTCGCGGTGCGCGCGCTGAGCGCGGCGACCGCGCCGGCGGCGAGGGCGGAGGTGAGGACGGTACGGCGGCTGACGTCGACCACGGTGGGTCACTCCTTCGTGACGGTGGGTGCGTTGTCCGTCGGCGGACGTGCCCATCGTGCGAGGAGTCCGCGCATCCGGTCGGGAAACGTGCAAAACCGGACCGGCGACGACGCGGGACGCTCAGGCGGTGGTGCCGAGCTGTTCCGGGAGCACCTCGTGCCCGAGCGGCGCACCGGCCGCGAGGCGCTCCACCTCGCCCACGGCGAGGTCGCCGAGCCGCCGCAGCTCGTTGCCCAGCGACCCCGCGACGTGCGGCGTGAGCAGCGCCCCGGCGGCGTCCCACAGGGGATGGTCGGCGGGCAGCGGCTCGGGGTCGGTGACGTCGAGGACGGCGCGCAGCCGCCCCGACAGCACCTCCCGCGTGAGCGCCGCGGTGTCGACCAGGCGCCCCCGCGCCGTGTTCACCAGGGTCGCGGCGTCCGGCATGAGGGCCAGCTGAGGCGCGCCGATCATCCGGTACGTCTCCGGCAGGTCGGGGGCGTGCACGGTGACGACGTCGCTCGCCCGTGCGAGGTCGTCGAGCGACACGGCGGTGGCGCCGAGGGCGCGCGCCGCGTCGGCGTCGACCCACGGGTCGTGCAGCAGCACGTCGACGTCGAACGGCGCGAGCAGCCGCATCACCTGCCGGCCGATCCGGGAGGCCCCGACGACGCCGACCGTCAGGCCGTGGTTGCCCAGCGGGTCGGGCAGCGACCAGCCGTCGAAGCGGCGGTGGGACGCGAAGGCGTCCGCGGCCTCGAGCACGCGCTTGCCCGCCAGCAGCACCGTCGCCAGCGTGTACTCGGCCACCGGGCGCGCGTTCGCGGCCGCGGCGCTGGACACCCGCACGCCGCGCGCCCAGAGCGCGGGCGTGACGAGCGGCTTCACCGACCCGGCGGCGTGCACGACGGCACGCAGTCGCTGCGCGCGCCGCAGCAGCGCGTCGTCG
>JADHZE010000168.1 GCA_026934365.1 Isoptericola sp. QY 916 | reverse complement strand
GGCTGCGCAACGTCGTCGCGCGCTGACGCCCCACCGATCCGCCGGGGATCAGGCGCCCAGCGCCAGCCCCGCCGCGGCGCCGGCGGCCAGCAGCCCGACGGCCGGCGTCCACCACCGGTCGTCGGCCCGGGCGAACCGGGTGCCCCGCACCCGCTTCGAGACACCCACGTAGCGCCCGTCCCCCACGACGCGGGCCAGCAGGACGACCAGGGCCGCGACGCCGAGCCCACGCCACCAGCCCCCGTCGGCACCGACGGCGAGGGCGAGGATCACCGCCGCGTAGGAGACGAGCGCCACGACGACGGCCAGCGTCGCGACCGGCCCCGGCCGGACCACGGGTTCGCGGGTGCCGCGGCGCTGCGGCAGCACCCGGCCCGCCCCGGCCGTCGCGCCCGACGCCCAGGCGGCGTGGAAGCCGGCGGCGACGAGCGCGGCGAGGACGGCGGCCCCGGCTCCCGCCCACAACGCTGCCTCGGGGATCGCCCCGCCGGCCCCGAGGGCGAGCAGTCCCGCCGCGGCGAAGATCGGCCAGGCGAGGTGGCCGGGCACGAAGGCGAAGATCAGGGTTCCGGTGGCCAGGCACAGCACGCCGACGGTGACCGGCACGGACCAGCCGAGCAGCATCGCGGCGAGCGCGTACCAGGCGAGCGACAGCGCGTGCCAGACGGCGCGGATCAGCCGGCCGTCCCAGGGATGCGCGAGCCGGGTGCGCCAGCCGGGCGAGGCGAGGAGCGGGCGGACGATCACGTGCTCCCCGAGCACGGCGTGCAGCGTGGCGACGACGGCGAGCAGGACGGCGGCGGCGATCGACATCGGATCCTCCATACGGTGGCGTACGGTCACGATAACCGTACGGTGGCGTATGGTCAACAGATGGGTTCGCTCTCCGCCGCCGACTGGGTCCGCGCCGCCGCCGGGAGGCTCGCAGCGGACGGCGTCGACGCCGTCCGCGTCGAGCCCCTCGCGCGCGAGCTCGGCGTCTCCAAGGGCAGCTTCTACTGGCACTTCGCCGACCGGGCCGCCCTGCTCGACGCCCTGCTCGAGCACTGGCGCAGCGTCGGCACCGCCGGCGTGATCACCCGGGTGGAGGAGGCCTCCGACGACCCGGCCGACCGGCTGCTCGGGCTCCTGCGCCTGGCCTTCGAGCACGCGGGCGGCGGGCCCGGCGCGGTCCTCGACGGCCGGTTCGACGGCGCCGTCCGCGCCTGGGCCGCCCACGACACCCGCGCCCGCGACGCGGTGCACGCCGTCGACGGGGCACGGACCGCCTACCTGGAACGCCTCCTCACCGGAGCCGGCGCCCCGGACGCCCCGGCGCGCGCCGCGATCCTCTACCGCGCCCTGCTCGGCGAGTACGCCATGCGCAACGCGGGGGCCGGCGCGCTCGACCGGCGTGCGGTCGACGACCTGGCCGCCTGGGCCCTGGGCCGGTGAACCGGCGGCGTCAGGAGCGCGTCACCAGCGGCCGTTGCGCGGCCGCGGCTGGCAGACCGGGCAGGTGTACGACGAGCGGTTCATGAACGCGTCCCGCCGGATCGGGGCCCCGCAGCGCGGGCAGGGCTCGCCCTCGCGGCCGTAGGCGGCGAGGCCGCGCGCAAAGTAGCCGGACTCGCCGTTGACGTTCACGTAGAGCGCGTCGAAGCTCGTCCCGCCCTGCGCCAGGGACTCGGCCATGACCTCGGCGGCGGCGTCGAGCGCGCGGCGCACCTCCACCGGCCGCAGCCGGTCGGTCGCGCGAGCGAAGTGCAGGCGGGCGCGCCACAGGGCCTCGTCGGCGTAGATGTTGCCCACGCCGGACAGCAGCGTCTGATCGAGCAGCGCCCGCTTGATCCCCGTGCGCCGCCGCCGGATCGCGGCGACCACCGCGTCGGCGTCGAACGCGGGGTCGAGAGGGTCCCGGCCGATGTGCGCCACCGGCTCCGGCACGGCCGGCAGGTCGCTGCCGAGGCCGCCGGGGGCGCCGTCGGACGTCGGCTCCAGGTCCACGACGGACAGGTGACCGAACGTGCGCTGGTCGACGAAGTCGAGGTACTCCGCGCCGCTCGGGGCACCGGTCAGGTGGAGGCGGGCACGCAGGTGCGGGTGCGCCCAGTCGCCCGCGACGGCGGGGTCGCGCACGAGCAGCTGCCCGGACATACCGAGGTGCGCGAGCAACGCGGCCGCGGGGGCGGCGTCGGCGGTCCCCGGCGCGTCGCCCTCGAGAGGCAGCCAGAGGAACTTGCCGCGCCGCACCGCGGCGGCCAGGCGCCGGCCGCGCAGCTGGTCGGCGAACCCCGCGGGGCCGCCGTCGTGCCGCCGCACGGAGTAGTCGCGGAACACCTCGACGTCGCGCACGACGGCGCCCACGACGAACCGGTCGAGGCCGTCGCGGACGGTCTCGACCTCGGGGAGCTCAGGCACCGGCGGCGTCGCCCGTCACGCCCGACGCCGGCTCGACGCCCGGCACGGGGACCTGCTGCAGGGCGCGGTACGCCTCCTCGGCGGCGGCCTGCTCGGCGTGCTTCTTCGCGGAACCGGTACCGAGGCCCAGCACCGGGCCGGCGGTCACCTGGGCGTGGAAGACGCGCGCGTGCTCGGGGCCCTCGCCGGTGACCTCGTACACGGGGGCGCCGAAGCCGCGCACGGCGGCCGCCTCCTGCAGCGACGTCTTCCAGTCGAGCCCCGCGCCGAGCCCGGCGGCGGCGTCCAGCGTCGTGTCCACGAGGCGGTGCACCAGCTCGCGTGCCGGCTCCAGGCCGTGCGACAGGTAGGTGGCGCCGATCAGCGCCTCCACGGTGTCGGACAGGATCGAGTCCTTGTCGAAACCGCGGGTGCGGAGCTCGCCCTTGCCGAGCAGCACGTAGCCGCCGAGGTCGAGGCGGCGGGCGATCGCCGCGAGCGCGCGCTGCGACACCGTCGCCGCGCGCATCTTCGCCAGCTCGCCCTCGGACTGGTCGGGGTGACGCCGGTAGAGCGCCTCGGTCACGACCAGCCCCAGCACGGTGTCGCCCAGGAACTCGAGCCGCTCGTTGGTCGGGATGCCCCCGGCCTCGTGCGCGAACGACCGGTGCGTCAGGGCAAGCACGAGAAGCTCGGGATCCAGGTGGACCCCGAGCTTCTCGAGAAGAGCGGTCGGCTCCGGCCGGGGCCGGTTGCCGGATGCAGGCATGTCAGCCCGCGTGCTCGGTGCGCAGCGCCTCGGCGTACTGGCGGCCCTTGTAGGCACCGCAGGTGGGGCACGCGGCGTGGGACAGCTTCTGCCCCTTGCAGCTCGGGCACGTCGTGAGAACCGCCGCGGTGGTCTTCCACTGCGAACGGCGCGCACGGGTGTTGCTGCGCGACATCTTGCGCTTCGGAACAGCCACGGCTAGCTCTCTTTCGTCTCGTCGGACACGCTCGAATCCTCGAGCATGGTCTGCAGCGCCGACCACCGGGGGTCGACGAGGTCGTGATGGTGGTCCGGGTCGTCCGCCAGCCGCGCCCCGCAGACGGAGCACAGGCCGGGGCAGTCCGGACGGCACAGCGGTTGAAATGGTAGTGCAGTCACGAGGGAATCCCGAACCGCCGGCTCGATGTCGGCCTGGTCGTCGACCAGGACCGGCTCGTCCTCGGCGTCCTCGTCCCCGGACTCCTCCGCCGCCTGCGCCCTCTCGGGGTAGGCGAAGAGCTCCTGCACGCGCACCGTCACCTGCTGGGAGACCGGGTCGAGGCAGCGCACGCACTCCCCCACCGCCGTGCCGCGCACGACGCCGGACACCAGCACCCCCTCCATGACCGACTCCAGGCGGAGGCCCAGGGTGAGGTCGTCGCCCTCGGGCACGCCGATGACGGCGGTCCCCATGTCCGCGGGGGCGGGCACGACGCGCGCGACCTCCTCCATCGAACCGGGTCGCCGAGACAGCTCGTGCGTGTCGAGCACGAGCGGCGAGGGCTTCGCGGTGGCGATGGCAGGCTCCGATGAACAGGGGTGGACCCGACGGGCGGGAAGGGGGTGGGGCCCGGACTCGGGCCAGCGACCTAGTCTAGGCCATCCTGGCGCCGCGGCGCAGCACGCCCGGGAGTGACGCGCCTCTCACGCCTGGCGACGACCGACGGCGCAGGTCAGGAGCGCCGCTCCTGCGGCCAGCGCGGGTCGGCGACGGCGTCCCACCGCACCCGCGGCGCCCCCTGCTCGAGGCGCTCGGCCAGCTTCTCCCGACCGGCCCGCACCTGGTTCGTCAGGGCCTCGAGGTCCTGCTGGAAGTCCGCCAGGCGCCCGTCGCAGTACGAGTCGGCGTCGGTGCGCAGCGCGGCCGCGCGCGTCTCCGCCTCCGCGACCACCTCCGCCGCCCGCGACTGCGCCTGCACGACGACCTGCTCGGACTGCACCAGCTCGATCGCGCGGGCGCGGGCGGCGGCCACGATCTCCTCCGCCTGGCGGTGCGCGTCGTCCAGGGTGTCGCGGGCGGCCGCGAGCACCTCGTCGGCGCGGGCCACCTGCGTGGGCAGCGCGTCGCGCAGCTCGTCCACGAGCGCGAGCGCCTGGTCGCGGTCCACCTTCACGTTGGTCGACAGCGGCACGGAGCGCGCGTTCTCGACCAGCGCGGCCAGGTCCTCCAGGATGTCCAGCAGCCCGCCGGCCGGGTTGTCCCCCTGGCCGGTCCCGGTCGTGGTCTCGGTCGTCTCGCTCATCCCCTGCTCCTTGCCCTGCAGCTCGGTCCAGCTCATCGGCCCTGCGTCATCTGCGGAGGGCGGCTCGCACCGCGTCCGCGACGCCGTCCGGCACCAGGTCGTCGATCGGTCCCCCGTACCGGGCCACGTCCTTGACCAGCGACGACGCGACGTGCGCGTACCGCTGCTCCCCCGGCACGAAGACGGTCTCGATCCCGGTCAGGTGTCGGTTCATGAGGGCCATCGGCAGCTCGGAGTCGAAGTCCGCGCCGCCGCGCAGGCCCTTGACCACCGCGACCGCCCCGCGCTCCCGGCAGAAGTCCACCAGCAGCCCGGGCACCACCTCGACCCGCACGTCGGCGGTCTCCGGGTCGGCCGCGAGCGCCGCCCGGGCCAGCTCCACCCGCTCCTCGGGGCCGAGCAGCGCGTTCTTGGCGGCGTTGCGGGCCACCCCGACCACCACGACGTCGAACATCCGGCGCGTGCGCCGCACGATGTCGAGGTGGCCGAGCGTGATCGGGTCGAACGACCCGGGGCAGACGGCGATGCTCACGCCGTCACGCTAGTACAGCGGTGTCGCGATCCCCGGGAGCCCGGTCGGGGTGCCGTCACCCCGCGACGGGGACACCCTGGGGGCATGACCGACGACGCCACGCCCCACCCGTCGCCCGCGGAGCCGACCGTGGTGCCCCTGACCGGTGCCGCCCAGGTCGACTCGCTGTGGCGGGACGTCCTGGCGCCGTCCTTCCCGCCCGACGAGCTCACGTCGCCCGACGACCTGCGGGCCGGCCTCGCCTCCGGCGAGCTCACGGCCTACGGCGTGGAGCGGGACGGGCGGGTGGTCGCCGGGATCGTGGCCTCGTGGTCGCGGGCCACGCAGGTGCTGCTCGTGGACTACCTCGCGCTGGCGCCCGGGCACCGTGGCGGCGGGGTCGGCGGTCGACTGCTGGACCGGTCGCTCGCCGGGTGGCGCGAGGAGCTGCACCCGGTGATCGTGCTGGCGGAGGTCGAGCACCCCGGCCACCACCCCGTCCACCCGACCCATGGCGACCCGGCGGCCCGCCTGCGCTTCTACGCGCGGCACGGGGCGCGTGCGCTCGCCCTGCCCTACTTCCAGCCGGGCATCGGGGGCCCGGGGTCGCCGCGGGTCCCCGCGATGCTGCTGGTGGCGCTCGGGACGGAGCCGGGCGCGGGCTCGGTGCCGGCCGCCGCCGTGCGCGGCTTCCTCCTCGAGCACCTCCGGGAGTGCGAGGGCACCGTGCCCGGCGACCCCGCGGTCCGGCGGCTGCTCGACGCGGCGGCCGGGGAGTCCGTGGCGCTCGTCGACCCGGCCCACGCCGAGGCGCTGGCCGCCGTACCCGTCGCCGTCCTCGAGGGGGCGGAGCGCTACGCCCCGCCGGCCCCCGGGGCGTCCGGCGCGGCGGCCCCGGCGGGGTCGGCAGGCTCGGCGTAGTGCACCGCCGTCTCGCCGTAGTCCTTGCGGGCGAACGCCTCCATGCCCGCGGGCCAGACCGGCTCGGGGCTGCGGGTGGACCGCTCCACCACGACGACGGCGCCCGCGGCCAGCACCCCGGGCGCGGCCAGATGTGCCAGGACCGTCGCGAGCGCGTCCTCGGCCAGGTCGTAGGGCGGGTCGAGGAAGACGACGTCGTACCCGGACGCCCCGGCCGTCCCGGCGGACGGTGAGGCACCCGCCGCGAACCGCTCCGCGGAGTCGGCGACGACGCGCACCTCGCGCTGCAGGCCCAGGGTCGCCACGTTGCGGCGGGCGACGTCCGCCGCCCGCCGGTTCGCGTCCACCAGCACGACCGCGGCGGCGCCGCGGCTCGCGGCCTCGAGGCCGAGCGCGCCGGAGCCCGCGTACAGGTCGAGCACCCGCGCGCCGTCCAGCACGTCGAGGTGGTCCAGCCGGGAGAAGATCGCCTCGCGGACCCGGTCGCTGGTGGGTCGCGTGCCCTTCGGCGGCACCTGCAGCGAGCGCCCGCCGAACCGGCCGGCCACGATCCTCGTCATGGCGCCGAGCCTAACCAGTCGACGGGTCACGCCCTCTCGAGGAACTCCTCCTGCTCGTCGTCCAGCTGGGCGGCGATCGCCGCGCGCAGCTCCGGGTGGGAGCCGAGCTCGAGGTCCGCGTCGACGACGGCGGTGGCCTCGCGCCGCGCGTCGGCGATGAGGTCGGCGTCCTGCACGACGCGCAGCAGCCGCAGCGAGCTGGACCGGCCGGACTGGGCGGCCCCGAGCACGTCGCCCTCGGAGCGCAGCTCGAGGTCCAGGGTCGCGAGCCGGAAGCCGTCGGTCGTCTCTGCGAGCGCCTCGACCCGGGTCGCGGCGGGCGTGCCGGGCTGCGCCGTCGAGACCAGGAGGCACAGCCCGGGTGCCGCGCCGCGCCCGACGCGGCCGCGCAGCTGGTGCAGCTGGGACAGCCCGAACCGGTCGGCGTCGAAGACGACCATCACCGTGGCCTCGGGTACGTCCACGCCCACCTCGATCACGGTGGTGGAGACCAGCACCTGCAGCTCGCCGGCCGCGAACCGCGCCATCGCGGACTCCTTGTCCGCGGGCGCCATCTGACCGTGCAGCACGCCGACGTCGAGCCCCGCGAGCGCCGGCGTCTCGCGCAGCATGTCCGCCACCTCGAGCACGGCGCGCAGGGGCGGGCGCTCGTCCCCCGCGCCGTCGCCGTCCACGAGCTCGAGCAGGTCCGGGACGTCGTCGAAGTCCTTCGCCGTGGCCCCGCCCCCGGCGGGCAGGTCGTCGTCAGGGTGGATCCGCGGGCACACGACGTAGGCGCGGTGACCCTTGTCGACCTCCTCGCGCACGCGCGACCAGGTGCGCTCCATCCACCGCGGGTTGCCGGCGGGGACCACGTGCGACGTGATGCCGGCCCGGCCGGCCGGCACCTGCGTGAGCGACGACGTCTCGAGGTCGCCGAACACCGTCATCGCGACCGTCCGGGGGATGGGCGTGGCCGTCATGACGAGCACGTGCGGAGCCACCCGTCCCTTCGCGCGCAGCGCGTCCCGCTGCTCGACGCCGAACCGGTGCTGCTCGTCGACGACGACGAGGCCCAGGTCCGCGAACTGCACCTGGTCGCCCAGCAGGGCGTGCGTGCCCACGACGATCCCCGCCTCGCCGCCGGCCGCCTGCAGCAGCGCCTCCTTGCGCGCGGCCGCGCCGAGCGAGCCGGTGAGCAGCGCCACCCGGGTACCGTGCGCGGCCCCGCCCAGCAGTCCGCCCTCGGCCAGCGGCCCGAGCAGCGACCGCAGCGTGCGGGCGTGCTGCGCCGCGAGCACCTCCGTGGGCGCCAGCAGCGCGGCCTGCCCGCCGGCGTCGACCACCTGCAGCATCGCCCGCAGCGCCACGACCGTCTTGCCGGACCCCACCTCGCCCTGCAGCAGCCGCTGCATGGGGCGTGCCTGCGAGAGCTCGTGCGCCAGGTCCTCGCCCACCGAGGCCTGCCCCTCCGTCAGCGTGAAGGGCAGGCCCGCGTCGAAGTCGGCGAGCAGGCTCGGCTCCCCCGGGCCGCGGAGGGGACGGGCGGTGGCCTCCTGCTCGGCGGCGTGCGCCCGGCGCTGCGCGAGCGCCGCCTGCAGCACGAAGGCCTCCTCGAAGCGGAAGCGGTGGCGCGCCTGCTGCCACGCGCGCTGGTCGACGGGGTGATGGATCGCGCGCAGGGCGTCGAGCCGGCCCGGCAGCCCGTGGAGGGCGCGGACCTCGTCGGGCACCGGGTCCTCGACGTCCGCCTCGGTGAGCGGGTCGAGGACCGTGCGCACGGCCCGCTGGATGCGCCAGGAGGGCACGGACGACGACGCGGGGTAGATGGGGATGGGGCGGCTCGCCTCGAACATCGCCTCCTCGGCGTCGTCCGCGTCGACGCCCACGAGGACGTAGTCCGGGTGGGTGAGCTGGCGGGTGCCGCGGTACTCGCTCACCACCCCCGTGAACAACCCCACGCGCCCCGGTCGCAGCTTGTCCTCGTGCGGCCGCAACGCGCCGGCACGCTTGGCGAAGAACGTCAGCGCCAGCTCGTGCCGGCCGTCCGTGACGACCGCCGACAGCATCGCGCCCGCGCGCGAGCGCATGGTCCGGACCGTCGCCCGCGCGACCCGCGCCATCACGGTGACGTGCTCGCCGAGCGCCAGCCTGTCCATGTCCGTGAGCGTGCCGGGGTCGCCGTACCGGCGCGGGTAGTGCCGCAGCAGGTCCCCGACGGTGACGAGCCCCAGCTTGGCGAGCGGGCCCGCGCTGCGGGCCCCCAGCACCTTGGTCAGCCCCTCGCCCTCGCGCCCGGTCATGCGCGACCCTCCGCCGCGTCGGCGTGGAGCGGCTCGACGCCGATCGCCACGTGGTCCCCGGGGCGGCCGGTGCGCATGACGACGACGTCCGCGCCGTCGGACACGGCCGCGGCCCTCGACGCGAGCACCTCGACCGTGGCGTCGGGGACGTCGTCGTCCGGCAGCAGGGTGACGATCGCGGTCGGGGAACCCGCCACGAGCCGCTTGACGACCGCGCCGACCGTGACGGCCGGGCCGCCGCCGACGCGCAGCCCGGCGACCACCGCGCCGACGGCGTCGGGGACGCCCGCGTCCTCCTCCCGGGGGTCGTCGAGCGTCGCCGCCAGCGCGGACATCCCCGCCACGAGGTGCACGTCCCCGGGCGCGACGACCCGCACGATCTCGGGTGCCGCCTCGGGTTCGTCCGCGGCCACCCGCGCCATCACCGCCGGAGAGAGCATCATGACCGCATCAACGCACGCACCGCTCGCCGCCACCCGCGTCCCG
>JADHZE010000167.1 GCA_026934365.1 Isoptericola sp. QY 916 | reverse complement strand
GCCCGCTGGCGGCACGCGCTCGTGCGCCGCGTGGCGGCCGCCCCGGCCCTCGCCCCGCTGCACGCCCCGCACGGCCTGCCGGAGGTCTTCGCGCCGTGGCTGGACGTCGTCGCGCGCGTGGGTGACGCGCTCGCGCCGATCCTCGCCTCGGGGGTCGTCGACGGTCGGCGCCTGGCCGGGGAGGCGCTCGCGGACGTCGACGGGCGCGCCGACCCGCTCCCCGACCCGCCCGAAGCCGCCCGCGAGACCTGGGGCGACCTGCACCGCCTGGCCCCGCTGCACGCGCTGGGCCTGGTCCCCGGCGCGGCGGTGCCCGCGGTGCCGGCGGAGCAGGCACGGCCGCTGGGTGGGGCGGGCGACGCCGTCCGCTGCACGGCGGGCGTGCCCGGCGTGACTCACGCCGTCCTGCACGGGTCGGTCGCCCGCTGGGTGTGGGACCTGGGCGACCGCCGCCGCAGCCGCTGGGGCGTGCCGTTCGGCGCCTCCGGCGACCCGCGCTCGCCGCACTTCGCCGACCAGCATCCGGCGTGGGCCGACGCCCGCACCGTCCCGATCGAGACCGACTGGGCGCGGCTGCGCCCCGAGTACCTGCCGACCCGACGACCCCCGGAGGACCGATGACGACCGAGCCCCTGTCCGATTCCCCGCCCGAGCCCGCGACGTCCGACCGACTGCTGTCCGGAGCGCGCGGCGCGGAGGTGTGGCGCGCCGACGTCCCGGGCGCGGGTACCGTCACGGCGCACGTGCTGGACCCGGTCGCCGACCTCGACGTGCTGCACGAGTGGGTCAACCGCCCGCACGCCGGGTTCTGGGGGCTGGCGGGCCTGAGCCGCGAGGACCTGAGCGACACGTACGCGTTCGTCGACTCCCTGCCCACGCACCACGCCTACCTGGTGCGCTGGGACGGCGAGCCGGTCGTCCTGGTGCAGCTGTACCACCCGGAGGACGACCCGGTCTCGACGGCCTACGACGCGCTCCCCGGCGACCTGGGGATGCACTTCTTCAAGGGCGGCGACGGCCCGGCCGCCCGCTACGGCGTCGCGCCCTGGGCCGTGGTCGGCCCCGCCGTGCTCGCCTTCGCGTTCACCCGCCCGGGCACGCGGCGGCTGGTCGGCGAGCCGGACGCCCGCAACCGGTCCGCGGTCGCCCGCATGGCGGCGTTCGGCTTCGAGGCCGCGGGCACCGTGCGCTTCGAGTCCCCGCAGGGGCCGAAGGAGGCGATGCTGGCGTTCTGCGAGCGCGAGCGCGCGGAGGCGATCGTCGCCGGGCGGTTCCGCACCGCCGGACGCTGAGGCCCGTTCACGTCGACGAGGCTCGACGGTGTCGACGTGAGGCGGAGAGTGGTCAGGCCTGCGCGTCGGCGGGGCGGACGACGTCGGGCACGGGCCCGGTCGTGGTGCCGGGAACGAGCTCGACGGGCAGCGTCGTGCAGGTGGGCTCCTCACCGGCCAGCACGCCCAGGACGGCTCGGCCGAGCGCGGCGCCCTTGGCCTGCAGCGGCTGGTGCACGCTGGTGAGCACGTCGGGGGAGAGCCACGGCAGGTCGATCCCGTCGAAGCCGGCGACCGAGACGTCGTCGGGCACGCGCAGCCCGAGCTCGCGGGCCGCGATGACGGCCCCCGCGGCGAGCAGGTCCGAGTGGGCGACGATCGCCGTCGGCCGCTCCGTCTCCGGCACCCATGCCCCGAGGATCTCCGTGGCGGCGTCGCGACCGTGCTCCACGAGGGACGCGGGCGTCTCCCACGAGATGACGGGCTCGACCGCGTCCCGCACGCCCGCGAGGCGGTGCCGCGTCGACGTGCGGTCGGCCTGGGCGAGGCGGGCCGCGTCGATCGGGCCGGACCGCTCCGCGGCGTCGAGGGGGAGCGTGATCTCCGCGATGCGGGTGTGCCCCAGCTCCTGGAGGTGGCGCACGGCCAGGGCCGTGCCCGCCCGGTCGTCCAGGGCCACGAGCGGTGCGCCGTCGACGCGGCCGCCCTCGCCGACCACGACGGGGACGTCGCGGCGACGCAGGGCCGCGAGCGTCGCGTCGTCGGTGAGCACGCCCCACACGAGCACGGCCACGTCCATGGCGGCGGACTCCAGCAGGGGGTCGACGGCGGGCACGGGCGCCGTCTCCTCGCCGTCGACCCGCGGCCCGGGGACCGCGCGCACGCCGGGGATGAGCAGCACGCCCAGGCCCTCGGCGCCGAGCACGTCCACGAGGCCGTCGAGCACCTTGACCGCCACCGGGTCGCGGAACGCGCGGCCGGGCTGGTCGCCGAGGACGACGCCCACGATGCCGGAGCGGCCCGAGCGCAGCTGCCGGCCGAGCGGGTTGGGGCCGGAGTAGCCCAGCTCGGCGGCGGCGGCGAGCACCTTGTCGCGCGTCTCGGCGGTGATCGGTCCCGCGCCCGAGAACGCCAGGGACGCGGTGGAGACCGAGACGCCCGCGAGCTCGGCCACCCGCGCGAGGGTCGGTCGGGCGTTGCTGCGGCCCATGGGGCTCCTTCCGGCGAGGTCCGGGGCGAAGCCTACCCGCGCTGACCAGCGCGCGCTCGAATCGATTTGACCCGCGTGGCGGATTCGGGAAGCGTCGGACCGTGAGCACCGAACTCCCCACCCGGCCGCCCGCGCACGCCGTGCGCGCCGCCTGGGCCGTCTTCGCGGTCTTCGTCGTCGCCGGGATCGGCATGGCCACGTGGGCCTCCCGGATCCCCGCGGTGCGCGACGGCCTCGGCTTCTCCGAGGCCGAGATGGGCGTGCTGCTGCTCACCGGCGCGATCGGGTCGCTCGTCGCGCTGCCGCTGTCCGGCATGATCGCCTCGCGCGTCGGCGCCGGTCGCACCTGCGTGTCGTTCGCCGCGCTGGCGGCCGCGGGCTTCGCCGTCGCCACCCTTGCGGTCGACGGCGACCACCCGATGCTGGTGCGGGTCGGCCTCTTCGTCGGCGGCATGGGCGTGGGCATCTGGGACGCCGCGATGAACCTCGAGGGCGCCGTCGTCGAGCAGCGGCTGGGGAAGTCGGTCATGCCGCGCTTCCACGCCGGCTTCTCGCTCGGCACGGTCGCGGGCGCGGGCATCGGCGCCCTCGCGGCGCACGCCGGCGCCTCGCTGCCGGGGCACGTCATCACCGTGATGGTGATCGACCTGATCGTCGTCGTGGCCTGCGTGCGCTTCTTCGAGCCGACGGCGGACGCCGCTGCCGGCACGGCCGGGGGCGCGGCGGACGCGCAGGCGGACCCGGCCACCGCCGTGGACACCGGCACCGGACACACCCTGCGCGACACCCTCGCCACCTGGCGCGAGTCGCGCACGCTGCTCGTCGGGCTGGTCGTGCTCGCTGCCGCGCTCACCGAGGGCGCCGCCAACGACTGGGTGAGCCTCGCGGTCGTCGACGGGTTCGGCACCGACGACTCCGTCGGGGCGATCGGGCTGGCCGTCTTCCTGTGCGCGATGACGCTCGCCCGGCTGGCGGGCACGTCGCTCATCGACCGCTACGGCCGCGTGACCATGCTGCGCGTGTGCGGCGCGGCCGCCCTCGTGGGCGTCGTCGTCTTCGCGCTCGTGCCGACGCTGTGGGTCGCGCTGGTCGGCGTCGCGGTCTGGGGCGCCGGCGCCTCGCTCGGCTTCCCGCTCGGCATGTCCGCCGCCTCGGACGACCCGCGCAAGGCCGCCCTGCGCGTCTCCGTCGTCTCGACCATCGGGTACTCGGCGTTCTTCGTCGGCCCGGCGCTCATCGGCTTCCTCGCCGAGCACGTCGGCTACCGCGACGCCCTGCTGGTGCTGGCGGTGCCGGTGGCCGTCGGCCTGCTGGTCGCAGGGGCCGCGAGGCCCCTGCCAGCCGCTCCCGAGCCGGCGCGTACGCTGGGCGAGTGAGCCTGTCGACCCTGAACACGCCGTCCGCCGACGAGCCCGCCCGTGAGCGCGACGGGCGCGACACGGCCGCCCCGGCGCTCTCCGAGCTCACGACGCTGCGCGTCGGCGGGCCGGTCGACGAGTACGTCGAGGCGGAGTCCGAGGCCGAGCTGATCGACGCGGTGCGCGCCGCGGACGACGCCGACAGGCCGCTGCTGGTGATCGGCGGCGGCTCCAACCTGCTGGTCGCGGACGAGGGGTTCGCCGGCGTCGTCGTGCGCGACGTGCGCCAGGGCCTCGACGCGGACCTCGAGGACTCGTGCGGCACGGACGGCGCGTGCGGGGGCGCGAGCCTGCGCCTGCCCGCCGGCCAGGACTGGGACTCCTTCGTGGCCCAGGCCGTGGCGAACGAGTGGGTGGGGGTCGAGGCGCTGTCCGGCATCCCCGGCACCGTCGGCGCCGCGCCCGTGCAGAACATCGGCGCGTACGGCCAGGAGGTGTCCGGCGTCGTCGCGTCGGTGGTCACCTGGGACCGCGCTACCGGCAGCCGCAGGACCTTCACGCTCAGCGAGCTGGGCTTCGGGTACCGCACGTCGCTGCTCAAGCGGACGATGCGGTCGGGCGACCCTGACGACCCGGGCGCGCCCTGGTACCCCACGCCGCGGTACGTGGTGCTCGAGGTGAACCTGCAGATGCGGCTCGGCAGCCTGTCGGCGCCCGTCGGCTACGGCGAGCTCGCCCGGCGCCTCGGCGTCGAGGTGGGGCAGCGGGCGCCCTCGGCCGAGGTGCGCGAGGCCGTGCTGGAGCTGCGCGGCGGCAAGGGCATGCTGCTGGACGGCGTGGGCGGGGCGCCGCTCGGCGACCACGACCGCTGGTCGGCGGGCTCCTTCTTCACCAACCCGGTGCTGCCGGCCGACGCGGCGGACGAGCTGCCCGAGGACGCGCCGCGCTTCGCCGTCCGCTCCGCGACGCCGGAGTCCACCGTGAGCCCGAGCCTCGGCGTCGTCGACCCGACGCTCGTGAAGACGAGCGCCGCCTGGCTCATCGAGCACGCCGGGTTCACCAAGGGCTTCGGGCTCGCGGGCGAGCACAGCCCGGCGCGCCTGTCGACGCGCCACACCCTCGCGCTGACCAACCGCGGAGGTGCGACGGCGGCCGACGTCGTGGCCCTCGCCCGCACCGTGCGCGACGGCGTCCGCGACGCCTTCGGCATCGAGCTCGAGCCCGAGCCGGTCCTGGTCGGCACCGCCCTCTGACGCGTGGTGAGCGGCAGGGCCGAGGTCAGTATCAGTAGAGGATGACCGGCGTGCCCTTCGGCATGCCCCACGAGTCCCAGAGCCAGTTCATCGCGGCGTTGGACACGCGCACGCAGCCGTGCGACGCGGGGTACGGCGGGATGGACCCCGAGCCGTGCACCGCGTACCCGCCCGAGAAGTACTTCGGCCGGTACATCGACCCCAGCTCGAGCGTGGACTCGTGCATGCCGTTGCGCTCCATGTACACGGCGTAGGAGCCGCGCGGCGTCGTCGCGTGATAGCTGCGCCCCTTGGCCTCGTACGTCTCCCCGTTGCCCGACGACGCGTTGATGATCCGGGTGACCTTCCCGCCCTCGACGGTCATGAGCAGCTGCCGGTCCAGGTCGATCTCGATCGCCTTGCCGGACGACGAGTGGGCCTGCGGCCGCACGCCGTCGTCGAGCGCGGCCTGCGTCTTCGGGCCGACGACGCCGTCGCGGTACTGCCCGGCGGCCTTCTGCAGCGCCCAGACGGCCTGCTGCGTGGCCGGGCCGAAGCTGCCGTCGGCCTCCTGGATGAAGTACCCGAGCTCCTGCAGCCGCTCCTGGAGCGCGACGACCCGCTCACCGGAGTCGCCGTACTCGAGCATCTTGTCCCGCTCCTCGGCGGCCTTCTTCTCCGCCGCCTCCTGCTCCGCCTGCTCCTTCGCGGCGGCCTCCTCGGCGGCCTTCTTCTCGGCCTCCTTCTTCTCCGCGGCCTTCTTCGCCTTCTCCGCGGCCCGCTTCTCGGCGGCCTCCTGGTCGGCCTTCTCCTTCGCGGCGGCCTCGTCCGCGGCCTTCTTCTCGGCGGCCTCCTGGTCGGCCTGCTCCTGCGCGTCCTGGTCGGCGCGGCCCTGCGCGTCGGAGGTCGACCCGGCGCCGTCCTCGGACGGGGGAGCGGAGGCCGTGGGGGCCGCGCCCGGCTCGGGCTCGGTCTCGCCGGACAGGGGAGCGCACCCGGCGAGCGCCAGGGTGAGCACCACCGGGACGCCGACGAGCGACGCCGTCAGGCGTCGCCTCAGGCTGGGAACCGTACGCATGGAGCCCCTTCCGCGCCGTCGGCGCACCAGGCGCGCCGCGGGGTACCACCGTGCCCCGCGGGTGCCCCGAACGCGACCGCAGCGCTCCGGTCGTGTCGTGATCGTCACCGTGTCGTGACCTGCCGCCTGCCGTTCACCTGCTCAGACGCACGACGGAGCGACACGGTGGGGGCGTGGACACCGATCGACCGACGCCGTCCAGCACGCGATCTCTCGCGCCGTCGGACCCGACGACGCGAGAGATCGCGTGCTGGCCGGCAGGCGCGGTCAGCGGCGGTCCTCCTTGAGGACGGCGAGCCGCTGCCGGTACTCGGCCTCGTCGATCTCGCCGCGGGCGTAGCGCTCGCCGAGGACGTCGACGCCGCCCGCGCCGCCACGGGCCCACGGCGGACCGTACCGCCGCGCGCGGCGGGCGACGAGGAAGACGACGGTGGCGAAGAGCAGGAACCACAGGATCGGGAAGACGATCCACCAGCCCGGCCCGCCGCCGGCGGCGTACGGGTGCGCGGCGAGCGCCGCGGGGACGGCGGTCGCGGTGACGGTGGTGAGCATCGGGGACTCCTCGTGACGGTGGGCCCGCCCGGTGCGAACCCTTCGCCTCCACCGTCGCCCGGTGGGGTGGGCCCCGTCGTCAGCCCCTCGTACCGACCTGCGTCGTCCCGTCGTGCCGCTCGCGCGTGCCCGTGCGGAGCGCGGGTCAGCCGGTCCAGCCGGGGCGCACGACGCCGCCCTCGTACGCCGCGACGACGAGCTGCGCGCGGTCGCGGGCACCCAGCTTCGCCATCACCCGGGAGACGTGCGTCTTGACGGTCGACTCCGACAGGTAGAGGGCGCGCGCGATGTCGTCGTTGGACAGGCCGCCGGCCACCTCGACGAGCACCTCGCGCTCGCGGGCGGTGAGGTCGTCGAGGCCGGGCGGCGGCGGCACGTCGCGGGTGGCGTCGGCGACCCGGGCGAGCAGGCGCCGGGTGACGCCGGGGGACAGCAGGGCGTCGCCGGCCGCCACCACGCGCACCGCGCGCACGAGGTCGGCGGGCTCCGTGTCCTTGACGAGGAAGCCGCTCGCGCCGCCGCGGATGGCCTCGGCCACGTACTCGTCCAGCTCGAACGTCGTCACGACCACCACGTGCACGCCGGCCGCGCCCGGGTCGGCGACGATGCGCCGGGTCGCCTCCAGCCCGTCCGCCCCGGGCATCCGCACGTCCATGAGCACGACGTCGGGCCGCAGCCGCAGCGCGAGGCGCACGGCCTCGTCGCCGGTCGCGGCCTCGCCCACGACGGTCATGTCGGCCTCGGCGTCCAGCAGCGCGCGGAAGCCGCCGCGCACCAGCGCCTGGTCGTCGGCGAGCAGCACCCGGATCATGCATCCTCCTGCGAGCTGTCAGACACCTGTGGCGCCCGAGCAGGCTGCGCGTCTGACACGTCGGTGGGCAGCGGGATGGTCGCGGCCACGGCGAACCCGCGTGCGGCGGGCCCGGCGGCGAGCGCGCCGCCCGCGCCCTCGACCCTCTCGCGCATGCCGCGCAGGCCGTAGCCGGCCGCGTCCCCGTCGTGCGCACCGACCGGACCGCCGTCGTCGTCCACCGTGACGCGCAGCAGGTCGTCGTCGCGGGCGACGCGCACGACGACGGTCCGCGCCCGCGGCGCGTGCCGGCCCACGTTGGTGAGCGACTCCTGCACCACGCGGTACGCCACGCCCGCGACGTGCGCGGGGACGGTCCCCGACGGCCGGAGCGCCGGGTCGACGTCGAAGCGCACGGTCACGCCGCGGGCCCGCAGCGGCTCCGCCAGGCGGGGGAGGGCGGCGAGGTCCCAGGTGGGCGTGCGCGGCTCGGGGGCGTCGGTCGGCGGGGTGACACCGTCGCCGTCGCCGCCGTCGCCCTCGCCGCGGACGACGCCGAGCACGGCGCGCACCTCGTCGAGCGCGTCGCGGCTCGTGGCCTTGATGGACGCGAGCGCGGAGCGCGCCTGGTCGACGTCGCGGTCCAGGAGGTGCAGGCCGACGCCCGCCTGCACGTTGATCGCGGACAGGGAGTGGGCGAGGACGTCGTGCAGCTCGCGTGCGATGCGGAGGCGCTCGGTGGCGACGGCGGTCCGCTCCCGGTCCGCGCGGGCGGCCCGCCAGGCGGCGGCCCGGGCCAGCCGCTCGCGGATGCCCGTGGCGACCAGCAGCGCGACGGCGGTCCAGGCGGCACCCCCGAGCAGGCCGCCGACGCGGGTCTCGTCGTCGCGCAGGGCGGCCGCGCCCACCACGACGCCCCACATCAGCAGCGCCCCCGACCAGGCGACGACCCGCGCTCGGGCGGGTTGCCCGGTGAGGAGCACCATGACCAGGACGCCGACCGTGCCGCCCAGCGCCGGCCCCCAGGCATAGCCGAGCGCGAGGTACGTGCCGACGGCTCCGACCGCGAGCACCACCGCGAGGACCGGCCGCCGGGGCAGCGCGAGCAGCACGACCGGCCCGACGAGCGCGAGCAGCAGCCCCAGCGCGTCGACGTCGCGGGCCCCGGGCTGCCAGTGCGACGCCCCGAACGTCCCGACCGTCACGACGACGGCCAGCGCCACCGCGAGGAACAGCCGGGGGCGCCACCGGTCGAGCGGGCCGCGGTCCATGCCCGGCACGCTACGCCGCGGCGCCCTCCCGCGCGTCCGCCCGGGGTGCCGTCCCGGGTCGTCCCGGGGGACCATCCGCGGGCGGACGGGCACCCGCCCGGGGGCGGGGCGTCGCCGGCCGGTCCCGGGCGAGCAGCACGGCGCCGAGGACCAGGGCGATGCCGAGCACCGCCGCGGGCGTCAGGGCCTCGCCCAGCACGACGACCGCGAGGACGGCGGCCCCCACGGGCTCCAGCAGCGAGAGCAGCGCCGCCGACGTGGCGCCGACGCCGCGCTGCAGCCCGGCGTAGAACGCCAGGTAGCCGACGGCGGTCTGCACGAGGGCGAGGAAGGCGAGCGTCCACCACGCGGTGGCGTCGAGGGAGCCGAGGGCGAGGCCTGCACCGGCGGCGGGCACCAGCGACACGAGGCCCGCCAGGGTGAACGACGTCCCGAGCAGCGGGGCAGGGCCCAGCCCCGGCAGCACGCGCCGGTTGACCACGGTCGTCGCCGCGAACGCGACGGCGGCCACGAGCGCGAGGGCGAGGCCCCACGCCAGGTCCCGGGTCGTGCCCGCGACGGGGCGCACGCCGCTGACGAGCGCGAGCCCGACGACGGACGTCGCGAGCGCCGCGAGCACCGGGACGCGCGGGAGCCGGCGCGCGCGGACGGCGGAGCGGGCCGTCAC
>JADHZE010000166.1 GCA_026934365.1 Isoptericola sp. QY 916 | reverse complement strand
ACGCCGCGCTGCTGCGCGCGTCCGGAGAGGTGGGCCGCCTCGCGGCCCAGGTCCGGGCGCTCTCCCCGCAGGCCACGCTGGAGCGCGGGTACGCCGTCGTGCAGCGCGCGGACGGGCACGTGGTGCGGGCGAGCCACGACGTCACGGCCGGCGACGCCGTGCACGTGCGCGTGGCCGAGGGTTCGCTGGAGGCCGCCGTCACCGCGACGGCGGCACCCGCGCCGCCCGCCTGAACCGGTCCGCGAGCCGGCCGAACGCCGCGGCGAGCTCCTCCCCCTCGAGCACCTCGACGTCCATGTCGAGCCGGGTGACCCACAGGGCGAGCTGGTCGGGGTCGTCGCTGCCCACCTCGATCCGGCAGGTGGACGGCCCGACCTCCTCGACCTCCAGCGGGGAGCCGACCTTCGCCACGACCTGCGCGGCGGTGGCGTGCACGAGGATCCGCGCCCGGTAGCGCCAGGTCGCCCGGCCCACCCGCGCCACGACGTGCCGCAGCACCGCGTCCTCGGGGATGACGCGCGGCCGGAACCGGGCCCCGGTGGGCGGGCGCAGCGTGATCCGGTCGACCCGGAAGACACGCCAGTCCAGCCGGTCGAGGTCCCAGGCCAGCAGGTACCAGCGCGACCCCCAGCGCACCAGGCGGTGCGGCTCCGTGTGCCGGGAGGACTCGGCGCCGTCGTGGGAGGCGTAGCGGAACCGGAGCCGCTCACCGGAACGGATCGCGGCGGCGACACCCCCGAGCACCTGCAGGTCCGGCGCCGGGTCCCCGCCCGGCACGACGCTCGTCGCCTCCCGGACGGCCTCGACGCGGCGCCGCAGGTGCGCGGGCATGACCTGCTCGACCTTCGCGAGCGCGGTGAGGGCCGTCTCCCCCTCGCCGTGCTGCCCGTGCGCGGCCGCGGCCAGCCCGATCGCGACCGCGACCGCCTCGTCGTCGTCCAGCACCAGCGGCGGCATCGCCGACCCGGCGGCGAGCCGGTAGCCGCCGGCGACGCCGGGGCGGGCCTCGACCGGGTAGCCGAGCGAGCGCAGCCTGCCGACGTCGGTGCGCACGGTGCGGGTGCTCACCTCGAGCCGCTCGGCGAGGTCGCCGCTGGTCCAGTCGCGCCGCAGCTGCAGCAGGGACAGGAGCTGGAGCAGGCGGGCCGAGGTCTCGAGCATCTTCGGAGCGTCTCACCGATCGCGGAAGCAGGTCTTCCGCTATTGCTGCGAGCGTGGAGCCATGAACCGAGTCATGAGCCCCACCGCAGACACCGCCCTCGTCCCCTTCCGCGTCGACGTCCCGCAGGCGGACCTCGACGACCTGCGCGACCGGCTGGCGCGCACCCGCTGGCCCCTGCCCGTGCCCGGTCGCGACGACCGCACGGACTTCAGCCGCGGCATCCCCCTGCCGTACCTGCGCGAGCTCGCCGAGTACTGGCGCGACGGCTTCGACTGGCGCGCGCAGGAGGCCGCGCTGAACGCGCACGAGCAGGTCACGACAGTCGTCGACGGCCAGACGTTCCACGTCGTCCACGCCCGTTCCGCGAACCCGGACGCCACGCCGCTGCTGCTGTGCCACGGGTGGCCGGGGTCGTTCGTCGAGTACCAGCGGCTGCTCCCGCTCCTCACCGACGCGTTCCACGTCGTCGTGCCCTCGCTGCCCGGTTTCGGGTTCTCGACGCCCCTGTCCGGCACGGGCTGGGAGGTCGCGCGCACCACCGAGGCCTACGCCGAGATCATGACGCGGCTCGGGTACGAGCGGTTCGCCGTGCACGGCACCGACATCGGCGCCGGCACCACCGGCCGGCTCGCCGCGCTCTACCCGGAGCGCGTGATCGGCACCCACGTCGGCAGCGACGGCCGGTCGCTCGGCATGGTGGGCGCGGCCTACCCGATGCCGGACGGGCTGACCGACGACGAGATCGCCCAGATCGACGCGGTGCGCGCGGCCGACGCCGCCGAGCACGGCTACTTCGAGATGCAGAACCACCGCCCGGACACGATCGGCGCCGCCCTGACGGACTCCCCCGTCGGGCAGCTCGCGTGGATGGCCGAGAAGTTCCAGACGTGGACGAACCCGGCGTCCCGCACGCCGGACGAGGCCGTCGACCGCGACCAGCTCCTCACGAACGTGGCGCTGTACTGGTTCACCCGCAGCGGGGCGTCCAGCGCGCAGTTCTACTACGAGGCCTCGCACTCCGGCCTCGACTGGCTCTCCGCCTCGGAGGTCCCCTCCGCGTGGTCCGTGTTCGACACCCACCCGCTCATGGCCAAGGTGTTCAACGGCTGGGGCGCGATCGACCGCTGGGTGGAGCACGCCGAGGGCGGGCACTTCCCCGCGATGGAGGAGCCGCGGCTGCTGGCCGACGACCTGCACGCCTTCTTCGACGGCCGGTCCTGACCGTCACCGTGCGCGGACGACCCGCCCCTCGTCCCAGACGGGCTCGGGCGTCTCGCGCACGGTGCCGTCCTCGCCGAACACCAGGAACCGGTCGAACGACCGCGCGAACCAGCGGTCGTGCGTCACCGCGAGGACGGTGCCGTCGAACGCCTCCAGGCCCTCCTGCAGCGCCTCGGCGCTGGCGAGGTCGAGATTGTCGGTGGGCTCGTCGAGCAGCAGCGCGGTGCAGCCGGCGAGCTCGAGCAGCAGGATCTGGAACCGCGCCTGCTGCCCGCCCGACAGCCGGTCGAACGCGCGGTCGGCGGCGACGGTCAGCTCGTAGCGGCGCAGCACCGACATCGCCGCCCCGCGGTCGCGGGCATGGTCCTCCCACAGGATCTGGGTGAGCGTGCGGCCGAACAGCTCCGGGTGGGCGTGCGTCTGCGCGAACACGCCCGGCACCACGCGCGCGCCGAGCCGCCACTCCCCCGTGTGCGCGACGTCGTCGCCGCCGAGCAGCCGCAGGAAGTGCGACTTGCCCGACCCGTTCGACCCGAGGACGGCGACGCGCTCGCCGTAGAAGACCTCGAGGTCGAACGGCTGCATCAGGCCGGTGAGCCCGAGCCGCTCGCAGGTCAGCGCCCGCACGCCCGTGCGGCCGCCGCGCAGGCGCATGCGGATGTCCTGCTCGCGCGGGGGTTCGGGCGGCGGGCCGGCCTCCTCGAACTTGCTCAGTCGGGTCTGGGCCGCCCGGTACCGGGAGGCCATCGCGTCGCTGTTCGCGGCCGCCTGCCGCAGCTCGCGCACGAGCCTCGTGAGCTGGGCGTGCTTCTCGTCCCAGCGCCGGCGCAGCTCCTCGAACCGCGCGAACCGCTCCCGGCGTGCCTCGTGGAACGTCGCGAAACCGCCGCCGTGCACCCACGCGTCGGCGCCGGACGGCGCGGGCTCGAGGGAGACGATGCGGTCCGCGACGCGGGCGAGCAGCTCGCGGTCGTGCGAGACGAAGAGCACGGTCTTCCGGGTGGCGCGGAGCTGGTCCTCGAGCCATCGCTTGCCGGGTACGTCGAGGTAGTTGTCCGGCTCGTCGAGCAGCAGCACCTCGTCGGGGCCGCGCAGCAGCGCCTCGAGGACGAGCCGCTTCTGCTCGCCGCCGGAGAGCGTGCGCACCTCGCGCCACCGCGCCTGCTCGTACGGGACGCCGAGCGCGGCGACCGTGCACACGTCCCACAGCGTCTCGGCCTCGTAGCCCTGCGCCTCGGCCCAGTCGGCGAGCGCCTGCGCGTAGGCGAGCTGCGCCGGCTCGTCGTCGACCTCCATGATCGCCAGCTCGGCCGCGTCGACCGCGCGGGCCGTGTCGCGGATCCGGGGCGGCGCGACGGAGACGAGCAGGTCGCGCACCGTCGACTCATCCCGCACGGAGCCGACGAACTGCCGCATGACGCCGAGCCCGCCCGTCACCGTGACCGACCCGGCCTGCGGCACGAGGTCGTCCGACAGCAGGCGCAGCAGGGTGGTCTTCCCGGAGCCGTTGGGCCCCACCAGCGCGGTGGCGCTCCCCTCGGGGACGCGGAACGAGACGTCGTCGAGCAGCGTGCGCCCGTCCGGCAGCACGTGCTCGACGTGCGCCACCTCCAGATGACCCATGCGGCGCACGCTGCCCGACCACCCGTCCGCCCGCAAGGCATTTCCGCCCGCTGCGCGGACGACGTCGACGGCCTGTCGGCCCGGTGTTGTTGACTGTCCCCCGTGACCGATGCGAACCCCGGTGCCCCGGACCTGCCCGCCGACGTCTCCGACCTGACCTACGAGGAAGCCCGCGACGAGCTCGTCCAGGTGGTCGCCCGGCTCGAGGCCGGCAGCGAGCCCCTCGAGGCGTCGCTCGCCCTCTGGGAGCGCGGCGAGGCCCTCGCCGCCCGCTGCCAGCAGTGGCTCGACGGAGCGCGGCAGCGGCTCGCGGCGGCGCAGGCCGCCTCGTCCGCGATCTCGTCCGGCGCCGACGGCGCCGACGGCGACGACGGCGACGACGACGCCGACGACGCCGAGGAGGACGACGCGTGAGCGCGCACGTCCTCGCGGTGGGCGAGGCGCTGGTGGACGCGGTGCACCGCCCCGACGGGAGCAGCGAGGAGCACCCCGGCGGCAGCCTGGCGAACGTCGCGCTCACGCTCGGCCGTCTCGGCCGCGACGTGCGGCTCGCGACCTGGCTCGGCCGCGACGCGCGCGGCGACGTCGTCCGGTCGTGGCTCGCGGAGTCCCGCGTGGCCCTGGCCCCGGGCAGCGACGGCGCGGCGCGCACGAGCGTCGCGCAGGCGACCCTCGACGACACCGGCGCCGCGACCTACGAGTTCGACCTCGAGTGGCAGGTGCCCGCAGGCGCGGGCGCCATCCCCGAGACGCTCGCGGTGCACACCGGCTCCATCGCCGCCATGCTCCCGCCCGGGGACGCCGACGTGCGGGGGCTGGTGGAGGTCGCCCGGGCGACGTCGACCGTGACCTATGACCCCAACGCGAGGCCCGCGATCATGGGCGACGCCGACGTCGTCCGGCCGCGGGTCGAGGAGATCGTCGCGCTCTCCGACGTGGTGAAGGTCAGCGACGAGGACCTGGCGTGGCTCTACCCCGACCGGGCGCCGCTCGACGTCGCGCGCGGCTGGCAGGCCACCGGCCCGGCGGTCGTCGTGGTGACGTTCGGCGGCGAGGGAGCGACGGCGATGACGGCGGCCGGCGAGGTCGCCGTCGCCGCGCCGCGGGTCGACGTCGTGGACACCGTCGGTGCCGGCGACTCGTTCATGGGCGCCCTCCTGGACTGGTTGTGGGGCGCGGACCTGCTGGGCGCGGACCGCCGCGACGCGCTGCGCGCCATCGACCGCGCGGCGACGGCCCGGATGCTCGTGCGCGCGGTCGCCGTGGCCGCCGTCACCGTCTCCCGGGCCGGCGCGAACCCGCCGTGGCCCCGCGATCTCATCGGGCCGGACCGCGTGCGGGTCGGCGAGCACGGAACAGAGGAGCACTCATGACCCTGACCCCCACCGAAGCCTGGGCCCGGCTGCGGGCCGGCAACGGCCGCTTCGTCCGCGACGAGCCGGACCACCCCGACCAGGACGCCGTCCGCCGGCGCGAGCTGCGTTCGGTCCAGCACCCGCACACCGTGATCTTCGGGTGCTCCGACTCGCGGGTGGCGGCGGAGATCGTCTTCGACCAGGGCCTGGGCGACGTCTTCGTCGTGCGGACCGCGGGGCACGTGGTCGACACGACCGTGCTCGGCTCCATCGAGTACGGCACGGAGGTGCTGCACACTCCCCTCGTGGTGGTGCTGGGGCACGACTCGTGCGGCGCCGTCGCGGCGACCGCGCACACCCTCGCGACCGGCGAGCAGCCCCCGGGCTTCGTGCGCGCCGTCGTCGACAAGGTCATCCCCTCGGTCGCGGAGCTCACGAGCCGCCAGGGCGTCACCGGGCCGATCGACCCGGCCGTGCTGCGCACGGAGCACGTCAAGCACACCGTCGCGCTGCTGCGCGGCTACTCGGCAGCGATCGCCGCGGCCATCGACGAGGGCCGCCTGGCCGTCGTCGGCGTCGTCTACGACCTGGACGACGGCAGCGCGCACCTCGTGGCGGTCGACGGCGAGATCGGCGAGGAGCCGGCCGCCGCCTGAGGGCGACGACCCGGGTCCCGCCCGCTCAGGCCCGTGCGGCGGCCGCCAGCAGCCGCCGCACGGTGCCGAGGGTGCGCGTCGTCGCGACGCCCCCGGTGAGCCGCTCGACGAGCGAGTTCGGGTCGGCCCAGGTGCCCGGCCCGACCCGCACCACGCCGAGGACGACGCCCGGCCGCGCGGCGACGAGGTCGAGCAGGTCACGCTCGTCGGTCCACGGCAGGTCCAGCGGCAGCGGGTGCCCGCCGTCCACGAACGTCAGGGTCTCGCGGTACGTCCGCCCGTCGCGGGTGAGCGCGAACGGGTCGCCGTCGATCGCCGCGGTGACGTCGTCGAGAGGGCGCACCAGCGCCGCGCCGGAGTACCCGCACCGCTCGGCGAGCAGCGGCGCCGCGGCCCGGACGACGGCCTCCGCCGCGCCGCCGCCCGGGCCGACGTCGAGCAGCACCGTGCCGTTGGTCTGGAACGACCGCACCGCGGCGCCGCCGCCGTCGACCAGGGCGCGCTCGAGGACGTCGCGCACCGGGCTGCCCCGGTGCCCGAGGTTCATCGCGCGGTAGAGCACCACGTGGGTGAACGTCACCCCGCGATCCTCCACCACCGCACCGACAGCGGCACCCGTCCGGAGTGACCCGGCTCACGACGGACCGCCCGCGCGGGTGCGGCACGATAGAGGCATGACTTTCGACACCGTCGTCCCCGGCGCGTCCGGCGCGGGCGAGACCGAGTACCGCATCGAGCACGACACGATGGGCGAGGTGCGCGTCCCGGCGCACGCGCTCTACCGCGCGCAGACGCAGCGGGCCGTGGAGAACTTCCCCATCTCCGGCACCACGCTCGAGCGCGGGCACATCGAGGCCCTGGCGCGCATCAAGAAGGCCGCCGCGCGCGCCAACGCCGAGCTGGGCGTGCTCGACCAGGACATCGCCGACGCGATCGTCGCCGCGGCCGACGAGGTCGCCTCGGGCGCGCACGACGCGCACTTCCCGATCGACGTCTTCCAGACCGGCTCTGGCACGTCGTCGAACATGAACACCAACGAGGTGCTGGCCACGCTCGCCACGCGCTCGCTGGGCAAGGACGTGCACCCGAACGACCACGTCAACGCCTCGCAGTCGTCCAACGACGTCTTCCCGACGTCGGTGCACGTGGCCGCCGCCGCCGGCGCGATCCACGACCTGATCCCGGGTCTGAAGCACCTGGCCGACGCCCTGGGCGCGAAGGCCGACGAGTTCGGGGGCGTCGTGAAGTCCGGCCGCACGCACCTCATGGACGCCACCCCGGTGACGCTGGGCCAGGAGTTCGGCGGCTACGCCGCGGCGATCCGCTACGGCGTCGAGCGCGTCGAGGCGGCGCTGCCCCGCGCGGCCGAGGTCCCGCTGGGCGGCACCGCGGTCGGCACCGGCATCAACACCCCGGCCGGCTTCCCGCAGCGCGTCATCGAGCTGCTGCGCGAGGACACGGGCCTGCCGCTGACCGAGGCGCGGGACCACTTCGAGGCGCAGTCGGCGCGCGACGGCCTCGTGGAGCTCTCGGGCGCGCTGCGCACCATCGCCGTGTCGATCACGAAGATCTGCAACGACCTGCGCTGGATGGGCTCGGGCCCCAACACCGGCCTGGGCGAGATCGCGATCCCCGACCTGCAGCCGGGCTCCTCGATCATGCCGGGCAAGGTCAACCCGGTGATCCCGGAGGCCGTGCTCATGGTGGCCGCCCGGGTGATCGGCAACGACGCCACCGTCGCGTGGGCCGGCGCCAGCGGCTCGTTCGAGCTCAACGTGCAGATCCCCGTCATCGCGCAGGGCGTGCTGGAGTCGATCCGCCTGCTCGGCAACGCGTCGCGCGTCCTGGCCGACAAGACGGTCTCGGGCATCACCGCCAACGTGGACCGCGCCCGCGCGTTCGCCGAGTCGTCGCCGTCGATCGTCACGCCGCTCAACCGCGTGATCGGCTACGAGGCCGCGGCCAAGGTCGCGAAGCACTCGGTGAAGCAGGGCATGACGGTCCGCGAGGCCGTGATCGACCTCGGCTTCGTGGAGCGCGGCGAGGTCACCGAGGCCCAGCTCGACTCGGCCCTCGACGTCCTCAAGATGACGAAGCCCCCGCAGGCCTGACGTCCCTGCCCCGCGACGGCGGCGCTCCCCTCGGGGAGCGCCGCCGTCGGCGTCTCCCGGGGAACGACCGCATCCCGAGCTCGGGGTTGGTAAGGCTAACCTCACCTGCTACTGTCGGCGTACGCGGGGAGGCGCCCCTCGGGGCGCGGGGCTGGGGGGTTCCACCTGAGACGTGCGGCGCCTCCCCGCGATCAGTAGTCCTTCGGGTCCAGGCGACGCAGGACGACGGCGAGCAGCCGGCCGAGCTCGGCCCGCTCCGCCCCGGACAGGTCCGCCAGGGCCGCGCGCTCGTGCTCGATCTGCCGGGGGAACAGCTCGTCGACGAGCGCCTCCCCCTCCGCGGTCAGCGCCACGAGCACGCCGCGCTTGTCGCGCTCGTGCACGGCACGTCCCACCAGGCCGGCGCGCTCCAGCCGGTCCAGGCGCTTGGTGATCGACGCCCCGGGCGAGCCCGTCATCGTGGTGATCTCGCCGGCGCGCAGCGGGCGCCCGGACCGGCGCAGCGCGGTGAGGACGTCGAGCTCGGCCCGCGTGACGTCGCGGGCGGCGAGGTCGTCGGACACCTCGGCCTCCAGCAGGGCGGCGATCCGGCGCACCCGCGCGCCCACGTCGGCCGGGGACGTGTCGACGGCGGGGAGCCGCTCGGCCCACTGCGCGCGCACGCGCTCGATGTAGTCCACGGCGACAGGATAGAGGTCACACCGCAACTACTTCCATGATGATTTACCTGTGAACTATCATCGTCGGCAATGCCTCCCACCTCCTCCCCGGTCCTCACGAGCGCCCGCGTCGTCCTCGACCCTGCCCACCTGCGCGCGGCGCTGCGCATCAACCCCGCCGACGCGACGCTCGCGGCCGCCCTGCGCGTCGGCGCCGCGGCCGCCGTCGTCCTCGCGCTGAGCGCCGCCGTCGGCCGCACCGACCTGGCGGCCTTCGCCTCCCTGGGTGCGCTCGTCATCCTGTACGGCCGGTACGAGCCGTACCGGCGGCGCGCGTCCCTGCTGGCCGGCGTCTCCGCCGTGTTCGTCGTGGCCTTCCTGCTCACGGCCTCCCTCACCGCCGCCGGCGCGCCGACCCTCGTCGTCCTCGCGGTCGTGGCCCTGGTGGCCGGCGTGGCCACCGCCCTGTGCACCCTGGTCCGCACCGGGCCGCCCGGGGCGAGCATCGTCGTCTTCGCCGCGGCGGGCGGCATGGTCGGCCCCCTGGCGTGGGCCGACGTCGCCGAGCGTGGCGTCGCCTTCACGCTCGGCGCCGCCGTCGCCTGGCTCGTCGGGATGAGCGGCTGGCTCGTGCGCCCGAGCGCGCCG
>JADHZE010000165.1 GCA_026934365.1 Isoptericola sp. QY 916 | reverse complement strand
GCCGGTCTCCCCGGCGGCGGAGGCGGGCCGCGACTTCCCCGCGCACGTCACGCTGAGCGCCGACGGCGCGCGCCTGCACGTCGGCCTGCGCGGCGCGGACGTGCTCGCCGTGCTCGCGGTGGCGACGGACGGCGGGACGCCGGTCCTGCGGCACCTCGCCGACGTCCCGCTCGGCGACGGCGCGTGGCCCCGCCACCACGCCGTCCTCGGGTCCGCGCAGCCCGGCGCGGACGCCGGCGGCGCCGAGACCGTCGTCGTCGCGCTGCAGGGCCGCAGCGAGCTCGCGACGGTCCGGGTCGACCCCGCGACGGGCACCGGCGAGGTGGTGGCGCGGCACGCGCTGCCGACGCCTCCCGCCTGCGTGCTGGAGTCCTGATGACCACCCCTGGCGAGCGGCCCGGTCCGCGGGTGGCGATGCTGTCGGTGCACACGTCGCCGCTCGACCAGCCCGGCACCGGGGACGCGGGCGGCATGAACGTCTACGTCATGGAGCTGGCCCGCGCCCTGGCCCGCCGGGGGGCGGAGATCGAGATCTTCACGCGTGCGACGGCGTCCGTGCAGCCGCGCTGGGTCGACGTCGAGCCGGGGATCCGGGTGGTGCACGTGTCCGCCGGCCCGTACGAGGGGCTGGACAAGAACGACCTGCCCGGCCAGCTCTGCGCGTTCACCGCCGGCGTGCTGCGGGCCGAGGCCCACCGCCCGCCGCACTGGTACGACGTCGTGCACAGCCACTACTGGCTGTCGGGGCAGGTGGGCTGGCTGGCCGCCGAGCGGTGGGACGTCCCGCTCGTGCACACCATGCACACGATGGCGCGCGTGAAGAACGCGGCCCTGGCCCCGGGGGACACCCCGGAGCCCGTGGGCCGGGTCGTCGGGGAGGAGCAGGTGGTCGAGGCCGCCGACGGCCTGGTCGCCTCGACCCGCGAGGAGGCCCGTGACCTCGAGCAGGAGTACCGCGCCGACCCGGACCGCGTGCACGTCGTGGCGCCCGGCGTCGACCTCGAGGTCTTCCGCCCGCTCGAGCCCGCGGCCGGGCAGGACGGCGGGCGGGACGTCGATGCGGCCCGCCGCGCCCTCCGCGAGCGGCTCGGCCTGCCCACCGACCGGAAGATCGTGCTGTTCGCGGGCCGCGTCCAGCTCCTCAAGGGCCCGGACGTCCTGGTCCGCGCGCTCGGGGTGCTGGCCGACCACGCCAGCTCGGGCGACGCCGCCGAGCCCGAGGCGTGGTGCGACGGCGGCGGCTCGCGCGTGCCGACGCTCGTCGTGCTGGGCGGCGCCAGCGGCCGTGCGACGGCGGTGCGCGAGCTCGAGGCGCTGGCGCACCAGGTCGGCGTCACCGACCACCTCGACGTGCGCCCGCCGGTGCCGCGCGAGGAGCTGGTCGACTACCTGCGCGCTGCGGACGTCGTCGCGGTGCCGTCGCACAACGAGTCGTTCGGCCTGGTGGCCGCCGAGGCGCAGGCGGCGGGGACCCCGGTCGTCGCGGCCGCGGTGGGCGGGCTGCAGACGGTCGTGGTGGACGGGACGTCCGGCGTCCTCGTGCCCGACCACAGCCCGTGGACGTGGGCGCGCGAGCTCGGCGACCTCCTCGCCGACGACGAGCGCCGCGCCCGCCTCGCCGCCGGCGCCCGGCGCGCCAGCGAGCGCTTCAGCTGGGACCGCGCCGCCGCGGCGATGCTCGACGTGTACGCCCAGGCGGCGAAGGTGCACCGGGCCCGCTCGTCACGGTAGCCCCGGGAATGGATCGCGCGGGCAGGGAATTGCACGTGGCATGCCGATCACCGGAGAGTACGTCCCCAGCCCCTCCACCCGCGCCGCGAACCAGGTCGAGCAGTACGAGAGCTCGGGCGGCACGAAGGGCACGACGATGCGCGGGATGCCCGTCGTCATCCTCACGACCGTCGGCGCGAAGACCGGCGCGCTCCGCAAGGCCCCGCTGATGCGCGTGGAGCACGACGGCACGTACGCCGTCGTCGCGTCGCTGGGCGGCGCCCCGAAGCACCCGGTCTGGTACTACAACGTCCTGGCGAACCCGCGGGTGGAGCTCCAGGACGGCCCGGAGAAGCACGAGTACGTCGCGCGCGAGGTCACCGGCGACGAGAAGGCGCTCTGGTGGGAGCGGTCGGTCGCCGCGTACCCCGACTACGCGGACTACCAGACGAAGACCGACCGCGCGATCCCCGTGTTCGTGCTGGAGCGCGCGGACTCCTGACCCGGCCGCTCGATCCGGACGGCGCGAGTCCGGGATCCGACCCGCGGTGCGGGCGGCGCCGGGCAGCAGGCAGGATGGACCCCATGACCTACACCCTCGTGCTGCTCCGCCACGGCGAGAGCGAGTGGAACGCGAAGAACCTCTTCACCGGCTGGGTGGACGTGCCGCTGTCGGAGAAGGGCACCGCGCCGTCTGCCGGCGGAGAGGGCCGCGCGCCAGGCGGCGCGCGGGTCGGCGGGACGGACGGCGGACAGGGCGGGCGGTCGTGCTCATGCTCCCACCCTCCGCGCCAATGGCCTTGCAATCCATATCCATTGGGGCGACAGTGGCCCCGTGACCGTCGTCTCCCCACCTTCTGCCACGTCCACGCCGCCCGCCGTCCGGCAGCTCTCCCCTGCCGCCACCGCGCGTCTGCTCGGCGACTGGCGCGCGGGAGGGCCGGCCTATCTCGCACTGTCGGACGCCCTGCGCGCCGCGGTGCTCTCCGGCAGCCTGCCGCCGCTCACCCGGGTACCCAGCGAGCGTGAGCTGGCGACGGCGCTGCGGGTCTCGCGCACGACGACGTCCGGCGCCTACGCCCGCCTGCGCGAGCTCGGCTTCCTCGCGAGCCGCGTCGGCTCCGGCACCGTCACGACACTCCCCCGCGGGGCCGGCGCGACGCGCGGGGGCGTGCCGGTCGCGGCGGGCGACGCCCCCACGGACCCGCACGGCGACACACCCCCCGAGGCCCCCGTCGACCTGGCTCAGGCGACCCCGTCGGCCACCTCCGCCCTGCACGACGCCTACACCGCGGCCCTCGAGGTGCTGCCCGGGTACCTGGCCACCGGCGGCTACGCCCACCTCGGCGTCGAGGCGCTGCGGTCGGCGATCGCCGACCGCTACACGGCACGCGGCGTGCCGACCACGCCGGACCAGATCCTGGTCACCACGGGCGCCCAGCAGGCGATCTCCGTGCTCACCGCCGCGTTCGTCGGGTGCGGCGAGACCACGGTCGTCGAGTCGCCCACGTACTTCCACGCCCTGGAACCCACGCGACGGTTCGGCGGACGGGTCGTCGGCGTCCCCGTCGGCGACGTCGAGACGCTCGCGTCGGCGGTGCGTCGCACCCGCCCCCGGCTCGTCTACCTCGTGCCGGACTTCCACAACCCCACCGGCACGACGATGTCGGCCGAGGCGCGGGCGGCGGTGCGCGACCTCGCGCACCGCACGGGCACGACCGTCGTCGGCGACGAGACCCTGACCGACCTGGCCCTCGACCCCGGCGCGCAGGTACCGGAGCCGTTCGCGGGCGACGGCACCTCCCCGCACGTCGTGACGATCGGCTCCGCGTCGAAGTCGTTCTGGGGCGGGGTGCGCGTTGGCTGGGTCCGCGCCGAGCCCCAGGTGGTGCGCCGGCTGGCGCGCGTGCGCGAGTCGGCCGACATCGCCACCCCGGTGCTCGAGCAGCTCGCCGTCGTGGAGCTGCTGCGCCGTGCCGACGCGATCCTGCCCGGCCGCGTCGCCGAGCTGCGGGCGCGCCGCGACCTGCTCGTCGACCTGGTCCGCGACGCCCTGCCGGACTGGCGCGTACGCGTGCCGGCGGGCGGGCTCTGCCTCTGGGTCGACCTGGGTCGACCGCTCGCGCAGGCGCTCGCGGCCGCCGCGGTGCACCACGGCGTCCTCGTCACGCCCGGGCCCGCGTTCACCCCGGACCGCTCGTCGCGCGACCGCGTGCGTCTCACGTTCACGCGCGAGCCCGACCAGCTCGCGACCGCCGTCCCGCGGCTCGCCCGGGCCTGGGCGCAGGTGGCACCGGGCAGCTGATGCTGATGGCGCGACCCCCGCGGTGGTGCCGTCAGACCGACGGCAGCACCACACCGGGGGTCGCCTGCGCCCCGTCGTGCAGCAGGCGGGCGAGGGTCGCTCCGCCGGCAGCCAGCTCCCGCCAGTGCTCGCCGAGCCACTGCTCGGCGTCGTACTGCGTGGTGAAGACCGGGCTCGGGACGCTCAGCACGCGCCCATCGGCGTCGTCCAGCGCCCACTCCCAGTGCGCCCGGATCACGCGGCGCTCCCGGTGGAGCCGTTGCCACGGTCGATGCTGCCGGCCGCGACGGACCCGCGGGTGCGCGTCAGGGCGCGGTTGACCCGCGCCGGCCAGAACGGGCCGGAGTAGATGAACGACGTGTACCCCTGGGTCAGGTCGGCGCCGGCGCGCAGGTACGCGCGCACGTCGTCGGCGCTCGAGATCCCGCCGACGCCGATGATCGCCGGGTCGGGCCCGAGGCGCTCGCGCAGCCGGGCGACGACCTGCAGCCCGCGCTCCAGGAGCGGCGGGCCGGACAGGCCGCCGGGGCCGCGGTCGTGCCCGATGGTCGTGTTCACGGCGACGACGCCGTCCAGGCCGAGCTCGGTGACGAGCCCCGCCACGGCGTCGACGTCCGCGTCCGCGAGGTCGGGGGCGATCTTCACCAGGAGCGGTACCCGGCGGGTGCCCGCGGCGGCGGTGGCCTCGTCGGCCGCGGCCCGGGCCGCGGTGAGGATGGGGCGCAGCTCGGCGGTGGTCTGCAGGTCGCGCAGGCCGGGGGTGTTCGGGGACGACACGTTCACCACGAGGTAGTCGGCCCACGGGGCGAGCTCGCGGGCGCACGCGGCGTAGTCGTCGGCCGCGGCCTCCGCGGGCGTCGTCTTGTTCTTGCCGATGTTCGCGCCGACGACGACGGCCCGGCCCGCGGGCGTAGCCCGCAGCTCGCGGAGCCGCGCGGCCGCGGCGGGGGCGCCGTCGTTGTTGAAGCCCATGCGGTTGCGGATGCCCCGCACGTCGAGCTCGCGCCACATGCGCGGCGCCTCGTTGCCGGGCTGCGGGCGCGGGGTGACCGTGCCGATCTCCACGAAGCCGAACCCGAGCATGGTCAGGCCCCGGATCGCACGGGCGTTCTTGTCGAACCCGCCCGCCAGCCCGAAGGGCGCGGGCACGGTGCGGCCGAGCACCTCGATGCTGCCCGGTCCGCCGCTGCCCCGGCCCAGGTACGGCGCGAGGGCGCCCTGGACGACGTCCCGCAGGACGGGGACGCGTCCGGCGAGCGAGATGGCACCGAACGCGAGCTCGTGCGCCCGTTCGGGGTCCATCCGGCGGAAGACGCCGTTGAACAGCAGGGTGTACGGGCTCATCGGACCTCCGGGTCGGGGGCTGCGGGCTCGGTGGGCTCGGGCGTGGCCGGTGCCGCCGCTGCGCCGTCGTCACCGCTCGTACCGCGCGGGCGGGTGCGCCACAGCCACCACAGCCCCACGAACGGCAGCACGAGCGGCACGTAACCGTAGCCCTGGCCGAAGCCGGACCACACGGTCGTCTCGCCGAAGACGTCGGGCGAGACGGCCGAGGCCGCCCCGACCGCGAGGACGCCTACGGCCTCGAAGCCGACGGTCACCCAGGCGACGACGCGCCAGCGGGGCCCGCCCTTGGCGAGGGCGACGGTGGCCAGCACGTACACGACGGCGGACAGCGTGGACAGGGAGTAGGCGACGGGCGCCTCGGAGAACTTGGTGGCCAGCTCGTACGACGACCGGCCGATCGCGGCGAAGGCGAGGATGCCGTAGACGGTGACGAGCAGCCGGCCGAAGCCGGAGCCGGTTCGGCGCGCGCCCGCGGCGGGTGCGGGGTCGGTGCCGCTCATGCCGCCCCCCAGATCTGCCACAGGCGCCAGTCGAGGAAGCCCACGGTGAGAGCGGCCACCGCCAGGACGACCGACGACCACTTGGTGCGCTCCGCGAACGCCCAGATGGCGGCCACCGGCAGCACGACGAGGGCCGTGGCGACGTACCCCCAGAACAGCGGACCGTCGACCGGGTGGTCGCGGGTGACCATGAGGACGCCGGCCACCACCGCCTGCACGACGACGAGCGCCTCGACCACGGCGGCGCCGATCAGCTGCTTGAGGATCACGGCGCGGTCCTGGACGACGAACCACAACGCCCACCCGGCGAGCGCGGCGCACGCCAGCAGGACGACGATGAGCAGGGGAAGGACCACGCCCGCAGACTACCGGCCGTCGGCCGCCCGACGGCGGCCGCGGGACGGCGATAGCATCGGCGCGTGGCAGACCTCACCCTCACCGGCAAGAATCCCAGCTCTCTCAAGGTCGACGTCCTCGTTGTCGGCACCTGCTCCACCTCGGACGGCGTCGCCGTCGTCGCGGACCAGCTCCCCGAGGCGTTCGTGCGCCAGATCGAGACCCTCGCGCCCCGCCTCGGCGTCACCGGCGCCCGCGACGAGGTGCGGCGCGTGCCCGCCGGCGACGGCGTGTCGGCCAGCGTCGTCGTCCTCGCCGGGCTCGGCGAGCGCGCGGCCGACGGCACCTTCCCGCACGAGGTGCTGCGGTCCGCCGCCGGCGCCGCCACCCGCGAGCTCGCCGGCACCGACACGGCCGCCCTCGCGCTGCCCGCGGTGGACGAGGACGAGCTCGGGGCCGTCGTCGAGGGGGCACTGCTCGGCGCGTACTCCTACACGCGGTACCGCACGGGCAAGGACACCAAGGGCGCCGTCGGCAGCATCCAGGTCGTGACGACGTTCGCGCGCTCGGGCCGGGCCAAGGCCGCGGTCGCGCGCGCCGAGGTGCTCGCCGCGGCGGTGCACGGCACGCGCGACCTGGTCAACGACGCCCCCAACGAGCTGTTCCCGGCCGCCTTCGCCGACGCCGCCAAGGCCGCGGCCAAGGGCGTCAAGGGCCTCAGGATCACGGTGCTCGACGACAAGCAGCTCGCCGCGGGCGGGTACGGCGGGCTCGTGGGCGTCGGCCAGGGCTCGTCGCGCGGGCCGCGCCTCGTCAAGCTCTCGTACACGCCGGCCAAGGCCACCGAGAAGGTCGCCATCGTCGGCAAGGGCATCACGTTCGACACGGGCGGCATCTCGCTCAAGCCGCCGGCCAGCATGCCGACGATGAAGTCCGACATGGCCGGCGCCGCCGCGGTGCTGCACACGGTCCTGGCGGCCGCGCGCCTCGGCCTGCCGGTCGCCGTCACCGGGTACCTCTGCCTCGCGGAGAACATGCCGGGCGGCAACGCCCAGCGTCCCGCCGACGTCATCACGATCCGCGGCGGCAAGACCGTCGAGGTCACGAACACCGACGCCGAGGGCCGCCTCGTCATGGCGGACGGCCTGGTCGCCGCCGTCGAGGACGGGCACGACGTCGTCCTGGACATCGCGACCCTCACCGGCGCGCAGATGGTCGCGCTCGGCAACCGCACCTCCGGCGTCATGGGCACCGACGCGGTGCGCGACGAGGTCAAGGCCGCCGCCGACGTCGCGGGCGAGGCGTTCTGGCCGATGCCGATGCCGGCGGAGCTCAAGGCCGGTCTGAGGTCGACCGTCGCGGACATGGTCAACTCCGCCCCCAGCCGCTGGGGCGGCATGCTCTTCGCCGCGCACTTCCTCGCCGAGTTCGTCGGCGACACCCCGTGGGCGCACCTCGACATCGCCGGCCCGTCGTACAACGAGGGCTCGTCGTTCGGGTACACCCCCGCCGGCGGCACGGGCGTCGGCGTGCGCACGATGCTCGCCTTCCTCGAGGGTCGCGCCGGCGCCTGACGCGCCCCACGACCCGGCCGGACGACGACGGCGCCCGGCCGCCCCACGGGGTGGCCGGGCGCCGTCGTCCGCTCGTCAGGGGGCGACGGCCACGGCCCAGCGGAACGCGTTCGCGAGGCGGTACCCGCCGCCGAGGACCCGGAACGGCGACGCCGCGGCCACGACGACCGGCGCGAGCGCGGCCGTCGTGGCCTCGTCCTCGCCGAGCAGGACGCCGCGCACCAGGCGGTCGTCGTCGGGCGCGGTCCACGGCACATCGACGATCCCCGCCCCCACGACGTCGAACCCCGCGCCGACGAGGGCGGACTCCAGCCCGCCCGCGGCGCGCAGCGGGCCGTCGGGCGGCACCTCCTCCTCGTACGCCTCCGCGACGGCGCGCTCGACGACGTCGAGGTCGTTGCGCGCCCCCTCGGCCCAGTTCGCGATCCCCACCCGGCCACCCGGGACCAGCACGCGGGCGACCTCGGCCAGGGCGTCGTCGACGTCGTCGGCGAACTGGAGGGCGTTGACCGCGAGGACCGCGTCGAAGGTGCCGTCCTCGAACGGCAGGTGCTCGACGTCGCCGTCCCGGACCGTCGCGCCGGGGTTCCGCTCGCGGGCCGTCCGCGCCATCGCCGGGGCGGGGTCGACACCTGCGGCGACGACCCCGGCGCGCGCCAGGTGCCCGACCAGCTCGCCCGTGCCGCACCCGACGTCGAGGACGCGCGTCCCCTTCCCGACCTGCGCGGCCGTCAGCAGCGACGGCCAGACCGGTGCCGCGAACGAGCCCCACAGCTCGGCCCACCCGGCGGCCACCGCCGACCAGCGCTCACCGCCCCCGCCGTCCATGACTCCCGGGTCTCCTCCGTCACCCACGCGCCGCGGCTCAGGCCTTGCGGCGCTGCGCCGACGTCCAGTCCCGCATGCGTTGCGGGTACCCGGTGAAGCGCACGTTGTAGACCGGGACGCCCAGCGACCGCGCCACCTCGAACCCCGTGCGCTCGTCCGGCACGCGGCGTCGCGTCCACTCGCCCGTGGTCGCCACGAGGAGGACGGTGGTGGGCGTCTGCGCGTTCGGTGGCTCCACGTACGCCTCCACCCCTACCCGGGTGCGCACGAACTCCTGCAGGTACGCGATCGTCTCGCCCCGCGATCCCGACGACGACGGTGCGCCGGGGGCCGGCGACGACGACCTGCCCAGCAGGCGTCCCAGCGAGGTCCTGAGCGACATGGCGCGAGACTACCGCCGTCGTGGGCATCGTGGTCGGGAGGCCGCCCGGAGGTGTCCTGGAGGTCATGCGGCGGTCAGGTGTACCCAGCGTCACACCAACCCGGACCCCCGAACGATTGGGGCGACCCCCGTGGAGGTGACAAGATGGCAGGCAGTGACCAGAACGCGGCAACCCCAGATGTCGCGGGCCGGCAAACCGGCTCGCCTCGGCTCGTCGCCTGACCCACTGATCGAAGGAGACTCCACAGGTCATGTCTGAGAACGTGCAGCTCCCTGCACTCGGCGAGTCCGTCACCGAGGGCACCGTCACCCGATGGCTCAAGGCCGTCGGCGACACCGTCGCCGTCGACGAGCCCCTGCTGGAGGTCTCGACCGACAAGGTCGACACGGAGATCCCCTCGCCGGTCGCCGGCGTGCTCGAGCAGATCCTCGTCGAGGAGGACGAGACCGTCGAGGTCGGCGCCACCCTCGCCGTCGTCGGCGACGGCTCCGGTGCCGGTGGCGGCGACGCGGCCCCGGCCGCCGAGGCCCCCGCCGCGGAGGCCGAGGC
>JADHZE010000164.1 GCA_026934365.1 Isoptericola sp. QY 916 | reverse complement strand
CTGGCCGCGCTCGTCGCCGACGCGCTCGCGCCGCCCGGGCCGAGCCGGCGCCCGACGCGCCCGACCCGGGGGTCGGCCCAGCGGCGCATCGACGCGAAGAAGCGTCGCGCGGGCGTCAAGCGGATGCGGCGCCCGCCGCAGGACTGAGACCGGCGAGGACGGCGGTCGTCAGGCGCCGCGGTCGGGTGCCGCCATGTCGCCGGTCGCGGGCACGCCGTCGGCGAGGCCGTAGTGGAGGTACACGGTGCCGCTGGGGCCGGCGACGGGAGGTTCGAGGAGCCGGAGGTTCGTGGGCACCTCCCCGCCGTCGAAGACCTTCTTGCCGACCCCCAGGACGATGGGGTGGACCCAGAGGTCGATGCGGTCGAACAGCTTCTCGTGCAGGAGCGTCTGCACGAGGTCGAGGCTCCCGACGACGCGGACGTGCTCGTGCCGGTCGCGGATCTCCCGCACGGCGGCGGGCAGGTCCGGGCCGAGCTGGGTGGAGCCGGCCCAGGAGAGGTCGGGGTTGCCGCGAGAGGCGACGTACTTCGGGATGCTGTTGAAGAGGGTCGCGATGTCGCCGTCCTGGCCGTCGCCGCTCTGGTGCGGCCAGAAGCCCGCGAAGATGTCGTAGGTCCGCCGGCCCAGGAGGAGGGCGTCCGTCCCCTCGCCGTAGGCGGCGTCGATCTGCTCGCCGGCGACCTCGTCGATGAGCGGGGCCTGCCAGCCTCCGAACGGGAAGCCCTGCGGGTCCTCGTCGGGGCCGCCCGGGGCCTGGGCGACCAGGTCGAGGGTGGCGAACAGCTCGAGGTGGATGAGTCCCATGGTGTCCTCCGGAGGTCGTCCGGCGCTGGACGGTCGGCCGGCTCACGGGGGAGACCGGGTCGGTCGGGAGAACTCATCGGCACAGAGATCGGGAGAGAAACCTTCCACTGTGAGGTTTTGGGGGTAGGCTCGTCCACGGCTTCCGGCGCGGTGCGGCGTACTTCTGTACGGGCATCGACGGAAGTCGGACCGCAGACCACGCGAAGGAGCCCCCAGATGCCCATCACGTCCGTGCAGCTGTACTCGCTGCGGGATGCCATCGCCGCCGACCTGGACGCCGCCGTCGCGCGCGTCCGCGAGATCGGGTACGAGAACGTCGAGCCGTACGCGTTCGTCGAGCGCGTCGCCGACTTCGAGCGCGCCTTCGCCGCCACGGGGCTCGCCGCGCCGTCCGGCCACGCCGCCGTCATCGACGTCGCCGAGCCCGACGTCGTCTTCGAGGCCGCCGCCCGCCTCGGCATCGGCATCGTCATCGACCCGTTCGTCCCGACCGAGCGGTGGCAGACGGCGGACGACGCGAAGAAGCTCGCCGACCGCGTCAACGAGCTGACCGTCCGGGCGGCCGGCCAAGGCCTGCGCTTCGGCTACCACAACCACCAGTGGGAGTTCACGAACAAGGTCGACGGCCGGCCGGTCTTCGAGATCTTCGCCGAGCAGCTCGACCCGGAGGCCGTGCTCGAGGTCGACACGTTCTGGGCCACCGTCGGCGGCGCCGACGCCCCGGCCGTGCTCAAGACGCTCGGCGACCGCGTCGTCGCGATCCACGTCAAGGACGGCGAGGTGTCCGGCGACATCGCGACCGTGCTGCCCTCCAGCGAGAGCGCGCTCGAGGTGCCGCCCGCGCTCAAGGCCGCCTACGAGAACCAGGTCCCCGCCGGCCAGGGCGACGTCGACGTGCCGGCGATCCTCGCCGCCGCGCCGCAGGCCATCCGGGTCGTGGAGTTCGACTCCTACGCGGGCGACGTCTTCGAGGGCGTCGCCGCGTCCCTCGCCTGGCTGCAGGAGAACGACAAGTGAGCCGCGTGGGCGTCGGCATCGTCGGTGCCGGGAACATCTCGACGCAGTACCTCGAGAACCTCACGCAGTTCGCCGACGTCGAAGTCCGGATGGTGGCCGACGTGCTGCTCGACCGGGCTCGCGCGCAGGCCGAGGCCTACGGCGTCGCGTCGTCGGGCACGGTGGAGGAGCTGCTGGCCCGCGACGACATCGAGATCGTCGTCAACCTGACCATCCCGGCGGTGCACGCCGAGGTCGGGCACCAGATCGTCGCGGCCGGCAAGCACGTGTGGAGCGAGAAGCCGATCGCGACCGACCACGCGTCGGCCGCCGCGCTGCTGGCGGCCGCCGAGGCGAAGGGGCTGCGTGTCGCGTGCGCCCCGGACACCGTCCTCGGCGCGGGCATCCAGTCCGCGCTGCGGGCCATCGCCCGCGGGGACATCGGCGAGCCGCTGACGGCGACGACGATGTTCCACGTCCCCGGCCCGGAGGCGTGGCACCCGGACCCCGACTTCCTCTACGCGACGGGTGCCGGGCCGCTGTTCGACATGGGGCCGTACTACGTCACGACCCTCGTGCACGCCCTCGGTGCGGCGGCCCGCGTGCAGGCCGTGTCGTCGAAGTCGCTCGAGAAGCGCACGATCGCGTCCGGCCCGCGCGCCGGGGCGACCTTCCCCGTGGAGGTGCCGACCCACCACGCGGCGCTGATCCAGTTCCGGGGCGGGCAGTCGGCCCAGTCGACGTTCTCGTTCCAGCACGCGCTGCCGCGCGCCGGGTTCGTCGAGATCAACGGCACGACGGGCACCATCGTGCTGCCCGACCCGAACGTGTTCGACGGCGACTCGACCCTGTGGCGGTACGGGCAGGAGGAGCCCGAGACGGTCGCCGCGACCGGCTCCACCTGGGGCCGCGGCACCGGCGTCGTCGAGCTGGCGCGCGCGATCCGTGAGGGGCGCCCCGAGCGGGCCTCCGGCGCGGTCGCGCTGCACGTGCTCGACGTGCTCCTCGCGATCCGCGACGCCGCGGAGTCCGGGACGGCGGTCGACGTCGCGTCCACGGTCGACGCGCCGCCGCCGCTGGCGGAGGACTTCGACCCGGCGGCGTCGACCTTCTGACGCCACCCGCGACGAGGGGCCGGGTCCTGCGGACCCGGCCCCTCGTCATGTCAGGACGCGGGAGGAGGCGGCGGCACCAGCCGCTCGAGGAGCTCGAGCACGCGCGCGCCGTCCACGGCGTCGGGGTCCAGCAGCCACTGCACCTGGATCCCGTCGGATGCGGCGATCGCCAGCGCGGCGAGGTCGCCGGCGTCGACGGCGGGGTCGATGCGCCCCGCCTCCTGGTCGGCGCGGACCCGGTCGGACAGCTCGGCCCGCAGGCGCGCGAAGCGCTCGCGGAAGAACTCGCGGGTCACCGGGTGGCCCTCGCTCGCGGCGTCGCCCGCGAGCGTCGTGTAGAGCTGGACGAGCCCGGGCACCTCGCGGTTGAGGACGGCGCTCTCGCACATCCCGCCGACCGCCGACGTGGGCGGGCCGCCGGCGTCGCCCCGCTGGACCTCGTGCTCGTGGTAGACGGCCACGAGCAGGTCGTCGCGCGAGGGGAAGTAGTGCCGCAGCGTGGCGTGCGAGACGCCGACGGCGTCAGCCACCGACCGGAGCGAGGACGCGTCCACCCCGTGCTCCGCGACCATCCGCAGCACCTGGTCCAGGATCTGCGCCCGGCGCGCCGCGCCCTTCGCGTAGCCGCGCCGGGGCGCCGCGTCGTCGTCTGCCCCGCCCGGTCCGTCCACGCCGCCAACCTACCGGGCGTGGGCGGACCGTCCTCGGTGGCGGGTGTCAGAAGTCGAAGTCGTCGATGTCGTCCTTGGTGAAGCGGTAGGGTCGCCGAGCAGCACGGTCGCGTCGGCGTCGACGGTGAAGTCGCCGAGCTTGCCCGCGGTGAAGGAGTCGCCCTCGGCCCCGGTGATGGTGCCCTCGACCATGGCGTCGGCGGCGAACGCGGCGAGGTAGCCGAGGTCCTCCGGGTTCCAGAGCGCGAACTCGGTGACCGTGCCGTCCTCGACGTACTCCCGCATCTGGTTCGGCGTGCCGAGGCCGGTGACGGCGACCTTGCCCTTCGCGTCGGACGTCGAGACGTACCGGGCCGCGGCGGCGATGCCCACGGTGGTCGGTCTCCTCACGTGCGGGCGCGCTGGACCCGTGGTCCGTTCGGGTGAGCAACCACGTGGACCAAAGCATGAGCCGTCGTCGTGCGTGCATCCCGGGGGCGGCGTACGACGGAGCATGCCTTCCACCCAAGGCGGCGCGACGACGCTGCGGACCATCACCACCGACATCCCCGCCCGGCTCGACCGGCTCCCGTGGGCGCGGTGGCACTGGATGATCGTCGTCGGGCTGGGCACCGTGTGGATCCTCGACGGCCTCGAGGTGACGATCGTCGGCAACCTGTCCGACGCGCTCAAGGGCGACACCGGCCTCGGCCTGACCAGCGCGGACATCGGGCTGGCGGGCGCCGTCTACGTCACGGGCTCGTGCCTCGGGGCCCTCGTGTTCGGCCAGCTCACCGACCGGTTCGGCCGCAAGCGGCTGTTCATCCTCACGCTGCTCGTGTACCTCACGGGCACCGTGCTCACGGCGTTCTCGATGAACCCGCTGTACTACTTCGCGATGCGTTTCGTCACCGGGCTGGGCATCGGGGGCGAGTACGCGGCGGTGAACTCGGCGATCGACGAGCTGATCCCCGCGAAGTACCGCGGCCGGATCGACATCGCCATCAACGGGTCGTACTGGCTCGGCGCCGCGGGCGGCGCCCTGCTGACCATCCCGCTGCTGAACCCCGAGCTGATCCCGGCCTGGCTCGGGTGGCGCCTGTGCTTCGCGCTCGGGGCCGTGCTCGGGCTGTGCGTCCTGTTCGTCCGGCGCAACGTGCCGGAGAGCCCGCGGTGGCTGTTCATCCACGGGCGCGAGCGGGACAGCGAGCGGATCGTGTCCGACATCGAGCGGCGGGTGGCCGAGGAGGACGGCGTGGAGCTGGCGGAGCCCGAGGGCTCGCTCACGGTCAAGCAGCGGCACACGGTGAGCCTCGCGCGGGTCGCGCGCACCGTGTTCGCCGAGTACCCGCGGCGCACGGTGCTGTGCCTCGCGCTGTTCGTGGGGCAGGCGTTCCTCTACAACGCGTTCTTCTTCACGTTCGGCGACACGCTGCAGACGTTCCTCGGGGTGGGGCAGACCGGCGCGTACATCGCGCTCTTCGCGGTGAGCAACTTCCTCGGGGCGCTCGTCCTCGGGCCCCTCTTCGACAAGGTGGGGCGGGTGCGGATGATCTCCGGGACGTACATCGTCTCCGGGGTCCTGCTCGCCGTCGCGGGCCTGATGCTCGGCGGCCTCACGGCGTGGACGCTGACGTTCTTCGGGATGGCGGTCTTCTTCGTCGCGTCGGCGGGGGCGAGCTCCGCGTACCTCACGGCGAGCGAGGTCTTCCCGATGGAGACCCGGGCGCTGTGCATCGCGTTCTTCTACGCGATCGGCACCGCCGTCGGCGGCATCACCGGGCCGCTGCTGTTCGGGCGGCTGATCGAGTCGGCGAGCCAGGCGCAGGACATCTCCGGCATCGCGGTGGGGTACTACGTCGGCGCCGCGCTGATGGTCGCGGGCGGGGTGGTGGCGATGTTCCTCGGCGTCGGCGCCGAGCGGCGCTCCCTGGAGGACGTGGCGACCCCGTTGTCCGCGCGGGACGCGGAGCGCGACGGGGAGGCCTGAACGTCGGTGCGCGGGCGCGCCCGGCGCTGACCAGCGGATTGGCACGCGCAATACCCCCCGGGGTATTCTCGACCCATGACCGACAGCAGCACCGCGCCGATCGCCGTCGCCCCGCCCGCCCGCCGGCGGATCGTCGTCGTCGGGGGAGTGGCCGGCGGCATGAGCTTCGCCGCCCGCGCCCGGCGCCTCGACGAGTCGGCCGAGATCGTCGTGCTCGAGCGCGGGGCGCACGTCTCGTTCGCGAACTGCGGCCTCCCGTACCACGTGGGCGGCGAGATCCCCGACGCGGACCGGCTCCTCGTGCAGACCCCGGAGTCCCTGCGTGCGTCCCTCGCCCTCGACGTCCGCACCGGCCACGACGTGACCACCCTGGACACCGACCGGCGCGTCGTCACCGCGACCACCGCCGACGGCGTCGTCGAGCTGCCGTACGACGCCCTCGTGCTGTCGCCGGGCGCGCGCGCCGTGCGCCCGCCGATCGACGGGCTCGGCTCCGCGCGGGTGCGCACGCTGCGCACCGTCGACGACGCCCGGACGCTGCGGGAGCGGGTGCAGGACGGGGCACGCCGCGCCGTCGTGCTCGGCGCCGGGTTCATCGGCGTCGAGGCCGCCGAGGTGCTCGCCTCCGCCGGTCTCGAGGTCACCCTCGTCGAGCTCGGCCCGCACGTGCTGCCGCCGCTGGAGGACGAGGTCGCGCACCCCGTCACCCAGGAGCTGCGCCGCCTCGGCGTGGCCGTGCGGACGGGGGTGGCCGCCGAGGCCGTCGAGGGCGGGCCCGACGAGGACGTCGTCGTGCTGGGCGACGGCGCCCGGGTGCCGGCCGACGTCGTGGTGCTGTCCGTGGGTGTCCGACCGGACACGGAGACGTTCGAGGCCGCCGGGCTGGAGTGCGAGCGCGGCGCGATCGTCGTCGACGAGCACGGCCGCACCTCCGCCCCGGGCGTGTGGGCGGTGGGCGACGCGGTCGTGCAGCCCGACGCCGTCACGGGCCTCAGGCGCCCGGTGGCCCTGGCCGGCCCCGCCAACCGCGCGGGCCGCCTGGTCGCCGACGACGTCGTCCGCCCGGGCACGGCCCGCCCCCTGCCGGCGCCGCTGGGCACGGCGATCGTGCGGGTCGGCGAGCTGACCGCGGCCACGACGGGCGCGAACCGCGCGGCGCTCGACGCCGCCGGGATCGCCTACCGCACGTTGCACCTGCACCCCCACCAGCACGCCGGGTACTTCCCCGGCGCCGGCCAGGTGCACCTCGTGCTGCACGTGCGCCCGGACGACGGGCTGCTGCTCGGTGCCCAGGCCGTGGGGCGCGACGGCGTCGACAAGCGCGTCGACGTGCTGGCCACGGCGCTCCGCGCCCGCATGACCGTGGGCGACCTCGTCGACCTCGACCTCGCGTACGCCCCGCCGTACGGGCAGGCGAAGGACGCGGTCAACCTCGCCGGGATGGTCGGCTCCAACGTGCTCGACGGCACCCTGCGGCTCTGGTACGCGCAGGACGTGCACGCGGTCCTCGCCGAGGCGCTGGTGCTCGACGTGCGCACCCCGCAGGAGGTCGCGACCGGGCACCTGCCCGGCGCGCTGCTCGTCCCGCACACCGAGCTGCGCGGCCGGCTCGCCGAGGTCCGGGAGGCCGCCGCCGGACGGCCCGTGCGCGTCCTGTGCGCGTCCGGCGTGCGGTCGGCGATCGCCCACCGGGTGCTCGCTCAGGCGGGGCTCGACTCCGCCTCGCTCTCCGGCGGGACGCTCACCCTGCGCGCCGTCCTCGGCGACCGGGCGGAGGACCTGCTCGTCGTGCCCGTCCACGCCTGACCCACGCCACCCGCCCGACACGGAGGACCCGATGCTCACCACCGACAGCGACGCCCAGCGCCGCATCGCCAACCGCCTGCGCCGCGCCCGCGGCCAGCTGAACGCTGTCATCGAGGCCGTCGAGGAGGGGCGCTCCTGCCGCGACGTCGTGACCCAGCTCGCCGCCGTCTCGGCCGCCCTGGACCGTGCCGGCTTCGCCGTGATCTCGACGGCGATGAAGGAGTGCCTCGCCGACCCGGACGCCGGCTCCGGCGAGGACGGCCTGACCACCGAGGAGCTGGAGAAGCTCTTCCTCACGCTGGCCTGAGCCGGCGCCTGTCCCGACCCTCCCGCCCAGCGCACCCGCGACTGCGGCTCCCCGCACCACCGAAGGAGATCCCCCACCGTGTGTTACCCCGTGACCTGCACGACGTGCGGCAAGACGACCTGGAACGGCTGCGGCCAGCACGTCGACGACGTCCGCCGCGCTGTCCCCGCGAGCCAGTGGTGCCCCGGTCACGACGACGAGCCGTCCACGAGGTCCGGGGGCAGCTTCCTGTCGCGCCTGCTCGGCCGCTGACCCGCGCCGCCGGTGCGGAGGCCCGGGCGGATGTCGAGAACCGGCGCGCGGCTCCGTCCCTGGGGTGTCGGCGGTGACAGGCGCCGCCCGCGACGACAGGATGTGGACCATGGCCAAGTACCTGCTGCTGAAGCACTACCGCGGGATCCCGGAGCCGGTGCCCGGCACGGACGTGCCGATGGACCGGTGGACGCCCGACGAGGTCACCGCGCACATGGAGTTCATGGGCCGGATGATCGAGGACCTCAAGGAGCGCGGCGAGTTCGTGGACGCCCAGGCGCTCTCCCCGCGAGGAGACTTCGTGCGGTACGACGGCGAGGGGCGGCCGCCGGTCACCGACGGGCCCTTCGCCGAGACCAAGGACCTCATCGCCGGGTGGATGGCGATCGACGTCGACTCCCAGGACCGGGCGTACGAGGCCGCGGCGTACCTGTCCTCGGCCCCTGGCCCCGGGGGGCGTCCGCTGCACGAGTGGATCGAGGTGCGGCCCTTCCTCACGGACGACGCCGAGGTCACCGGATGACGCCGACCGACCGGGACGAGGCGCTGAGAGACCTGGGCCCCCAGGTCCTCGGCGTCCTCGTCCGGCGGGGCGCCGACTTCGCGACGGCCGAGGACGCCGTCCAGGAGGCGCTCCTGGAGGCGGTGCGTCGCTGGGACGCCCCGGGCGGCGCGCCGTCGGACCCCAAGGGGTGGCTGGTCACGGTCGCGTGGCGCAAGTTCGTGGACGCGCGCCGGTCGGCGTCGTCCCGCGCGCAGCGCGAGATCCGCGTGACGCTCGAGCCCCCGCCCGGCCCGGCGGAGCAGGCCGACGACACCCTGCTGCTGCTCAGTCGCTGCTGCCACCCGGCGCTCTCCCCGGCCTCGGCGGTGGCCCTCACCCTGCGTGCGGTCGGCGGGCTGACGACGGCGCAGGTCGCCCGCGCGTTCCTCGTGCCGGAGGCGACCATGGCGCAGCGCATCTCGCGCGCGAAGCGGACGGTGGCGGGGGAGCGGTTCGGCGAGCCCGGGGACGTGCGCGCCGTGCTGCGCGTGCTCTACCTGATCTTCAACGAGGGCTTCACGGGCGGGCCCACGGGCCGGGCCGACGGCGTCGACCTCGCGGCCGAGGCGATCCGGCTGGCCCGCCAGCTCGTCGGTGCCGTCCCCGACGACGCCGAGGCCGCGGGCCTGCTGGCCCTCCTCCTGCTGCACCACGCCCGCCGCGACGCCCGGACGACCGCGGCGGGTGAGCTCGTGCCGCTCGATCGGCAGGACCGCTCCCGGTGGGACACGACGGCGATCGCGGAGGGGGTCGCGCTGCTGCAGCGCGCCCTCGCCCGCGACCGGCTCGGGCCGTACCAGGCGCAGGCGGCGATCGCCGCCCTCCACGACGACGCGGCGACGGCGGAGGAGACGGACTGGCCGCAGGTCCTCGAGTGGTACGACGAGCTGGTCCGGCTGGAGCCCCGCAACCCGGTGGTGGAGCTCAACCGCGCCGTCGCCGTCGGGCACGTGGACGGTCCGCTCGCCGGCCTGCGCCTGGTCGAGGACCTGCCGCCCGACGTCCCGCGCCGGGACGCCGCTGCGGCCTTCCTGCACGAGCGGGCGGGCGACCTCGCCGAGGCGGCACGGCGCTACGCCCTGGCCGCCGACGCGGCCACGAGCACCGCGGAGCGCACGCACCTGACGGCGCAGGCCGCGCGCGTGCGGCAGCAGGCCGGCTGAGCCCTCCGCTGTCGAGCCCTCCGCTGTCGAGCCCGCCGCACCCGCGCCTGCGGGGGTGCGGGGTTCGCGGGCC
>JADHZE010000163.1 GCA_026934365.1 Isoptericola sp. QY 916 | reverse complement strand
ACGTCTCCTGCCCCGGGTAGGCGGGCCAGAACGGCTTCGACCACGTGCCCGTCGCGTTGACGATCGCCCGCGCGACGTCGGCGTCCGAGTGGCCGGCGAGCGGCCGCTCCCCCGGCCACCGCAGGCCCCCGAGCCACAGCTCGCGGTCGGAGCCCTCGGGGGCGTAGGCGTGCACGTCGACGCCGAGCCCGGTGCGCGGCAGCCCTCGGGACGGCCCGGTCAGCTCGGTCACGACTCCTCCTCCAGCAGCAGCGCCGCCACCTGCAGGTCGCGCTCGGTGGTGATCTTCATGGCCGCCTCCTCGCCGGTGACGACGTAGGCGGGCTCGCCGAGCGCCTCGACCAGCCCCGCGTCGTCCGTCGCCGCCGACCCCTCCGCCGTCGCGCGGGCCGCGCCCTGCGCGTGCGCGCGCTCCAGCAGCGCGCGGTCGAAGCCCTGCGGCGTCTGCACCGCGCGCAGCACGGCGCGGTCCGGGGTCTCGACGACGCGTTCGACGTCCGGCCCGCTCCCGGACGATGCTGGCCCGACGCGCTTCACGGTGTCGGTGACGGGCAGCCCCGGGACGACCGCGCCGTGGCCGGCACGTACCGCGTCGACGACGCGGCGCACCAGGCGCGGCGGCGCGAGCGGGCGTGCGGCGTCGTGCACGAGGACGACGTCGTCGTCCGGGCCGGCGAGCGCGAGGCCGGCGGCGACGGACGCCTGCCGGGTGCCGCCGCCCTCGACCACGCGGACCGGCACGTCCACGTGCGGGTCCTGCGCGACGACGTCGCGCACCGCGGAGTCGAGGCCCGGAGGGCACGTGACGACGACGGAGTCGACGACGCCCGAGGCGGCGAGGCGGCGTGCGGCATGCACCACGAGGGGGAAGCCCGCCAGGTCGACCAGGGCCTTCGGCAGGTCCCGGCCGAGGCGGGTGCCGGACCCCGCGGCGGTGAGGATCGCGAGCGTCGTCACGGCGTCACGGTACCGGAACGACGACGGCGACCCGCGGCCGGAGCCGTGGGTCGCCGTCGTGCAGCGCTGGTGACCGGAGGCCTCAGGAGGCGAGGACCTCGTCGATGATGGCGCCGGCCTTCTCCTCGTCGACGCCCTCCGCGAGCGCGACCTCGGACTCGAGGATCTGGCGAGCCTTGGCGAGCATGCGCTTCTCGCCGGCCGAGAGGCCACGGTCCGCGTCGCGGCGCGACAGGTCGCGCACGACCTCGCCGACCTTGATCACGTCGCCGGACGCGAGCTTCTCAAGGTTCGCCTTGTACCGGCGCGACCAGTTCGTCGGCTCTTCCGTGTAGGGCGCGCGCAGCACCTCGAAGACGCGGTCCAGCCCCTGCTGGTCGACCACGTCGCGCACACCCACGAGGTCGACGTTCTCCGCCGGGACCTCGATCGTCAGGTCGCCCTGGGCGACCTTGAGCTTGAGGTACATCTTCTCCTCGCCACGGATCTTGCGCGTCTTGATCTCCTCGATCAGCGCGGCACCGTGATGCGGGTAGACAACCGTCTCGCCTACTGTGAACGTCATCTGCAGATGTCCCCTTTCCCAGTCGACAAGTTTATCACGGGGAGGCCGACACTCCCCTGCCCCGCGCCCTCCCGGCACCCCTGTGACGAACCCGTTTGCGCAGGTCAGAGGCCTGGAAGCGCAATCATGGGCGCAGCCCGCGCCGGGCGTCGCTAGGATGTCGACGGGTCCCCTGCAGGCCCGCCCTCCCCCGCCTGACGTGGGGGAACCCTGATGCCCCGCGCCCGCGCGGCCACCCGCGCCCGCGAGCCGACGCCTTCGAAGGAGAGCTCGTGTCCCGCTCCGCCCGCCCCGCACGCCTCGTCGCCGCCGCCAGCGTCATGGCGGGCGCCCTGCTGCTGGCCGCCTGCTCCCCCACGATCACCACCAAGCCCTACGCCCCGTCCGACGGCATCCGGGTCAACCTCACCGACCAGGTGCGCGGCATCAACCTCATGGTCGTCTCCGAGGGCGAGGGCGAGCCCGGCGCCGTGCTCGGCGCGCTCGCGAACACCTCCGCCGAGGACGTCGACTTCGTGCTCGCCGCCGAGGGCGCCGAGCCGATCTCGCTCACCGTGCCCGCCGGGCAGACCGTCTACCTGAGCGCCGACCAGGAGGGCGACCAGGCCGTGGACGCCCAGCTCGGCGCCGTCGCCACCCACCCGGGCGGCGACCTCGACGCGACGCTGTCCGGCGCCGGCGTGGACGAGGACTTCTTCCTGCCCGTCATGGACGGCACGCTCCCCGAGTACGCGGCCTGGGTGCCGAGCGCCTCGGGCGTCTGACCCGCACGACGAAGGGGCGGGCCGCAGCAGCTGCTGCGGCCCGCCCCTTCGTCCGTCCCGGGTCAGCGCCCGGTCACCCGAAGCGGCCGGAGACGTAGTCCTCGGTGGCCTGCTCGGACGGGGTGGAGAAGATCGTCGACGTCTCGTTCATCTCGATGAGGCGGCCGGGCTTGCCCGTGCCCGCGATGTTGAAGAACGCCGTCCGGTCGCTGACGCGCGCCGCCTGCTGCATGTTGTGCGTCACGATGACGATCGTGTAGTCCTGCTTGAGCTCGCCGATGAGGTCCTCGATCGCGAGGGTCGAGATCGGGTCGAGGGCCGAGCACGGCTCGTCCATGAGCAGCACCTGCGGCTTCACCGCGATGGCGCGCGCGATGCACAGGCGCTGCTGCTGCCCGCCCGACAGGCCGGACCCCGGCCGGTCGAGACGGTCCTTGACCTCGTTCCACAGGTTCGCGCCGCGCAGGGAGCCCTCGACCAGCTCCTCGGCGTCCGCCTTGCTGATGCGGCGGTTGTTCAGCCGCACGCCGGCGAGCACGTTGTCGCGGATCGACATGGTCGGGAACGGGTTGGGCCGCTGGAAGACCATCCCCACGTTGCGGCGCACGGCCACCGGGTCGATGTCGTCGCCGTACAGGTCGACGCCCTCCATCTCCACGGTGCCCTCCACGCGGGCCCCCGGGATCACCTCGTGCATCCGGTTGAGCGTGCGCAGGAAGGTCGACTTCCCGCACCCGGACGGGCCGATGAACGCGGTCACCGACTTCGGGTCGATCGTCATCGACACGTCCTGCACGGCGAGGAAGTCGCCGTAGTAGATGTTGAGGTCCTTCACGTCGATGCGCTGTGCCATCGTGTCGTCTCTTTCTGGTGGGCTGCGGCGGGCGGCGGCTGCGGGTCAGCGCAGCTTCGGGGAGAACCAGCGGTTCACCAGCCGGCCGACGAGGTTGAGGGCGAGCACCAGGACGATGAGCACGAGCGCCGCGCCCCACGCGTTCTGGATCGCGATGTCCGCCACGCAGGAGGCGGACTCGCCGCCCGGGCAGGTGGCCAGGCCCTGGCTGTACTGGCGGTAGGCGAACACCGGGAGCGTCATCATGCGGCCCTCGAAGGGGTCGAAGTTGATCGAGTCGGTGACGCCGACGGTCACGAGCAGGGGCGCCGTCTCCCCGATGACGCGGGCGACGGCGAGCAGGATGCCCGTCGTCAGGCCCGCGACGGACGTGCGGAGCACGACCTTGACGATCGTCAGCCACTTGGGCACGCCCAGCGCGTACGACGCCTCGCGCAGCTCGTTCGGGACGAGCTTGAGCATCTCCTCGCAGGAGCGGACGACCACGGGGATCATCAGCACGGAGAGCGCGACGGCGCCGATGACGCCCATCCGCACGCCCGGCCCCAGGATCAGGGTGAACAGCGAGACGGCGAAGAGGCCCGCCACGATCGACGGGATGCCCGTCATGACGTCGATGAAGAAGGTCACCGAGCGGGCTAGCGCGCCCTTGCCGTACTCCACGAGGTAGATCGCGGTGAGCAGGCCGATCGGCACCGAGATCACCGTGGCCAGGGCCGTGATGATCAGCGTGCCCGCGATGGCGTGGTAGATGCCGCCGCTCGGGTCGCCGCCGAAGATGTTGCGCATCGACAGGGTGAGGAAGTCCATGCTGATGCGGCCGGCGCCGTTGCTCAGCACCGTCCAGACCAGGGAGACGAGCGGTGCCATGGCCACGACGAACGCGGCCCAGACCAGCACCGTCATCGTGCGGTCCTTGCGGCGCCGGGCGCCGTCGGCGCCGGTCAGCGCCGCGCGCGTGCGGGCGGTGGCGTCGGTGGGGCCCGCGGGGTCCGAGAGGGTGGTCGTGCTCATCAGTTGGCCCCCGAGAAGTCCTTGCGGCGCGCCACGATCGCGCGCGCGGCCATGTTGACGGCCAGCGTGATGACGAACAGCACGAGGCCCGTGGCGATCAGCGTGTTCACCGCGAGCCCGCTCGCCTCCGGGAAGTCGAGCGCGATGTACGCGGCGATGGTCTGCTGCTGCGCGCTGTCGAGGATCTTGAACGAGTACAGGAACCCGGGCGACAGGATCATCAGCACGGCCATCGTCTCGCCGAGCGCGCGGCCCAGGCCGAGCATGGCTGCGGAGATGACGCCCGACCGGCCGAAGGGCAGCACCGCGGTGCGGACCATCTCCCAGCGGGTCGCGCCGAGCGCGAGCGCCGCCTCCTCGTGGAGCTTCGGCGTCTGCAGGAAGACCTCGCGGGCGACGGCGGTGATGATCGGCAGGATCATCACGGCGAGCACCACCGCGACCGTGGCAAGCACCCGGGACGTGGGCGAGACGGGGCCGGCGAAGAGCGGGAACCACCCGAACCAGGAGCTGAGCCACTCCCACACCGGCAGCGCGGCCGGGCCGAGCACGTAGATGCCCCAGAGGCCGTAGATGACGGACGGGACGGCCGCCAGCAGGTCTACGAGGTAGCCGAGCAGCTGGGACAGCCGCCGCGGCGCGTAGTGCGAGATGAACAGGGCGATCCCCATGGCGACCGGCGTCGCGATCGCGAGGGCCAGCGCCGCCGCGAGCAGCGTGCCGAACACGAGCGGTCCGACGTACTCGAGCAGCGACGTGTCCTCGGGGTAGCGCGGCACCGAGGCCGCCAGCTCGTCCGACCCGGCGGTCAGCGCCGGCCAGGCCTGCTGCAGCAGGAACACCGCGACGGCGGCCAGCACCGCGAGGATCAGGACGCCGGCGCCGACGGCGATCCAGCGGAAGGCCCGGTTGAAGCCGCGGTCGGTGGTCCGCTTGCGTCGGCGCGGTCTGCCCGGCACCCGCTGCGGGGGCGGGCTGACGGTGGTGGTCACTCGTACTCCTTGTCGTGCCGCTGGTTGTGCCTGTCGAGACCGCCGGCCGAGCCTGCCGAGACCGCGGATCGTGGTCTCGACAGGCTCGACCGGCGAGGGCGAGGACGGTCAGCCGGCCGTGATCGCGTCGATCGACGGCTGCACCGCGTCGCGGATGTCGGCCGACAGCGGGGCGGAGCCCGCCGCGTCGGCGGCCACCTGCTGGCCCTCCTCGCTCACGAGGTAGGACATGTAGCCCTTGACCAGGTCCGCCTGCGCCTGGTCGGCGTAGGTGCCGCAGGCCAGGAGGTAGGAGACCAGGACGACCGGGTACGTGCCGGCGACGTCGCGCTTCAGCTCGATCGAGTACACGCCGTCCGCGGTGCCCTCGGCCCGCGGCGACTGGGCGACCACCTCGGCGGCCGCCTCGGCGCTGTAGGGCACGAACTCGTCGCCCACGCCGACCGCCACGGTGCCCAGGTCGGAGATCTGGGAGGCGTCGGCGTAGGTGATGGTGCCGTCGCCGGACTGCGCGGCCGAGACCACGCCGGAGGTGCCCTGGGCCGACTCCTGGCCCTCGATCGGCCAGACGCCCTCGGGCTCGTGGTCCCAGGCGTCGGGGGCGGCCTCGGACAGGTAGGCCTGGAAGTTCTCGGTGGTGCCCGAGTCGTCCGAGCGGTGCACCACGGTGATCGCGGTGTCCGGCAGCTCGGCATCCGGGTTGTCGGCGGCGATCGCGTCGTCGTTCCAGGCCTTGATCTTGCCCGAGAAGATGTTCGCGATGACCTCCGGCTTGAGGTTCAGCGAGTCGACGCCCTCGAGGTTGAACGCGATGGCGATCGGGCTGACGTAGCCGGGGAACTCGATGACGCCGCCCTCGCCGCACTGGGCCTCGGCCGCCTTCATCTCGTCCTCGTCCAGCGCCGCGTCGGAGCCGGCGAAGGCGTACGAGCCGTCGGTGAAGCCGGTGCGGCCACCGCCGGAGCCGACGGGGTCGTAGTTGACGGTGACGTCGGGGTTGGCCGTCTGGAAGCCGGCGCGCCACGCCTCCTGGGCGGACTCCTGCGACGAGGCGCCGCCGCCGCTGAGCTCGCCCGAGAGGGACGAGCCGCCGTCCTGCGAACCACCGGTGGACTCCGCGCCCGGCGCGGCCGGGTCCGAGCCGCACGCGGCGAGGGTCAGGGCCAGCGCGCCGACCGCCACGGCGGTTCCAGCACGGGAGAATCGGCTGAGCTTCACGTCTCGTTCCATCCTGTTCACACGGAGGGACACCGGCGAAGTACCGGCGTTCGTCGGGAACGCTAGGCACGCAAGGTGGCTCGGGACCCAGGAGCAGGTGAACGAGGGGTGAACAGTGCAGGGCACCTGGTCACCTCGGTGACCGGAGCACCCGTGGCAGGCAGGAAAAGGCCGAGGCAAGACGAGATCCGCCGAGGTGGTACGGGGGTCCGTACCACCTCGGCGGATCTCGTCCCACCTCGGCGGGCGGGTCAGGCGTCGTCGTCCGCGAGCTTGTAGCCCAGGCCGCGGACGGTGAGCAGGAGCTGCGGTGCCCCCGGGTCGGCCTCGATCTTGGAGCGGATGCGCTTCACATGAACGTCGAGCGTCTTCGTGTCGCCCACGTAGTCCGCGCCCCAGACCCGGTCGATGAGCTGCCCGCGGGTGAGCACCCGACCGGCGTTGCGCAGCAGCAGCTCCAGCAGGTCGAACTCCTTGAGCGGCAGCGACACCGCGTCGCCGCCCACCGTGACGGTGTGCCGCTCCACGTCCATCCGCACCGGGCCGACCTCGAGCACGGGCTCGCCGTCGTCGTCGTGCCCGTTCGAGGCCGCCTCGGGGGCCGCCGGGCCGCGCCGGCGCATCACCGCGCGCATGCGGGCCAGCAGCTCGCGGAAGGAGTACGGCTTGGTGACGTAGTCGTCGGCGCCCAGCTCGAGTCCCACGACCTTGTCGATCTCGGAGTCCTTGGCCGTGAGCATGATGACGGGCACGTCGCCGCGCTGCCGCAGCTCCCGGCACACCTCCGTGCCGGACAGGCCGGGCAGCATGAGGTCGAGCAGCACCAGGTCGGCGCCGCCGTCGTCGTAGGCGGCCAGCGCGTCGACCCCGTTCGAGGCCTCCACGACCTCGAAACCCTCGCGGGTGAGCTGATATGTCAGGGGGTCCCGGTAGGACTCCTCGTCCTCGACCACCAGGATGCGCGTCACGCACCTACCTCCTCGTCCGTCGTGCCTCGGTTGTGCTGATGGATGTGCAGATGGTTGTGCTGATGGTTGTGCTGCTCGGTGCGACCCGGGGTGGGCTCCGGGTCGCCCTGCGCGAGCTCCTGCGGCACGTCGGCCGCGGGGATGCGCAGGGTGAACGTCGAGCCCTTGCCCGGCTCGGACCAGATCTGCACGTCGCCGCCGTGGTCGGCCGCCACGTGCTTGACGATGCTCAGTCCCAGGCCGGTGCCGCCCGTGTCGCGGGAGCGTGCCGGGTCGACGCGGTAGAAACGCTCGAAGACCCGGTCGTGCTCGTCGGCGGCGATGCCCACGCCCTGGTCGACGACGTCGATCTCGACCAGGCCGCGGCGCACGCGCACCCCCAGCCCCACGCGGGTGTTCTCCGGCGAGTAGGCGACGGCGTTGTCGAGCAGGTTGCGCACCGCGGTGACGAGCAGGTTGTGGTCGCCGAACACGAGGACGTCGGCCGAGCCGCCGACCGTGATCGTGATGTTCTTCGCCTGCGCGGTGGTGCGGGCGCGGTCCACGGCCTCGGCGACGACGTCGCGCACCGGGATCGTCGTGACCTCCTGCAGCGCCCCCGCCACCTGCAGCCGGGACAGCTCGATGATCTCGTGCACCAGGGCGGACAGCCGCTGCGCCTCCGCCTGCATGCGCTCGGCGAACCGCCGCACCGCGACCGGGTCGTCCGCGGCGTCCTGCACCGTCTCCGCCAGCAGGGCGAGCGCCCCGACCGGCGTCTTGAGCTCGTGCGAGACGTTGACGACGAAGTCGCGGCGGATGGCCTCGACGCGACGGGCCTCGGTGCGGTCCTCGGCGAGCACGAGCAGCTTGTCCGGCCCGACGGGCGCCACCCGGACCTGCAGCAGCACCGTGCCCGACCCGATCGGGCCACGCGGCAGCTCCAGCTCCTTCTCGCGGATCACGCCGTCCCGACGCACCTCGCGCACCAGGTCGACGATCGCCGGGTGCTGCAGGGCGTCGTTGCGCACGACGCCCAGCGCGTACGCCGGCGGGGACGCCCGCACGACGTCGTCGTCCTCGTCCAGGACCACCGCGGCCGACCGCAGCACCGCGAGCACGCGGACGAGCCCCTCGTCGAGCTCGGCGGGGGCTGCCTCGGGCGACCGGCGCTGGACACGCTCGGAGAAGCGGAAGGCGAGGGTCGCGATCACGCCCACCACGACCCCGAAGATGCCCGCGACGACCGCGGTCACGCCCTGGATGATTCCGTCCACGAGGCAAGCGTAGGTCGCGGTGCCCCGGGAATCCGTCGCGGAGCGGAACTGCTCAGCGAGCCGTCGCCCACTGTTCACCTCCGACCCTCCCGGAGTTCACCTGGGCGCCCCCGGCCCGTCCACGGGCCGTGTCAGGCTGGCAGCAGACCTATTACCCCGAGAGGACTGTGATGCGAGAGATCTTCGAGGCCGAGCTGCGCCAGGTCGGCGACGACCTCATCGAGATGAGCCGGCTCGTCGAGTCGGCCATCCGGCGCGCGGGCGACGCCCTGCTGGAGGCCGACCACCAGCTCGCGCAGGAGGTGATCGCCTCCGACCACGCGATCGACCGGCTCGAGAGCGAGCTCGACGAGCGCTGCGTGCACCTGCTGGCACAGCAGCAGCCCGTCGCCACCGACCTGCGGGTCGTCATCTCCGCGCTGCGCATCAGCGCCTCGCTCGAGCGGATGGGCGACCTCGCCCGGCACGTCGCCGAGATCGCCCGCGGGCGGTACCCCGCCCAGGCCGTGCCCGCGCCCGCCCGCGAGACGTTCGTCAAGATGCACGGCGCGGCGGTGCACGTCGCGCAGCGCACGACGGCGCTGCTCGCCACGCGCGACGTCGCCCTCGCTGCGGAGGTGCAGCAGGACGACGACCTCCTGGACGCCCTGCACCAGGACACCTTCGCCGCGACGCTCGACCCGGAGTGGCCCGGCACCACGCAGGAGACCGTCGACGTCACGCTGCTCGGCCGCTACTACGAGCGGTTCGGCGACCACGGCGTCTCCGTCGCGCGCCGGATCACGTTCCTCGTCACCGGCAACTTCGACGACGAGCACGCCCGCGCCGACGCCTGACCCGCCCCGTCCTGGACGAGGGAGTCATCCTCTCGCCGAGGTAGTACGCAACACCGCGAGGTAGTCAGGTTCACCGCGAGGTAGTGCTCTTCTGGCCGAGGTGGTCCTCTGCCTCCGCCAGAAGGGCACTACCTCGCGGTCTCTGGTACTACCTCGCCATTCTTCGTCCTACCTCGCCGTGCTTCGTACTACCTCGGCGGGAGGGGTACTACCTCGGCACGGGGGGTGCGGCGCCGACGAGGCCGCGGACCAGCGCGACGCGGCGCGTGCCGTCCATGAGGACGTCGACGGCGTCCACCCACTGCTCGACGGCGGCGGGCAGGCCGCGCACGGCGTCCCCGGCGGCGTCCCGCAACAGCTCGGGCAGCGCGCGCAGCCCGCGGGACGGGCGATCGAAGAACGGCTCCGTCGCGGGGCCGTCGAGGCTCGGCAGCCCGAG
>JADHZE010000162.1 GCA_026934365.1 Isoptericola sp. QY 916 | reverse complement strand
AGCTCGCGCTCGAGGGGTTCGGGCCCGGTCGGGAGCGCGCCGAGAGCGAGCTGTCCGCGACGCTGCGCTCCGCGCTCGGCGACGACGAGGCGCTGGCGGAGCTGCGCCGGGAGCCCGGTGGCGACGAGCTCGTCGGACAGCTCTCGGCGGCCTGGTACCGCGCCCAGCTGGCCCGCCGGTTCCACAACGAGGCCGTCGCGCAGGCGCGACGGGCGCGACGCAGCTGGTACGTGCGTCTGCTGCGCCTCTCGGGGCACGCGGCGCTGCCGCACATGGTCGAGCTGGACGACCAGATGCCGGAGGGGCTCTCCGGGGCCTGACACGCGGAACTAGGATGGAGGGTGCGTGACAGCGGTCACGCGTCCCACTGCGACACGAGCGAGGTTGCGTTGAGCGAGACCAGCGGCAGCGACGGCCGGATCCCCGCGGGCGAGGTGGGCACCGCCCGCGTCAAGCGCGGCATGGCCGAGATGCTCAAGGGCGGCGTCATCATGGACGTCGTCACGCCCGAGCAGGCGAAGATCGCCGAGGACGCCGGCGCCGTCGCCGTCATGGCCCTGGAGCGGGTGCCCGCCGACATCCGTTCGCAGGGCGGCGTCGCCCGCATGAGCGACCCCGACATGATCGACGGCATCATCGATGCCGTCTCGATCCCCGTGATGGCGAAGGCGCGCATCGGGCACTTCGTCGAGGCGCAGGTGCTGCAGTCCCTGGGCGTCGACTACATCGACGAGTCGGAGGTGCTCACCCCCGCCGACTACGCCAACCACATCGACAAGTGGCAGTTCACGGTGCCGTTCGTGTGCGGCGCCACCAACCTCGGCGAGGCGCTGCGCCGCATCACCGAGGGCGCGGCGATGATCCGCTCCAAGGGCGAGGCCGGCACGGGCGACGTCTCCAACGCGACCACGCACATGCGCCAGATCCGTGCGCAGATCCGTCGGCTGACCTCGCTGCCCGAGGACGAGCTGTTCGTCGCCGCCAAGGAGCTGCAGGCCCCCTACGAGCTCGTCGCCGAGGTGGCGCGGGCCGGCAAGCTGCCGGTCGTGCTGTTCACCGCGGGCGGCATCGCCACCCCGGCGGACGCCGCGATGATGATGCAGCTCGGCGCCGAGGGCGTGTTCGTCGGCTCCGGCATCTTCAAGTCGGGCGACCCGGTCGCGCGCGCGAAGGCGATCGTCCAGGCGACCACCTTCCACGACGACCCGGACGTCGTCGCCAAGGTCTCCCGCGGGCTGGGCGAGGCCATGGTCGGCATCAACGTCGAGGCCGAGCCGGCGCCGGTGCGCCTGGCCGAGCGCGGCTGGTAGCACCGGCTCCGACCGCGACCGGGGGTCCCGCCGACATCGCGTCCGCGGGGCCCCTGGTCGCGCTCGACTAGTGTCGGGGCGTGCTGCTCCCTGAACCTTCGGTGCCGGGTGCGGACCTGCCCGTCCGGGCGGTCCTGCCTGCCACGGTCGACGCGGTGCGGTCGAGCGGCGCTGCGGTGCTGGTCGCGCCGCCCGGGTCGGGGAAGACCTCGTTGCTGCCCCTGGCCCTGGCCGACGCGCTCGGCGGCAGGATCATCGTCGCCGAGCCGCGCCGGATGGCCACCCGTGCGGCGGCGACCCGGCTGGCGGCGCTGGTCGGCGAGCCGCTCGGACGGCGGATCGGCTACGCGATGCGCGGTGAGCGCAGCGGCGGGAAGGACCTCCGCGTCGAGGTGGTGACGACGGGGCTCCTCGTGCGTCGGCTGCAGCAGGACCCGGAGCTGGCGGGTGTCACGGCGATCGTGATCGACGAGTGCCACGAGCGGCACCTGGACGCCGACCTCCTGCTCGCGCTCCTCGTCGACGTCCGGGCGAACCTTCGGGACGACCTGGCCGTCGTCGCGACCTCGGCCACGGCGGACACGGTCGGGCTGAGCCGCGCGCTCGGCGCGGGCGCTCCCGCACCCGTGATCACGGCGACCGCCGCGCTGTTCGACGTGGCGACCGAGTGGGCGCCCCCGCCGTTGCCCACGCCGCTGCTTCCCGGCGGTCGGGTCGACCCTCGCCTGCTGGACCACGTCGGGACCGTCGTCCGGCGCGCCCTGACCGAGAACGACGGCGACGTCCTCGTGTTCGTCCCGGGCGAGGCCGAGATCGACGGGATGGCCCGCCGGTTGGCCGACCTCCATGTCCTGCCGCTGTTCGGTCGCCAGTCCCGGGCCGAGCAGGAGCGAGCGCTGGTGCCCTCCGCCGCGCGTCGGATCGTGGTGACGACGTCGGTGGCGGAGAGCTCGCTGACGGTGCCCGGGGTCAGGGTCGTGGTGGACGCGGGTCTCGCCCGGGAGCCGCGGACCGACCAGTCCCGCGGTCTCGGGACGTTGGTCACCTGCCGGGTCTCGAGGTCGTCGGCCGACCAGCGGGCGGGTCGCGCCGGGCGGGAGGCGCCGGGCCGGGTCTACCGGTGCTGGTCCGCCACCGACCACGCGCGTCTCGACGATCATGCGGCGCCGGAGATCGCGGTCGCCGACCTGGCGGCGTTCGCCCTCGACCTCGCGGCGTGGGGCGCGCCTGCGGGGGCCGGCCTGACGCTGCTCGAGGCGCCGCCCGCGCCCGCGATGACGGCGGCCACCGCGCTGCTGCGCCGCGTCGACGCCGTGGACGACGACGGCAGGATCACCGAGCGGGGCCGGCGGATGCGGGCGATCGGGGCGCATCCTCGCCTCGCTCGTGCGTTGCTGGACGGGGCCCCGCGGGTCGGCGACGACCGGGCGCGCGAGATCGTCGCGATGCTCTCGGACGACTCGGGCCGCGCCTTCGGCGACGAGCTGCCGGCACGCCTGCGGGCACTCCGCCGCGGTGACGACCGGGGGGCGACCGCCCGCTGGCGGGAGGAGTCGGCGCGCCTCGGCCGCGGCGCGCCGTCGGGCCACCCGTCGGACGGGCGGGCCGGTCGGGGGACGCCCGGGGTGCCGGACGATCTCGCGGTGGGCATCGTGGCGGGGCTGGCGTACCCGGAGCGGATCGCGCGGGCCCGGGGGGCCGACTCGACGACGTACCAGATGTCCGGCGGCACGGGTGCTGCGCTGGATCCGCGGTCGCCGTTGCGAGGCACCGCCTGGCTGGCGATCGCGGTCGCCGACCGGGCACCCGGTCGCGCCGACGCCCGGATCAGGTCCGCGGCGCCGATCGACGAGCAGACCGCGCGGGACGTCGCGGGCGATCTCGTCTCGACCGAGGACCGGATCCGCTGGGACGACGGCCGGATCGTGACGCGGCGGGTCGAGGCGCTCGGCGCGATCGTGCTGGGCGACGTCCCGTTGACCGACCCCGACCGGATGCTCGTCCAGGCGGCGGTGCGCGAGGGCATACGGGGCAGCGGTCTGTCCGTCCTGCGCTGGTCGGAGACCGCGCTCACCCTGCGGCAGCGGCTCGCGTTCTGCCACGCCCACCTCGGAGCCCCGTGGCCCGCGGTCGACGACGAGGCGCTGCTCGCCGATCTCGACGCGTGGCTGGGTACGGAGCTCGCCTCGGTGCGGGTCGCGCGCGACCTCGCCCGCATCGACGTGGCCTCGGCGCTCCGTCGGCTCCTGCCGTGGCCCGCGGCAGCCCGGTTCGACGAGCTGGCGCCGGAACGGCTCCAGGTCCCGTCGGGCTCCGCGGTCCGGCTCGCGTACGACGGTGCCGAGCCGCCGGTCCTCGCGGTGAAGCTGCAGGAGGTCTTCGGCTGGACCGCGGCCCCGGCCGTCGCGGACGGCCGCGTCCCCGTCGTCCTGCACCTGCTGTCGCCCGCCGGACGACCGGTCGCGATCACGAGCGATCTCGCGTCCTTCTGGAGACAGGGCTATCCCGGGGTCCGGGCCGACCTGCGGGGCCGCTATCCCCGCCACCCGTGGCCGGAGGATCCGCTGTCCGCCCTCCCGACGAAGCGGGTGAAGCCCCGCCGGTGAGCGCCGGCCCGGTCCCGTCCGTGGCGGTGACCGTCCAGGGCGCGGGGACCGGGTCGTCGAGGTCTCGCCCCTGGCTACCATGAGCGCCATGGATGCACGTTCCCCGTCGGCCGTGAACCGCGACGTCGAGGCCGAGCCGGAGTCGGCGCGCCTCACGGGGCGGGACCGGTGACGCCGGCGCTCGGCGACGACTGGGCGGTAGGGCCGGACGGGCTGCGCCAGCGGCGCGCGGCGCGCGTCATCGTGCTCGACGACGCGGACCGGGTGCTGCTGGTGCGCGGTCACGACGCCGACCAGCCGGAACGCTCGTGGTGGTTCACCGTCGGCGGCGGCATCGACGCCGGCGAGAGCGAGGTCGACGCGGCCCTGCGCGAGCTGCGCGAGGAGGCCGGGCTCGAGCTCGCGCCGGGCGACCTGGTGGGCCCCGTGCTGACCCGGGACGCGTACTTCCACTTCTTCGCGGAGACGTGCCGCCAGCAGGAGGTCTTCTTCCTGGCGCGCGTGGACGGCGGCCACCGGCCCACCGACGACGGGTGGACGGCGGAGGAGCGCGACGTGCTCGACGAGATGCGCTGGCTGACCACGGCCGAGCTGCGCGCCGAGACGCGCGAGGTCTTCCCGACCAGCCTGCCGGACGTCGTGGAGGACCTGGCCCGGGGGTGGGACGGCACCGTCCGCCACCTCGGCGTCCAGCACGACGACGAGCCGTCCGACCCCGAGGAGCTGGGTACCCGCACGCCCTGACCCTCCAGGCGTCCCGGGCCGCCGACGCGCGCCCCGGGCATCAGTTGGCTACCGTCGTCTCATCGGGCCGCACGCAGGGGTGCGGACAGAGCGGCAGGGGGATGTCGACATGAACCGACTGACGAAGGCTGCGATCGCCGTAGGAGGGGCCGCCGTCCTGCTCGTCGGCGGCGCCCAGACGATCGCCTACTGGACGGCACAGGGCACGGCCACCGGGTCGGACGTCACCGCCGGCACGCTCACGATGTCGGACGGGGCGTGCGGTGACTGGACCCTCGACGGCGGCGGCTCGGTCGCGGCGGGCATCGTGCCGGGCGACACGGTCACCACCACCTGCACGCTGGCGGTGGGGGGCACCGGTGACCATCTGGCGCTGGGCGAGATCACCGTCTCGTCGCCGACCTGGGCGGCGGAGAACGCGCTCACGGGCGCGCTCGACCTCAGCCTCACCTCGGCGACCCTGGGCGGCGAGACGCTGGAGCTCCCGCTGACCGAGCCGGTCCCGGTCGGCGAGACCGACTCGCTCGTCGTCAACCTCGAGGCGGCGTTCGACACGGCCGCGGGGAACGACACGCAGGCGCTGACCGCCGCGCTCGAGGACGTCACCGTCCAGGTCACGCAGGCGCACGTCGTCCCCGCTCCCTGAGCGCGCCGTGGCTGCGGCACCGCCGGGCCCGGGCCGTGTCGTGGGACGCGCGGCGGGGCGCGTCCTCGCGTGCGTCGTCCTGCTGGTCGCGGGCGGGGCCCTGCTCCTCGTCGTCCTGGTTCCGCGCCTGGCCGGCGCCACTCCGTACGGCGTGGCGACCGGGTCGATGCGCCCCGCGCTCGACGTCGGCACGCTCGTGGTGGTGCGCCCGGTCGACGTGGACGAGATCACGACCGGACAGGTGGTCACGTACCAGCTGCGCTCCGGGGACCCCACGGTCGTGACGCACCGGGTGGTCGGCCTCGGCACCACCGTCGACGGGGAGCGGACGCTGCTGACCCGGGGTGACGCGAACGCGGTCGCCGACCCGGAGCCCGTGCAGGCCGTGCAGGTGCGCGGCACGCTCTGGTACGCCGTCCCGCAGCTGGGCCGCCTCATGGGTCTCGGGACGCCCGAGCAGCGCCGGTTCCTCACGACCGGGTTCGCGGTCCTCCTCCTGGGGTACGCGTCGTGGCTCGTCGCGGGCGAGGTCCGGGAGCGGCGGGGGCGCCGGTCGTCCGGCGCGGGGGAGCCCCCGTCGGCCCCCGCTCCGGCGTCGGGCACCGGGCCGAAGCCGCGGGCGAGGAAGACGCGCACCGCCTCGTCGCTGCTGCCCGGCGACGACGCGAAGTCGGCCAGCACGTGCCACCGCGCCGCGGTGGTGTCGGTCTCCTCCGCGAGCTCGCGGGCAGCCGCCTCCGCAGGGGGCTCGCCGTCGACGTCGAGGAGCCCGGCCGGGACCTCCCACATCCGTGACCGCACCGGGTGCCGGTACTGCCGCAGCAGCAGGACCCGGTCGGCGTCGTCGAGGGCGACGACCGCGACCGCACCCGGGTGCACCACGTACTCCCGGGTCACGGTCCCCACGGCGCCGAGGTCGACGTCGTCGCGCACCAGGTCGACGATGCGGCCACGCTGCAGCACCTCGTGCCGCAGCACCGGCCGCGGGGCCTGCTCGTCCGCGACGGACGGGCCCGCCCCGCCGTCGGGCGCCGTCACGCGCCCTGGCGCTCGAGCGCCGCCGCGACCAGCCCCGAGAAGAGCGGGTGCGAGCGGGTGGGGCGCGACTTGAACTCCGGGTGCGCCTGGGTGCTCACGTAGTACGGGTGCACGTCGGCGGGCAGCTCCACGAACTCCACGAGCTGCGCGTCGGGCGACGTGCCGGAGAACACCAGTCCCGCCTCCTCGAGCTGCGCGCGGTACGCGTTGTTGACCTCGTACCGGTGGCGGTGGCGCTCCGACACCCGCTCGCTGCCGTACGCCTTGGCGACGACGGAGCCGGCCCCGAGGTGGGCGTCGTACGCGCCGAGGCGCATGGTGCCGCCCAGGTCGCCCTCGCCGCCCACGATCGCGAGCTGCTCGGCCATCGTCGCGATGACCGGGTGCGTGCTGTTCGGGTCGAACTCGGTCGACGAGGCGTCCTCGAGGTCGAGCACGTTGCGCGCGTACTCGATGACCATCGACTGCAGGCCCAGGCAGATGCCCAGCGTCGGCACGAGGTTCTCGCGCGCCCAGCGCAGCGCACCGACCTTGCCGTCGATGCCGCGCACGCCGAAGCCGCCGGGCACGAGCACCGCGTCGACGCCCTCCAGCGCCTCCTGCGCGCCCTCGGGCGTCTGGCAGTCGTCGGCGGCCACCCACCGGATGCCGACCTTCGCGTCGTTGTCGAAGCCGCCGGCGCGCAGCGCCTCGGTCACCGACAGGTACGCGTCGGGCAGGTCGATGTACTTACCGACGAGCGCGATCTCGACGTTGTGCTCCGGCTCGTGCACGCGCTCCAGGAGCTGGCTCCAGCCGTCCCAGTCGACGTCGTGGAAGGGCAGGTCGAGGCGGCGCACGACGTAGGCGTCCAGGCCCTCGGCGTGCAGCACGCGCGGGATGTCGTAGATGCTCGGCGCGTCGACGGCGTTGACGACGGCCTCGTTGTCCACGTCGCACATGAGCGCGATCTTGCGCTTGATGGGCTCCGGGACCACGCGGTCGGCCCGCAGCACGATCGCGTCGGGCTGGATACCGATGGAGCGCAGCGCGGCCACCGAGTGCTGGGTCGGCTTGGTCTTCAGCTCGCCCGACGGGCCGATGTAGGGCACGAGGGAGACGTGCAGGAAGAAGCAGTCGTCACGGCCGAGCTCGTGCCGCACCTGGCGCGCGGCCTCGAGGAACGGCTGGGACTCGATGTCGCCGACGGTGCCGCCGATCTCGGTGATGATCACGTCGACGTCGGGGCCCGCCTGGTCGCGCATGCGCGACTTGATCTCGTCCGTGATGTGCGGGATCACCTGGACCGTGTCGCCCAGGTACTCGCCGCGGCGCTCCTTGGCGATCACGCGGGAGTAGACCTGGCCGGTGGTGACGTTCGAGGAGGCCGGGAGCTCCACGTCGAGGAACCGCTCGTAGTGGCCGATGTCGAGGTCGGTCTCGGCGCCGTCCTCGGTGACGAAGACCTCGCCGTGCTGGAACGGGTTCATCGTGCCCGGGTCCACGTTGAGGTACGGGTCGAGCTTCTGCATGGTGACGCGCAGGCCCCGCGAGCGCAGCAGGCGCCCGAGCGAGGAGGCGGTGAGTCCCTTGCCGAGAGACGAGGCCACACCGCCCGTCACGAAGATGTGCCGCGTCTGGTGCGTCGCACCCGTACGGCTGGAGGAGCGGGGCTGGAGTCTGTTCGCGCTGTCGGCCACGGAACTCCATCCTAACAGCGGGTCGGACGGCGGCACGCGGGCCGCGCGGTGCGCCTGGTCACTCCGCGGGTCGGTCGGCCGGTTCCGCAGCCTCGGCGGGCTCGCCAGGCTCGCCAGGCTCGTCGGTGGGCGCGGGGCCGCGGCGGCGCACGATCCCCGTCACGGCGGACCGGTCGGCCAGCAGGAAGCCGCCCACGACGACGACGCCCCCGACCACGGCGGCGAGCACCCCGACGCCCAGAGCCGGGAGGATCGAGGCGTCCGCCGGGAGCAGCGCGCCCGACACCAGCGACCCGGCCCACGCACCGAGCCCGGTCGCGACGACGAGCACGACGAGGGTCCGCGGGATCCCCCGCAGCGCCTCGCGGCCGGCGTACCGGCCCACCGCCGCGAGCAGGCCCGCCCCGGCGATCGTCATGCCCAGCGCCGTGGCCAGGCCGAGCTGGGCCAGCACGCCCGCCTGGTCCCGGACTCCCGTCACGGCGGGCAGCGCGAACGCCGCCACGGCCACGACCAGCCACCCGGCCGCCGTGACGACCACCGCCACCCGTTGGTGGTCGATCGCGTACAGCGCCCGCGACAGGTGCAGGATCAGCGCGAACCCGACGATCCCCGGCGCCATCCACGCGACGGCGCCGCCGAGCCCCGCGACCGACCCGCTCGCGATGCGGGCGAACACGGCCTCCACGGCCCCTGACGCGGCGACGAGCGCACCCACGCCCAGCCCGGACACCACGAGCAGCGTGCGGGTGGTCGTGGCGAGCAGGCCGCGGAACCGGTCGTGGCGTCCGTGCGCCACGTGCTCGGCGAGCCGCGGGAACGCGCTCGTCGCGAGCGGGAACGCCAGCACGGCGTAGGGCAACAGGTAGACCTGCTGCGCGAACGTGTACGTGGGGAACGTCTGCTCCGGCCCGAACTGGAACGCCGCTCCCATCACGGCGAGCACGGACAGCTGCTGCGCCACCAGCGCACCGACGCCGGCCAGCGCGAGGTTGCGGGCACGGACGCCCTCGCCCCCGGGGAAGCGCAGCGTGGGGCGCAGCCGCGTCCCCGTCCGGAGCACCGGGAGGACGAGCGGCAGCGCGAGGAACGCGACGCCCGCCGTCGTCCCCCAGCCCAGCCAGCCGATCGCCGTCGTCGAGAGCGCCGCGACGTCGCCCTGGTCGCCGTCGGCCATGCCGACGAACACGAGGTAGACGGCGATCACGGCGAGGCTGGACAGCAGCGGCGCGAACGCCTGCCAGAAGAAGCGCTTGTGGGCCTGCAGGATGCCGCCGAGCACCACCGCGAGCCCGTACAGCGGCACCTGGAGCGCGAACGTCCGCACGAAGGTGGCGGTGACGTCCACGAGCTCGGGGTGCTTGTCGCCCATGAGGAGCGACGCGATCGGCCCGGCGAGGATCGCGAGCAGGGCGCCGAGCGGCACCAGGACGGCGAGCGTCCAGCCGAGCAGCGCCGAGGCCACCCCGGAGGTCTCCTTCGCGGAGCGCCGCGCGATCGGCCCGGCGAGCAGCGGGACGACGGCGCCCGCGAGCGCGCCGCCCGCGGCGACCTCGAACAGCACGTTCGGCAGCTGGTTCGCCGCGGTGTACGCGGGGCCGACACCCTCCGTGCCCACGGCCCACGACAGCACCAGCGACCGGGCGAACCCGACCAGCCGGCTCGCCACCGTCACGACGGTGATCATCGCGGCGGCGCCGGCGAGGGTCTGGGTCGCCGCCCGCAGCCCGCCCGGGCGCGACGTCATGGGTTCACTCCCCCGAGGCGGGTTCCTGCGCCGGGCCCGGCGTCGCCGCCGGGCGGCGACCCCAGCCGTCCGCGGCGCGCAGCCACGGCGTGCGCTCGACGACGGCGGAGAAGCTCACGCGCTCGGACGCGAGC
>JADHZE010000161.1 GCA_026934365.1 Isoptericola sp. QY 916 | reverse complement strand
CCGCGGCGTCCGAGGTGTACGTCGTCGACACGTGGGCCGAGCTGCGCGACGCCCTGGGCGGCCGCGCGGGCGCGGACCTCGACGACGGGCGCGGGCTCGAGGTGCCGCGCATCGTCTACGTGCGCGGCACGATCGACGCCTTCACGGGCGCCGACGGCGCGGCCCTGGGCTGCCAGGACTTCGCCGACCGGGTGCCGGTGGCGGGCACCGGCGACCCGTTCTCCATGGACGACTACGTCGCGGCGTACGACCCCGCCGTCTGGGGCACCGAGGAGCCCGCGGGGGCGCTGGAGGACGCGCGCCTCGCGGCCGCCAAGGTCCAGGCCGCGCAGACGCAGGTGCACGTCGGCTCGAACGTCACGATCGTCGGCGTGGGCGACGACGCCCGGGTCGTCGGCGCGAACCTGCGGGTCCGCGACTCGCACAACGTCATCGTGCGCAACCTGACCCTCTCCGACGGCCGCGACTGCTTCCCGCAGTGGGACCCCACCGACGGCGACCTCGGCAGCTGGAACTCCGCCTACGACAACCTGTCCGTCTGGACGTCCACCGGCGTCTGGGTGGACCACAACACCTTCGACGACGGCGACCACCCGGCGTCGTCCCTGCCGCAGGTGTTCGGCCGGCCGTTCGAGATCCACGACGGCCTGCTGGACGTCACGCACGGCGGCGACCTGGTGACCGTGTCGTGGAACCGCTTCGAGTCCCACGACAAGACGATGATCATCGGCTCGTCCGACTCGCGGCTTCAGGACCGCGGCCAGCACCGCGTGACGATCCACCACAACCGCTTCCAGGACATCGGCCAGCGCGCGCCGCGCGTGCGCTTCGGCGACGTGCACGTCTACGACAACTCCTACGAGCAGTCGAGAGCCTCGACGTTCCAGTACTTCTGGGGCGCCGGCAAGGAGTCGAGCCTGGTCGTGGAGAACAACGCGCTGCGCCTCGCCCCGGGGGTCGAGCCCGCGCGGGCCGTGGGCGCCTACGGCGGCACGATGCTGCGCGAGACCGGCACGCTGGTGAACGGTCGCCCCGTCGACGCCGTCGGCGCGTTCAACGCCACGGCCGACGCGCCGCTCGCCGACGACGCCCGCTGGACGCCGTCCGACCACTACCGCTACCGGCTGCTGCCCACCCGGGCCGTGCCCGCCGTGGTGGACGCCGGTGCCGGAGCGGGCGTGCTCCGCTCCACCCCGCCGAGGTAGCACGAGCCCCGCCGAGGTAGTACGCCTCGCGCCGAGGTAGTACCTGACCACGGGCCAGGAACTCCCTCGGCACGGGCGCTGCTACCTCGGCGCAGAGGTCAGAAGGTCGATGCCGAGGCCCAGGTCGTCGAGGCGCACCGGGTCGCCGGTGGCCAGCGAGCGGTTGCCGGCGTAGCCGATGCCGGACGCGCGCAGGCCGTCGCGGAAGCCGGCGGCGCGGCCCAGCGGGTCGGCCTCGGTGCGGCCGCGGAAGACGTCGGCCAGGAGCAGGGCGTCGCCGCCACCGTGGCCGCCGTGCCCGACGGCGACGATCGGCCGCTCCTCCGCACGCTCCCAGTGCTTCTGCACGACGAGCCGCTCACCCTCGGGGCGGACCGTGTCCTCGCCGAAGGTCGCGGTGAAGCTCGGGTCCACGGTCGCCTTGCCGTCCGCGCCGAAGACGACGGACCCGCGCTCGACCACCTCGAGCTCGGCGCGGCCGCGCGAGCCGTTGACGACGACCCGGTACCCCTCCCACGGCGCGCTGGCCGTGAGCGAGTAGGTGAGCACAGGGCCGCCGGCGTACTCGACGACGAGACCGAGGGTGTCCTCGGTGGTGATGCCCGCGTCGAAGACGCTGCGGTCGCGGCGGTAGCCGTCCACGGCCTGCGCCTCGGGACCGTACAGCTCGGAGAGGTACGGGTCGGCGCCGACGTCGATGCGCCACGGGTCAACGCCCTGGTCGTTCAGCGCCTTCTCCCCCGCCGTCGGCTCGTAGCCGGACGCGTGCGCGGCGTCGTCGCCGTAGAACCGGCGGCCGCCGCTGGCGAAGACGCGCTGCGGGACGGCGTCGATCCACCAGTTGACGAGGTCGAAGTGGTGGCTGGACTTGTGCACCAGCAGGCCGCCGTTGTTGACCTTCTCGCGGTGCCAGCGGCGGAAGTAGTCCGCGCCGTGCACGGTGTCGAGGGCCCAGTCGAAGTGGACGCTCAGCACCTGCCCGATCTCCCCGGACGCGATGACCTCGCGCAGCGCGGAGTTGCGCGGCGAGTAGCGGTAGTTGAACGTCATCGTGAGGTCGCGGCCCGTCTCGGCGACGGCGTCGGCGATCTGCCGCGCCTCGTCCTCGGTGGCGGCGATCGGCTTCTCGACGACGACGTCGACGCCCGCGCGGAGCGCCCGGGAGACGAGGTCGGCGTGCGTGTTGTCGACCGACGTGACGACGAGGCGGTCGACCCGCTGCTCGTCGAGGGCCTTCTCCAGGTGGTCGGGGTGGTAGACGGGACGATCGCCGCCCACGGCGGCGGCGACCTTCGCCTCGTGCACGGCCGCGCGCACCGGGTTGGGCTCCACCCAGGCGACGATCTCGCCGTCGGCGGCGTGGTCGCCGATCAGAGCGTTCACGTACATGCCGGCACGGTGGCCGGCGCCCGCGACGGCGTAACGGCGGCGCCCTTCGTCGGTCGAGCTGCCGGCGGGGGTGGGGACGGAGGGCATCGTCGATCTCCTTGGGTGTCGCCACGACGGCGACGTCGGGTAAGCGGTTTCCGACAGCCTACCCGAGCGCCGCCGTCCTCCCCACCCCCGCGAGGTAGTTCCCTTCGTGCCGAGGTAGTCGGGATCTCGCCGAGGTAGTACGGATCTCGCCGAGGTAGTACTACCTCGGCGAGATCCGTACTACCTCGGCAGGGTTGGTACTACCTCGGCAGAGCCCGTACTACCTCGACGGGGTGATGACGACCTGGCCGGCCCAGGTGAAGCCGCCGCCGAAGCCGAAGAGCAGCGCCGGCGTGCTCGCCGGGATCCTGCCGGAGTGCCACCACTTGGACAGCCCCATCGGGATCGACGCCGCCGACGTGTTGCCGGACTCGGTGATGTCGGTGACGACGACGCGGTCCTCGAGCCCCAGCGACTTGGCGAGCGGCTCGATGATGCGCAGGTTGGCCTGGTGCGCGGCGAGGACGCCGATGTCGTCCAGCGTGAGCCCGGAGGCCTCGACGATCCGGCGGGCGCGGTCGGCGGCGCGGGTGATGGCCCACTTGAAGACGGCGCGGCCGTCCTGCGCGAACTTCTCCTGCGGCGCCTCGATCACCACCGCCGGGGTCAGCTCGGGCTCCGAGCCCCACACGACGGGCCCGACCGCCGGCGTGTCGGTGGCCTGCAGCACGACCGCGCCCGCGCCGTCGGCGGTGAGGATGCAGCTGCTGCGGTCGGACCAGTCGGTCACGGCCGTGAGCTTCTCCGAGCCGACCACGACGGCGGTGCGCGCGGACCCGGCGCGGATCGCCTGGTCGGCGACGCCCACGGCGTACGCGAAGCCGGAGCACGCCGTGTTGACGTCGATGACGGCGGGCCCGACGACGTTGCGCAGGTCGGGCACCTCCTCGCCCTCGGGGGTGCTCGCCCCGGGCTGGACGCCGGTGCGCAGCGCGTAGGCGACGCGGCCCGCCGTGTTGGGCGACCGGTCGAACGCGGTGGTGGTCGCGACGACCACGAGGTCGACGTCGGAGGCCGCGACGCCGGCGTCGTCGAGCGCGTGCCGGGCGGCCCCCGTGGCCATGTCCGCGACGGTGACGTGGTCGGCCGCGACGTGGCGGGTGACGATGCCGGTCCGGGAGCGGATCCACTCGTCGTTGGTCTCGACGAGCTTCGCGACGTCGTCGTTGGTCATGACCCTCTCGGGCTGGTGGTGCCCGAGGCCGACGATGCGGGACCCGGCGGCGCCCGCCGGCAGCGTCAGGGCGGGTGCGGTGGACTCACTCATGGGAGCGATCATCCCACCGCACCCGCCCTGGTCTCACCCGTGCTCGCGGGGCGGGCGGCTCAGCGGCCGACCTTCTCCCCCGGCCGCGCCGGCGTCGTGTACGCCAGGGCCGGGGCGGCCGGCGTCGTCATCCCCTCGCCGAGGAAGTACGACGTGTGCGGCGGCTGGTTGTAGGCGGTGTTCTGCCAGGCGACGCCGAGCCGGTAGACCGGGTCGGACATCAGGGTGCGCAGCCGGTGCTCCGTCGGGATGACGGTCGTGGCGATCCGCAGCGCCGTCGAGTCCTCGGTGCGGGTGACGATCTCCTCGCGCCAGTCGCCGAACAGGTCCGCCTGCAGGGCGGGGTTGCCCTTGGTGTCGTTGTTCGACAGCGTGCCGGTCGCGCGGTAGAGCTCGACCTGCTCGCCGTTCTCGTAGTCCCACTTCGAGATCGTGGGCACGCCGGTGCGGGGGCCGTCGTCGAACTCGTGGTCGCCGATCTCCGCGAGCAGGTCGCCGTCCCAGTACGTGAGGAAGTTGGCGGCGGGGATGGTGCTCCCGATCAGCTCGCCGGACGCGGCGTGCAGCTCGCCCACGCGGGAGTTCCATGCGGCGTCGCCGCCGACGGCCCAGCCCTCGGCGCCCGCGTACCGCGGGTCGATGTCGCCGGCGGCGGCGCGCCCGGTGTCGCGCGTGGCAGGGATCGACCAGAGCACCTCGCCGGTCGCAGCGTCGCGGAACGTCGCCCCGCGGTTCCCCGAGGCGCTCATCGACTCCTGGGCCGCGAAGACCTCGAGACCCGGCCGGGACGGGTCCAGGTCGCCCACGTGCAGCGCGTCCCCGTGGCCCAGCCCGGTGTTGTAGAGCGCGGAGCCGTCGTCGTCGATCGTCATCGAGCCGAAGACGATCTCGTCCCTCGCGTCCCCGTCCACGTCGGCGACGGACAGGTTGTGGTTGCCCTGGCCCTCGTACTGGTCGCCCGCCTCGTCGGAGTCGAACACCCAGCGTCGCGTCAGGTGTTCGCCGTCGAAGTCGTAGGCCGCGATCACGGCCCGCGTGTAGTAGCCGCGAGAGAAGATCGCGCTCGGGTGCTCGCCGTCGAGGTAGGCGGTGCCGGCGAGGAACCGGTCGACCCGGTTCCCGTAACCGTCGCCCCAGTCGGTGACCGTGCCGCGCGCCGGCGTGTAGTCGACCGTGTCGACCGCGGCGCCGGTCTCGCCGTCGAAGACGGAGAGGAACTCGGGCCCGGCCAGCACGTAGCCGCTCGCGTTGCGGTGGTCCGCGTCCGCGTCGCCGATCACCGTGCCCGCGCCGTCGACGGTGCCGTCGGCGGTCTTGGCCATGACCTCGGCGCGGCCGTCGCCGTCGTAGTCGAAGACCTGGAACTGGGTGTAGTGGGCGCCCGCCCGGACGTTCCGCCCCAGGTCGATCCGCCACAGCTGCGTGCCGTCCAGCTCGTAGGCGTCGAGGTACACGTTGCCCGTGTACCCGCCCTTGGAGTTGTCCTGCGAGTTGGTCGGGTCCCACTTGAGCACGATCTCGTACTGCCCGTCGCCGTCGACGTCGCCCACGGAGGCGTCGTTGGCGCGGTAGGAGTACGCCTTGCCGTCGGGCGTCGTGCCGTCGGCCGGCTTGTCGAGCGGGACGTCGAGGGTCTGGCCGTCCCAGACCCTGAACTCGTCCGTGGCCCACCGCTCGTTGCCCTTGCCCTTGCCGTTGCCCTTGACGGTGCTCACCCGGTACGTCGACGACGCCGTCCCGTCGGGGTCGACGAAGTTGGTCGAGTCCCTGACCGGACGGTCCGTGAGGCGCTTGCCGTCGCGGTAGACGTGGAAGCCGATCGCCTCGGGGTCGTCGCCGAGCATGCGCCAGCCGACGTACACGCCGTCGTCGGTGGACACCGCGACCGGGGAGCGGTCGAGGCGCTCGGCCTGCCGCTTCGGCGTCGTCGTGCTCGACGACGTCACGACGCCGTCCGACGCCGTGGCGGGCGCGGCCGACGCCGCGCAGACGACGGGCAGGACCAGGCCCAGCGCCAGCGCCCCGGCGGCCAGGGGGCGGCCTTTCCTTCGCGGTGATGCGGTGGGGTGGTGCAGGGGTGTCGTCATCGGTTCCCTCCGGTGGTCGTGGCCTCGTCGTCGAGGCGCGTGATGGTCAGTCCGTTGAGCCAGCCCGACGCGACGACGTCGAGCCGGCCGTCGGTCACCTCGACCGGCGCGAGCACGCGCGTCGAGGTGGTGCCGCGCCCGGCGTTGGCCGAGCCGCGGTCCTCGCCCTCGAGCGTCACGGCGAGGCCGGCGGTGCCGAGCATGTCGCCCCACTCGACGGCGACGGAGTAGGTGCCGTCCTCGACGTCGACGGCGATCGGCGTGCTCGCCGACGGCAGCAGGAAGTCGCGCTGCAGCGCCGTCGGCACCGGGTCGAAGCCCGTGCCGCGGTCGCGCCCGCCCGGGCCGGTCGCCGAGGTGAAGCCGTACCCCAGGCCCTGCGCGTAGAGCGTCGTGCCGTCGAGCGGGAGGTAGCCGTCCATCGTCACGGCGCCCGCGGGCTGCACGTCGAACCGGTAGAGCGGCTCCTTCGTGGTCAGCCGCAGGGCCTCGGACGGCGCGGAGTCGCCGCGGCCGTTCACCGCGACGACGCGCACGTCGTAGGAGGCGCCCGCCTCGAGGCCGGTGAGGTCGACGCGTCCGATGGTGGACGTCGTCCGCAGGGCGTAGGCGTCGTCGCCGGCGTCCGCGTCCTTGAGCAGCACGCGGTAGATGTCCGCGCCGTCGGCCGCGTCCCAGGTCAGCGTGGCGCCCGCGCCCGACACCGCGGAGGCGGCGAGCCCCGTGGGCGCGGCCGGCACCTCGGCGGGCGGCTCGGCCTCGACGACCTCGTCGGCCAGCGGGACGTCGAGGCCGGCGGTGTCCTGCGCGACCAGGCGCGCCATCTGGATCGCGCCGTACTCCTGGAAGTGGGTGTCGTCCTGCGTGCCGTCCGGACGGGCCGGGTAGACGCCCGCGGGCACCCACAGGAACACCGACGTGGCGGCCTCGGGCCCGATCTCGTCCAGGTAGGCGCGGCTGGAGGCGGACAGGTCGACCAGCGGGGTGCCGGTCTCCTCGGCGAGCGCCCGCGCCTGCTCGACGTACTGCGGGAACGAGACGTTCGCGTGCCCGGATGCGTCGAAGCTGCGTCGCGACACGGGGGTGACGAGGATCGGCGTCGCGCCGCGCTGCGTCGCGCCCTCGACGAAGGTGCGCAGGTAGTTGCGGTAGTCCGCCGGCGCCGCGTAGCGGTCGTCGACGCCGTAGCTGTTGTCGTTGTGCCCGAACTGCACGTAGAGGTAGTCGCCCGGGCGGATCTGGCGCAGCACCTCGTCGAGGCGGCCCTGGCTGATGAAGTTCTTGGACGACCGGCCGCCGATCGCGTGGTTGTCGACGGTCACCCCGTCGGACAGGAACCGCCCCAGCATCTGGCCCCAGCCGGCCTGCGGCGCCCAGTAGTCGGTGTAGGTCTGGACGGTCGAGTCGCCGGTGACGTAGACGGTGGGCTCGGCGCCCGCCTCGCGAGGCGTCTGCGGGGTGATCGTGAGGGCGGCGAGGTTCGCCGCCGCGCCCGCGAAGTCGAGGTTGAGCTGGCCGTCGACCAGCGCGATGTCGAATTCGGTCTCGAGGTACTCCCCCGCGGCCTTCTCGGTGGCGGGCACCTTGGCCATCTGCTCGGCGGTGATCGCGATGTCGGTGGCGGCCTCGGGATCGCCCGCGACGACGCCCACGGTGTAGTCGCCGTCGGGGAGGTCGACCACCAGCTCGGTGTCGCCGACGCGGACCAGGTCGGAGCGCAGCGGGTCGTCGCCGTCGCGCCGGACCGGGGTCACCTGGGCGGGGTCGACGAAGCCGACGCGGTGCGCCTTCGAGTACGCGGGACCCGCGACGATCCGCGTCGCTCCCGCCGCCGTCGCGCCGTTGCCGAAGTCGAGGGTGAGCCCGCCCTCGGGGATCTCCGGGTCCGCGACCCCGTCGCCCACCAGCGTGCCGACGGCGACCGCGGACGGCGCGGACAGGGTGCCGTCGGCGCCGATCGCCTGCGCCCGGTAGTAGTGCACGGCGGTGGTGTCGACGTCGTCGGTCGCGTAGACCGTGCGCTCGTCCGTGCGCGCGACCTCGGCGTACTCCCCGTCGACGGCGTCGCTGCGGGACAGCACGTAGCCGGCGGCGCCCTCCACCGCGTTCCAGCGCATCGACAGCGCGCCGTCGACGGCGCGGGCGACGCGGACGGCGGTGGGAGCGGGGACGTCGGCGGCCGCCGCGCCCGATGCGGCGCCGGCGGTGGCGGACAGGCCCGCGAGGACCAGGCCGACGGTCGTCGCGCCCGCGGCGAGGGTCCTGCGGGCGGGCCGAGCCGCCGGGCGACGGGGCGACTGGTGAGCGCTTTCCATCGATGGACGCGCTGGGCGGTTCTGTGCTGGCACTGGTGCTCACCTCGAGGTCTCGTCGTCGAGCCACCCTCGGCGGCCGTCGTCGGTCGTCGAGGTTGAATGGATTCAAGCAGGTGGTGCGCGACCATGATGCCCGTCGACCCGGGCAAGCACAACCCCAGGTCAGGGCAGCGTGCCGACCGCGTCGGCGGCGCGTCCGGTCCGCACCACTTCGCGCGGACGGCCGGTCAGGGGCGTTCCACCAGGCCGAACGGCACCGTGAGCACCGACCTGCCGACCTGCAGGTGGAACCGCGTCCGCCCGCGCTTCAGCAGCGTGCCGACGACGCCGTCGTACCGGCCCGGTGCGACCACCCGCAGCCGCTCCCCCGGCCGGACACCGGCCGGGTCCACCCGCGACGGCGCCTCCGCGGGCGCCGAGGTCCCGCTGGTCCGAGGCGCCTCGCCATCCGTCGCCGCGGGCGGGCCGAGCTCGGGCACCGGCCGGCCGCGGTACGTCCAGGTGAGCAGGAAGCGCCGGTCGAACACCGGCGAGCATCGGGCGCACGCCTGCGGGCGCTGCGGCCGGCGGAAGCGCGTCACCCGGTGCCCGGCCGGGCACCGGCCGACCCAGTCGCCCTCCACCTCGGGGCTGTCGTCGCGCACCACGCGCCGGCCCGTGGAGCCGATCGACCGCGCCGTCGCGCGCCAGACGGCGTCGTGCCCGTGCCGCGCGCCGGCCAGCGCGTGCGCGATCTCGTGCAGCACCACCTCGCGCACGTCCGCCTCGTCGTACAGCTCCGTCAGCGGCCCCGACAGGCTGATCTCGCGGCGGTCGTACCGGCACAGGCCCGCGCGCCGCCGCGCCCGGTCGAACCGGAACGTCCAGACGGACAGCCCGTGCTCGGCCATCAGGCCGCGCGCCAGCCGGGCGGCGTCCTCCCGCTCCATCCGTCACCCCCGCCCGTCCGGGCCCGTCGCGTCCGGCCGCCGAGCCGCGGCCACCCGCAGGACGCTAGCGGCCCCCGCGGACACCCCCTGCCCGTCGTCCCCAGGTCGCGCGTGCCACCGTGCGAGCGTCAGACCCCGGCCTCGCGGGAGAAGCCCTCGATGTGCGCCTTCACCGCGGCGGAGGCGGCCTCGGCATCCCCGGCGGCGACGGCGTCGAGCACGGCGCGGTGCTCGGCACGCAGCCGCGTGGCGGTGCGCGGCCACGACGGCAGCCGCTCGATCCCGACGGCGACGTACCCGCCGATCGCGCCGCGCAGCCCGGTCATCACGGCCTCGACCAGCACGTTCCCGGCCATGCGCACGAACTCCAGGTGGAACGCCTGGTCGAGCTCGAGGAACTCCGCCGGCTGGACGTCGTCGTCCTCCATCCGGCCCAGGAGCCGGCGCGCCTCCTCGAGGTGGGCGGCCGCGCCGGGCGCGAGGTCCGTCGCCCGCTCCGCCGCCTGGGCCACGGCCCAGGACTCGAGCAGCACGCGGGTCGCGACGACGTCCCGCACCGGCAGCGTGCCGGTGGCCACGTGCAGCCGCACCGCGGCGCCCAGGCCGGCGGCCGGGCGGTCGATGACGACGGCGCCCGCGGTCGGCCCGGAGCCGACG
>JADHZE010000160.1 GCA_026934365.1 Isoptericola sp. QY 916 | reverse complement strand
TGCTCCACGCCGAGCCGCAGCACCCCCGCGGACGGCCGGGCCGCGGCCCGCACCCCGTGGAACCGCGCCCCGCCGCCGGTCCGGGACGGTCCGGCGGCGGACGGCGGGGTCAGCCAGCCGACGTCGTCGAACCAGGCCGCAGCCAGCTCGGGCAGGTCGTGGCCCGGGCCGCCGCCGTCGCCGGCCGGACGTGGCACGACGAGCACGTGGTCGGAGGTGTGCTCCGCGGGGACGAGCGCCGGGACCCTGGCCATGGCGCGGACCGTACCGGCCCCGCCGTCACCTGCGTGTCACGACCGTGTTGCGAACGTGTGACCTGCGCAGACGCGAGACGAGGTCCGTCAGGCGCGCACGTCGTGCAGGTGGTGCACGACGTCGTGCAGGAAGTACTGCCCCAGCGTGCGGACGGTGAAGACCGAGCCGTTGGACCGGCGCCCGGTGCGCTCCTCCTCGCCCGGCGCGACGGCGTCGAACGCCGCGGCGACGGCGGCACCGTCGGCGTCGAGCTCGGCGACCAGGGTCGCGACGTCCTGGTGGGCGTAGTCGCCCTCGAGGGCGGCGACGTCCTGGTCCCAGTTCGCGAACGCCGGGTCGTCCTCGGCGAGCATCAGCGCGAGGCGCTCGTCGAAGATGCGGAAGACGTCGCGCACGTGGGCGGCGTACTCGAGCGTCGACCAGACCTCGGGGCGGGGCCGCGCGGCGACGTCGGGGCGGGCGAGGGCCACGCGCCAGCGCGGCAACGTCTCGCGGACGGCCGGCCCGACGTCGGACGGCGCGATCTCGGAGGCCGCGAAGCCGCAGTCCGGACAGGGGCGCTCCAGCACCCAGGTCCAGTCCTTGGTGTCGGGGACGATGCCGTCTGGCTGAGCGGTGGGGTCGGTCACAACCGCACCCTAGCGTCCAGAGGTGCTGACAACGGATGCCTATGATGTCAGCATGCCCAAGATCATCGGGAAGAGCCTGCACGAGCACCGCCAGATGACCCGGCACAAGCTGTTCACCGCCCTCTCGACGCTGATGTCCGAGCGAGGGTTCGACTCCGTGACGCTGGCCGACATCGCGACGGCGGCCGGCGTCGGTCGCACCGCGGTCTACAACCACTTCCCCGACAAGGAAGCCCTGCTGCTCGGGTTCATCACCCACGAGACCGAGCAGTACGCGCAGACCCTGGAGCGGGCCCTCGCCGAGGTGGCCGACCCCGTCGAACAGCTCCGGACGTACATCCGTCAGCAGGCCCAGCTCACCCGCGTCTTCCACCTCGCGCCCGGCCCGGACCTGCGCACCGTGCTCTCGCGCACCACGCAGGCGCGGCTGCGCGAGCACGCCGAGATCGTCGAGTCGATCCTCAAGCGCATCCTGCGCGCGGGGATCGCGGAGGGCGAGTTCCCCGAGCAGGACATCGAGCCGACCGTGCAGCTCGTCAACGCGTGCCTGTCGGGCAGGCTCATCCCGGACGACCCCGCCGCACGGGAGCGCGCGATCCGCGCCACCGAGGCGTTCGTGCTGCGCGCCGTCGGCGCCCGCGTCGCCGTGGCCTGACCGCGCCGCCACGACACCGCGACGCCACGACCGGCGGCGCCTACCAGGCGTCGGCAGGCAGGTGGTGGTGCTCCGGCGGGGGCGGCTGGTACGGCTCCGGAACCGGGGCGAGATGCGCCCGCGCGAACTTGAGCGCGGCCTGCAGGTCGGCGTGCCGCTCGCTCGCGGTGCGCGCCTTGCGCGTGGAGATCTCGACGACGACGTCGCCCGCGTAGTCGCGCCGCGCCAGCTCCTCGAGCACCTTGTCGCACGCCATGTCGCCGCGGCCGGGCACCATGTGCTCGTCGCGGCCGGACGCCGTCCCGTCGGCGAGGTGCACGTGCCGCAGCTTGTCGCCGAAGCCGTGCACCAGCGCGAGCCCGTCCTGACGGGCGATCGCCGCGTGGGAGAGGTCGAGGGTCACGGCGTCGTAGTCGTGTTCGGCCGGGTCCCAGCCGGGCAGGTAGGCCTTCAGCTCGCGGTCGCCGCGGGAGCGCGGCTTCCAGGGGTACATGTTCTCCACCGCGACGGTGACGCCGCCGTCCTGGTGGAGGCTGGCCTCGTTGAGCTCGTGCACGAGGTCCTGGAACTGCCGGGCGTACTTGTACTGCCAGCGGAACGGCGGGTGCACCACGACGGTCGGGGCGCCGAGCTCACCCGCCATGTCGACGGCCCGGCGCAGCTTGTCGGCCGGCGACCGGCCCCACACCCGCTGGCTGACCAGCAGCGTCGGGGCGTGCACGGACCGGATCGGCACCCCGTGCTCGTCGGACAGCCGCTGCAGCTGGGCCGGGTCCTGCGTGGCCGGGTCGGACCACACCATGACCTCGACGCCGTCGTACCCCAGCTCGGCCGCCACCTCGAACGCGAACGCCGCGCGGCGCGGATACACCGAGGCGGTCGACAGCGTCACGGGGACTGCCTGGGCTTCGCGCGGTTCAGCCATGCTCCGCACGATAGCCGCAGGATCTGAACGGACACTGACAACAGGCTGTCCTCCGGCAGCGCGGAGGATGCCAGGGCGCGTGCCCGATAGGGTCACGGGCATGGTGCGTGCGGTGGTGTTCGACGTCGGCGAGACCCTCATCGACGAGACCCGGATCTGGACCCGCTGGGCCGACCGCCTGGGCGTGCCGGCCCTGACGTTCCTGGGCGTCCTCGGCGGGTGCGCGGCCCTCGACCTGTCGCACCGGCACGCGTTCGAGATGGTCCGCCCGGACCTCGACGTCCCCGCGGAGATCGAGCGGTGGGCGGCGGACGACCCGGCCGGCCTGCGGGAGAACTTCGACGCCGACGACCTCTACCCCGACGTGCGCGAGGCGCTGGCCGCGCTGCGCGCCGCGGGGCTCGCCGTCGTCGTCGCGGGGAACCAGCCGCCGCAGGCGCGCGCCGCGCTCGAGGCGATGGACCTGCCCGTCGACGCCATCCGCACCTCTGACGAGTGGGGCGTGCAGAAGCCCGACCCGGGGTTCTTCGCGAAGGTCGCCGAGCTCTCCGGCGTGCCCGCCGCCGAGATCGCGTACGTCGGTGACCGCCTCGACAACGACGTCCTGCCTGCCGCCGACGCCGGCATGATGCCGATCCTCGTCCGCCGCGGCCCGTGGGGGTACCTGCACGCCGAGCGGCCCGAGGCGGCGCGCACCACCGTCGTCGACTCGCTGCTCGAGCTGCCCGCGCTCCTCGCGGGCTGACCGGCCGCTACGCTCACGCGCGTGCTCACCAAGGCGGCGGTCACCGACGAGCAGGTCCTCGCGCTGCTCGCGCCGCTCGGCGACGTGCGCCGCGTGGCTCCGCTGAGCGGCGGCCTGTTCGCGAGCGTGGTGCGCGCCGACCTCGCCGACGGGCGGACGGTGGTCGTGAAGGTGACCGGCGCGGACACCTCCCGCCTGCTGCGCTACGAGCACGGCGTGCTCGGCACGGAGGCGGCGGTCGACCGGGTCGCCCACGCCGCCGGCCTGCCCCTGCCACGGGTGCTGCACCACGACACGACGCGCGCCCACGTGGACGGCGACGCGCTCGTCACGACCTTCCTCGACGGCGACCTGTGGAGCACCCTCGAGCTGGACGAGGCGACCGCCGCCCGGGCCCGCCGCTCGCTGGGCGGCCTGATGGCCCGCCTGCACCGCCTCGACCGCGACGACGACGCCCCCGACCCGTTCGGCTACCCGGCGCCCGAGGCCGGCCTCGCCGCCGCCACCTGGCCGGAGGCGTTCGCGCGCATGGTGCGCGCCGCCCTCGACGACGCCGCACGCTGGGACGTCGAGCTGCCCGCCGGCCGGCTCCTGGCCGCCGTCGAGCGGCACCACGAACTGCTCGCCGCCGTCACGACGCCGCGGCTCGTGCACGCCGACCTGTGGCCCGGCAACCTGCTGCTCGACCCCGCCGACCGCACGGTGGTCGGAGCGTTCGACGCCGAGCGGGCGCTGTGGGGCGACCCGGTGTTCGAGCTCGTCGGCGCGGACCAGCTCGGCGCCGGCGCCGTGGACGCGGAGCTGCTGGCCGGCTACCGGGACGCCGGCGGGGACCTCGGCGTCGGCCACGGCACGCCGGGTTCGGGCGACCCGGACGCCTGGCAGCGCCTGCGCCTCTACCGGGCGTACTTCGCCTGCCTCCTGGTCGTGGAGATCGTGCCCCGCGGGTACTCCGGCGACTGGGTGGCCGGGTACCAGCGCACTGCGCGCGCCAACCTGCAGCGGGTGCTGGACGAGCTGGAGGCCTGATCAGCCCGTCCAGCCGAGCCGGCCGAGGGCGTTGAGCGTCAGCAGCACACCGAGGATGCCGAGCGCCCAGCCCGTGAGGTCGGCGGCGTTCCTGGACAGCCACCTCTCCAGCCGGGCCAGCAGCGGCTCGACGAACCGGGCTGCGGCGAGCCGCCCGCCCAGCAGGAGCAGCGCCGGCAGCACCATGACCACGCAGTACGCGGCGAGGACGCCGACGCTCGTGCCCGTGCCGAGGTCCGACGTCGTGATGAGGCCGATCGCCGCCAGGTACGGCAGCATCGTCCCCACCTCGAGAGCCACCGCGCCGAGCGCCAGCCCCAGCAGCGGCAGCAGCGACGCGTTCGGTGCCGCGACCGTCGACGTCGGGACGGTCCCGGGCAGCAGGCCCGCCACGGCGCCGTCCGGCGTCGTCGTGCCCGCGGTGCTCGCGGTGCTCTCGGCGCCCGCGGCCGACTCGATCCCCATGGCCCGTGCCCGCCAGCGCACCAGCCGCCCGGGCTTCGCGCCCTGGCGCGCGGCCCGCGCCTCGGCCTTCTTGCCGTCGAAACGCCAGCTGATCGCGAACAGGAAGACGCCGAGGGCGAGCTGCAGCAGCATCACCGGCCGCGAGTCCAGCACGTCGCCGTACCGGTCCAGCAGGGCACCCGCCCCGAGCATCACCGCGATCCCCACCGCGAGGTAGAAGCCCGCGACCGTTCCGAGGTACGCGAGCAGCCGCGCCGGTCGGGGCCGACCGGGCGCCATGAGCAGCCACACGGGGATGAGCAGGGTGCCGAAGCTGGTCGAGTCGATCAGCGCCAGCACGACCAGCGCTCCCGCGAGCACGCCGAGGCCCGCGCCTTCCAGCCCGCCGAGGTCGATGAGGTCCATGCCGACGATCCTCGCGGCCGGCCCGGCGGCCGTCGTCGCCCGAACGACTGATCCTGCACGGCCGACCGGGGGTACACCCTTCGACCGATCCCCCGTCGGGCTCCCTGTGCTGGGATGGTGCGGTGACGACCGACCGCCCCGCCCCCACCCTCCTCGGGAGGCTCGTGCGGGTGTGGGGCGGCGACGACCGGCGCGGCGACGTCGCCACTGCGCTGACCCTGTTCGCGCTGGGCTGGCTCCTGCTGGAGGTCGGGCTCGTCGACCTCTTCCGTGGCGGCCCTCTCGGCGCGGTGGTGCCGGAGCCGTGGTGGCGGGTCGCGCTCCTCGCCGTCGGGTGCGCCCTCACGCTCGTCAAGCGCTCTCGCCCGATGCTGGCGCTCGCCGGCGGTGTCGCCGTCACCCTGGTGGACCTGGCGTGGGGCGGCAGCCTCGCGATCCTGCTCGTGCTGTGGGACCTGCTGTTCGCGGCATCGATGTGGTCCGGCCCGACGGCGCGCCGGTGGCTGTGGGGCACGGCCGTCGCGCTGACCGTCGCGGGGGCGGTCGCCGCCGGCGAGGCGACCCGCGACGCGCGCGCCTTCGTCACGACGGGCCTGAACCTGAGCGCGATCCTGCTGGTCCCGATGTGGTGGGCGGACAACGTGCGGCAGAAGTCCGAGCTGGCCGCCGTGGAACGGTCCCGCGCGGACGAGGCGCGGCGGACCGCGGAGCTGGAGCGCAGACGCGCCACCGACCTCGAACGGATCGCCGAGCTCGACCGGCACGAGGCCGTGCGCGCGGAGCGGGCGGCGATGGCGCGCGACCTGCACGACGTCATCGCCTCGCACCTGTCCACCATCGCGATCCACTCCGGTGCGGCGCTCAGCACCCCGCCGGACGCCGCGCGCGACCGCGGCGCGCTGGAGCAGGTCCGCACCAGCGCGGTCGAGTCCCTCACGGAGATGCGGTCCATGATCGAGCTGCTGCGCGCCGACGCGCCGCGCGACCCGCTCGCGGCGCCCGGGCGGCTCGACCGCCTCGACGACCTGCTCGCCGCGGCCCGCGCGGACGGCACGGTCGTGACGTTCGAGGACCCGGACGGCATCGCCCGCGCCGACCTGCCCGCCGCCGTCGGGCACGCCCTGTACCGCATCGCGCAGGAGGCCCTGACCAACGCGCGCAAGCACGCGCCCGGGGCGGCGGTGACCGTGCGGCTGGCCCGCGAGCCGCGACCGCGCGGCGGCGCGGTGGTGCTGGGGGTGCGGAACGCCGCACCGCCGGCGGGCCGGGGGGAACTCGTCGACGCCGCCGGGCTGCCGCTCAGCGCCGGGACCGGGATGCTCACCATGCGCGAGCGCGCGGAGGCGCTGGGCGGCACCTTCGAGGCCGCCGCGACGGACGACGGCGGCTGGGCCGTGCGCGCCCGGGTGCCGGCCGTCGCGGAGGCCGGTCGGGAGAACAGGGGGACCCGAGGATGACGACGCCAACGACCTGGGGCGGAGCGGCGGGCGCCGTCGTCCGCGTGCTGATCGCCGACGACCACGCCGCGATCCGCGCCGGCCTACGGATGCTCCTGGACGCGGCCGACGACGTCGAGGTGGTGGGCGAGGCGGCCGACGGGGACGCGGCGGTGACCAACGCCCGCGCGCTGCGGCCCGACGTCGTGCTCATGGACCTGCGCATGCCGGGCACGGACGGTATCGCCGCCACCCGCGCCATCGCCGCCCAGGGCCTGGCCGACGTCCTGGTGCTCACCACGTTCGACCTGGACGAGTACGTGGACGGCGCGCTGCGCGCAGGCGCCGCCGGGTTCCTGCTCAAGACGGCGGAGCCCGCCGCGCTGCTCGACGCCGTGCGCCGCGTCGCGGCGGGGGACGGCGTCCTCGCGCCCGAGGTGACCCGGCGCGTCCTCGCCCAGCTTGCGGGAACCTCGACGCCCACCGTCGCCGCCGACCCCGCGCCCGGCGCGGCGCCGGACCTCGCCGACGCCCGCCTCGCCGACCTCACCCCGCGCGAGGTCGACGTGCTCGGCGCGTTGGGGCGCGGCCTGTCCAACCAGGGGATCGCGGCCGAGCTGGTCATCACCGAGGCCACCGCGAAGACCCACGTCTCCCGGGTGCTGGCCAAGCTGGGCGTGGTCTCCCGGATGCAGGCGGCGATCGTCGCGCGGGACACTGGCCTGGCCTGACCCGGCCGTCCGGTCAGCCGGCGGGCGCCAGGCCCGGGCTGCGGACCACGCGCGCGGCGTGGGCCGCAGCCGCCGCGAGCGCCTCGGCGAGGTCCGCGCCGCGCAGGTGGGCGTCGAGGAAGCCGGCGAAGAACCCGTCGCCCGCGCCGTTGGTGTCCAGGACATCGTCCACCGGCTCGGCAGGGACGTCCACGAAACCGTCCGCGGTGAGGGCCGTGGCGCCGCGGGCGCCGTGCGTGCACACGACCAGCCGCGCCCCGGCGTCGAGCCGCCCGGCCATGAACGACCGGTGGTCGGGCAGGCGGTCGGAGCTGAGGAACACGTGCGTGCCAGCGTCGGCCCACGGGCGGTGGAACTCCGTGGTGCCGTCGTAGTCGTGCAGGTCCACCCACACGTCGCGGCCCCGCTCGGCGGCCGCGACCAGGACGGGGACGGAGTGCGCGGCGAGGTCGACGACGACGGCCGCGGCGGCGTCCACGGCGGCGAGCGTCGCGTCCCAGCCGCGCCCCGCGGCGGGGACCTCGCCGGGCGCACGCAGGTAGACCGACAGCCGACCGCCGCCGGCGTCCATGAGGTTGAGGTGGCTCTCCGTGCGGCCGTCCGGGGACGGCTCGGCGAGGACCCGCACGCCCGCGTCGACGAGCACGCCGCGCACGCGCGCGCCCTCGTCGTCGTCCCCGAGCACGGTGCGCAGCACGACGCCGCGGCCCAGGCTCGCGAGATTGAGCGCCTTGCCGGCGGACGTACCGCCGACCGTGTCGTACGCGCCGCGCGCGAACACGGTGTGGGGCGTCGGCTCGGGCAGCGCGTCCAGGTGCACGATGCGGTTCCAGGACGCGGGGCCGGCGACGAGGACGTCAGCGGAGCTCGGTGCGGTCACGCCCGGAACACTAGGACACCGCGCACACTCGTTCCGGGTCAGGGCCGACGCTCCCGTCAGGTCCCCGACGGGTGCCCACCGGTCGGTCGAGGGGATCGAGCGTCTCCCGGAGCCATCGTGCGTAGGCGCGCGGGTGGGTGGTGTTGCCGTTGTGACCACCGGGGGCCTCCTGCAACCTGAGGTCGAGCAGCGTGGCCAGTGCTGCGGCGGCGAGATGGTCGAAGACGGCCCGTGGCGTGGTGCGCCCGGTGGCCGGCACGATGCGCGTGCTGACGTCCCTCAGTGCCGCGGTGTCCAACGTGTCGTGGACGATCGCGCTGAAGTCGTGGCGGATGAAGTGGTCGAAGTTGGTCACGCGCTGCGCGGTCATCGGCTGAGGCGTCAGGTCGTCTTCGCGGTCCGCTCCTGTCGGGTCGATGCCCAGGGTCCTCGCGATCGCGGGCAGCGTCGCGCCGAGGCCCGCCCGGGCGTACAGGTCCTGGAGCTCGGCGAGCTCGAGCTCATGACGTGCGCGCAGCTCGTCGGGCAGCAGACCCGGGGCGACGGGTTCGTGCGCCACCAGCGTCCGGAGCTGTTCGGGGTGCGCGAGTGCGGCATGCAGGCCGATGACGGCGCCGAGGCTGCAGCCGAGCATGAGCGCGGGTTCGTCGGTGAGGGCCGCCAGCAGGCGATGGACGTCGTCGGCGTGCTCGTCCATGGTCACGCCCCGGGTGGGGTCGACCAGACGGCTGCGGGACAGCCCGCGACGGTCGTAGGTGACCACGGCGTAGGAGTCGGCGAGTCGGGCGACGAGGTCGTGGCTGCGGTCGGCGTCGCCCTCGCCGCTCTGGGAGATCAGCAGCATCGGCCCCGTGCCGCAGACCTGGTAGTGCAGGGCTGCGCCGGGGACGTCGAGCGTGCCGGTGGTGACGGACATGGGTGGCTCCCTCTGGTCGCGACCTCGCGCCGCGTCCTCCGTCACCATATTCCATCTAAATAGATGCATCAATAGAGATATATCCACCTCGATGTAGGGTCCCTCTCGTGAACGGAGTCGAGCTGTTCCTGCTGGGACGCACCCTCATGAAGATCGGCGAAGAAGCCCTGCCACCGCCCCCTGCCGGGACCGCGGCCCGCGGGGGCAGCGACCGCACGGTGCTCGTCGTGGCCAGCGACATCGCCGACCACCCCGACACCACCGTCAGCGAGATCGTTGCCCGCACCGCACTGCCGCAGAGCCAGGTGTCCTCGGCCGTCGCCCGCCTCAGGGAGGCAGGCTCGATCGAGACCGTCACCGACCCGGGCGACCGACGACGGGCCCTGGTGCGCCAAGCCGCCCAGGCGTCCGAACGCGTGGCCCAGGTCCGCGCCGCCGGGATCGACGAGGCACTCGTCGCCGCGCTCGGACCCGACGACACCCACCGACTGCCTGAGGTCTCGCAGGCGCTCGAGGTGCTCTCGCGGAATCTCCGTCGGGGTCGCTAGCGACCGGCGTACCGGCCGGAGGACGGCGCGCCGGTCAGCCGCGCAGCGGCAGGCTCAGCGAGGCGTCGCCGTCGGGCGTGACGCGCACCGGCACGCCCCAGTCCTGCTGCGCCAGGTGGCAGGCGGGGAAGACGTCGGGGTCGGGCTCGCCGTCCGGGCCGAGGGGGACGACGTCGCACGACGCGGCCTTGGCCGTCACGTGCAGCACGCCGTCGGCGACGTCCGGGTTGAGCACCAGCACGCGATCCAGGTCGACGCCGTCGCCCGCGCCGTCGAGCAGCAGCTCCGGCGGGGTGGCGCTCACCCGCAGCTCGGTGGACGGGCCCCAGCGGTCGTCGAGCTTCTGGCCCGGGGCGGGCACGAACGGCACGTCGAGGCGCAGCTCGCCGGGCGCGACCTCCGTCGCCGGGCGCG
>JADHZE010000016.1 GCA_026934365.1 Isoptericola sp. QY 916 | reverse complement strand
GCGCGACAGCGAGCGTCTCGAGCCTCGACAGCAGGCCCGCGCCCACGCGCGCGGCACGCTCGATCATCCCCTCGGCCACGCGCTCGCGCAGCACGACCGGGTCGTCGAAGAGCGTGGGCGACGTGTCGACGCGGTGCGCCTCCGCCTCGGCGACGGCGGCGGAGATGCGGTCGGCGGCGGACCCGAGCACCTCCCCGGCGCGGGACGCCTCGCGCAGGGCGCGCACACCGGTGCGCCACAGGTGGCGTCCGAGGAAGAAAGCGCCCACGAGGGTCGCGACGACGAGCCCCGCCCAGATCCAGCCCCACATGCCGGTCAGCCTACGGTCTCGTCGGAGCTGGTCTCGTCGGTGCCGGACACGCTGCCGCCGGGCCCGTCCGCGGTGGTCGAGGCGTACACGGCGAGCGCGGCCCGGGCGGACTGCGCGACGTCGTGCGCCACGTCGGGCGGGTCGACGGCGACGACGTCGGGCGCGTTGGCCAGCAGGAGCCGCCGCAGCCATGCGGGGTTCGTGACCCGCAGCCGCACCTCGACCGTGCCGTCGGGCAGGTCGTGGACCGACTCGGCGGGCACCTCCTCCGCGACCCACCGGGCCGCGGACGCGAGCCGCAGCGTCGCGGCCGGGGCGCCCCGGTGCGCGACGGACGCCCACACGTCGGCGCCCAGGTCGCCCGCGACGGCGACGTCGCGCTCGGCGACCGGCTCCTCCAGCACGTGGGCGTCGAGGATGCGGTCCACCCGGAACGTGCGGCGCCCGTCCACCCGCAGGCACCAGCCCACGAGGTACATGGCGCCGTCCTGGGTGAGCAGGCGCAGCGGGTCGACGTCGCGCTCCGTGGTGACGTCGGCGGCGTTGACGTAGCGCAGGTGCAGGCGGCGGCCCTCGGCGAGCGCGGTCGTGACGGCGGCGACCACCTGCGGGTCCCCGTCGCCCTCGAGCTGGACGTCAACGGCCCCCGCCGCCTCGCCGGTCGCGGCGGTCAGCTTGTCCAGGGCGGAGGCGACGACGGCGGCCCGCCGCCGGTCCGCCTGCACCGCGGGCGAGGCGTGCATCGCGCGCAGCGCGGCGACGAGCGCCACGGCCTCCCGGGTGCCGAGCCGCAGCGGGCGGGTCATGCCGCGCGCCTGCGTGAGGGTCACGACGCCGTCCTCCAGCGAGAACGCGTCGAAGTCGATGAGGTCGTCCGGCATGTACCCGGGGGTGCCGGACACCCACAGCGCGTCCACGTCCTCGCGCACCTGGCGCGGCGTCACGCCGAAGCGGTCCGCGAGCTCCTCCACCCGCACCGGCCCCGCACCGTCGAGGAACGCCACCAGCCCCAGCAGCCGCACCAGCCGGTCGTCCGCCCGCTCAGCCATCCGTCGTCTCCCCCGCCGTGTCCGCCACCCCGCCGGCCGAGCCCGCGACGCCCGCGGCGTCGAGCCGGGCGAGGTGACCGTCGCGCAGCCGCTCGTCGAACCCCGGCGCCGCGGGGTTCCACACCGCCTCCGCGAACGCGGCGAGGCGCGGGAAGGCCGCGTAGTCGACCCGCCGCGCCGAGTCGAGGTGCTCGCTCCAGAGCTGCGCCTGGGCACCCAGCACCCTGCCCGGCAGGTCGCCGGCCAGCTCGGGGCGCGCCTCCAGCAGCCCGGCCGGCAGCGGCTCGAACGCCCGCACGTCGGCGACCGTGCGCACGAAGCCGACGGGGACGGGCTCGTCGTCGCCGTCGGCGGCGCGGTGGTCGAGGTACACCTCCTGCTCGGGGGCCATCACGACGTCGTGCCCGGCCGCGAGGGCGTCCGCGGCCACGGCGTGGCCGCGCCAGCAGGTGACCACGACGTCGCGCGGCAGGTCGGGCCCGAAAGCCTCGTCCCACACGACGGCGCGGCGCCCCTTCGACCGCAGGTGCTCGGCGAGCCGCGCGAGGAACCACCCGTGCAGGCGGGCCACGTCGCCCTCGCCGTCGGGCCCGACGAGGCCGAGGCCGGCGGCGCGCGCCACGATGTCGGGGCGCTCGCGCCACGCCGTCGTCGGCACCTCGTCCCCGCCGAGCGCGACGAACGGCGAGTCGAAGACCTCGCACACCTCGTCGAGCACGCCCGCGAAGAAGTCGACCGCGGCGTCGGACGGGTCGATCACGTCCTCGCTGATGCCCCAGGTGGTGCGCACCTCGTGCGTGCCGGGGCGCGCGGCCAGCTCCGGGTAGGCCGTGAGCAGCGCCTGCACGTGGCCGGGCGAGCCGATCTCGGGGACCACGGTGACGCCGCGCTCGCGCGCGTAGGCCACGATCTCCCGCAGGTCGTCGCGCGTGTAGCAGCCGCCGTGGGGCCGGCCGTCGTAGCGCTCTGCGCGCCAGGTGCCGACGCCGGACTCGTGCCGCCACGACCCCACCTCCGTGAGCCGCGGGTACCGCTCCACCTCGATCCGCCATCCCTGGTCGTCGGTGAGGTGGAGCTGCAGCACATTGAGGTGGTGGGCGGCGGCGAGGTCGACGAAGCGCAGCACGTCCGCCTTCGGCAGGAAGTGCCGCGCCACGTCGAGCAGCACACCGCGCCAGCCGAACCGGGGCCCGTCGTCGACGGTCACGACGGGCAGCGCGAGGGCCGCGCGGCCGGCGCGGCGGAACGCCTGGGGGCCGGCCAGCTGCCGCAGCGTCTGCGCGGCCGCGTGGGCCCCCGCGGCGGCGCCCGCCGCGACCCGCACGACGGCGTGACCGCCGCCGTCGGCGACGGTCACGCGGTAGCCGTCCGCGGGGAGGGCGGTGTCGACGCCGAAGGTCACGTCCGCGTCCGGGTCGCTCGGGCCCGTCGGCACCAGGTCCAGGCCGAACGCGTCCTCGCTCGCCCGGCGCCACCACCGGGCGGCGTCGCGCAGGTCCGGGTCGGCGGCGATGCGCGCGCCGTCGCGCAGGGCCAGCGCCTCTCCGTCGGTGCGCAGGGACACGGGGGCGGGGACGACGTCGGCGGCGTACGGCATCCGGCCACCCTAGGAAATGTTCGGGCTCCGAAGCAATGGGGTCTCCGCTCTTGCCCGGACGCACGACAGGCGGGCCACCGAGGGGTGGCCCGCCTGTTCGCAGGGGTGGAGCTGCCGGGAATCGAACCCGGGTCCGGTGGCGCTATTCGAGGACTTCTCCGGGCGCAGTCTGCTGTGATTTTCTCGGCCCCCGCACTCACGCAGACAAGGTGCGGACGGGCCCAGTCACCTAAAAGTCCCCGCCGCCCCGGTGACGAGGGCGACGAGCAGTGGCTCTCTAGATGACGTGAGCTACCGGGTCGAGAGCGATCCCGGGCTCACGGACTTCGGAGCTCGCTCAGGCGGCGAGGGCGAAGTCGGTGCGCTTGTTATCGGCACCTATAGGTTTGCAGGCAAGCGTTCACGAGATGAGCCTGCATCCTCGGCCCGCTTCTCCTCGAAGCACGACCACCGTCGAAACCGATCAGCCCCTATGTATTTGTCAAACCGGGTCTGCCGACCCCGACGGCCACAGCGAACCGTGCCGACGCCGTCCAGTCTAGTGGATCAACCACCGCGGGTGCGCCCTTATTTCCGCTGGCCGCGCCGCGAGGAGGACCCGGTCAGCCGAGCAGCTCCTGGTGCCGGATGGCGCGCTGCGCCTCGCGCATGTCCTGCTGCTCGCGCAGCGTCTGCCGCTTGTCGTACTCCTTCTTGCCGCGTGCCAGTGCGATCTCCACCTTGGCGCGGCCGTCCAGGAAGTACAGGCTCAGCGGGACGAGCGTGTGGCCCTTCTCCCGGGACTTCACGCCCAGCCGGTCGATCTCCTCGCGGTGCAGCAGCAGCTTGCGCTTGCGGCGCGGCGCGTGGTTGTTCCAGGTCCCCTGGAAGTACTCGGGGATGTGCACGTTCTCGAGCCACGCCTCACCGTTGTCGATCGCCGCGTACCCGTCGAGCAGCGACGCACGGCCCATGCGCAGCGCCTTCACCTCGGTGCCGGACAGCACGATCCCGGCCTCGACCACGTCCTCGATCACGTAGTCGTGGCGGGCCTTCTTGTTGTTCGCCACGATCGTGCGCGGGTCGCCCTGCTTCTTCTTGGCGCCCTTGGCCTTGTTGGACACGGTCTCCTCCTCCCGGGTTCGCGGTCTCGCGACGATCCAGGATACGGGAGCCTGGCGCCGCGGCCAGGGCTTTTCCTCGCCCCGCGAACGCTCGGCGGGGCGTCAGTTCAGCCAGCCGCCCATCGGGTCCGTGGTGCTGCCGTTGACGTAGACCTCGAAGTGCAGGTGGCACGCCGCCGACGTCCCCGTGGACCCGGAGTAGCCGATGATCTCGCCCTTGCCGACCTTCTCGCCCACGCTCACCGTGTCGTAGGTCAGGTGCAGGTACCGGGACATCACGTTGTCACCCCGGTACGAGCCGTGGTTGATGAGCACGTTGTTGCCGCCGCCGGACGTGTAGTGCGCCTGCTCGACGTAGCCGCTCTGGGCCGCGTAGATGGGCGTCCCGCAGTACGTGCGGATGTCGGTCCCGGCGTGCAGCCGCCAGTAGTGCAGCGTCGGGTGGAACCGCATCCCGTACGAGCTGGTCACCACGTGGTAGTTCGTCGGCCAGCCGAGGAACGGCCCGGACGAGGACGACCCCCCGCCACCGCCGCCCCCACCGCCGCCGGAGCCGCCACCGTTGCTGGAGCCGCCGCCCCCACCGCCGCCGCCGTTGCTCCGGCGCTCGGCAGCCGCCTTCTTGCGGGCCGCCTCCTCGGCCTTGCGGCGCTCCTCGGCGAGCCGGGCGTCGCGGGCCTTCTGCTTGGCGATGATGTCCTTCAGCTGCGCCTCGAGGCTCTGCTGCGCCTGCTCGTTCGCCTTGAGCTCCTCGAGGGCGTTCGCCTTCTGCGCCTCGATCGACGCCTTGAGCTTGCGCTGCTTCGAGATGAGGCGCTCGACCTCGGCCTTGCGGTCCGCGGCCTCCCGCTGCGCCTTCTCCGCGGCGACGACGTTGGCGTCGGCCTCCCGCTTGAGGTCCTCGATCGCCGACCGGATGGCGTCGAGGCGCGCCTGCTGGTTGCGGGCCACCGCCTCGGCGTCCTGCAGGTCGGTCAGGGTGCGCGCCTGGCTGCGCGCCGCCGACGACGAGACGGCGAACTCCTCGAGGAAGTCCTCGGTGGACTGGGCCCCGGTGACGATGCCCAGGGTGCTCGTGTCGTCGCCGTTGCGGTACGCCTGTCGCGCCATCTGCACGACGTCGGCGCGCGCCGCATCGACCTTGCCCTTGCCGGCCTCGATCTGGCCGGAGACGGCGGCCTCCTCTGCCTCGGCGTCGGACAGGCGCTGCGCCAGGATCGCGGCCTTGCGCCGCGCCTCCTCGAGCCGTGCCTCCGCGGCCGCCAGCTCGGCCTGCGCCACCGGGAGGCGGCCCTCGACCTCGTTGAGGTCCAGCACCGCCTGCCGGTACTTGGCGTTGGTGTCCTCGAGCTCCTCCTGCAGGCTGTCGCGCTCGCGCTCCTTCGCGCGCTGCTTCGCCTCGGCGGCGGCCCGCTGGTCGTCGATGTCGTCCGCGGCCGCCGAGCGTGCGGACACACCGGCGGACACCGTCGCCGACGTCGTCGCACCGCCCAGCACCAGGACGGCGGCCACGAGCCCGCCGACCGCGCGCCGGCCGACGCCGGGGGATGTCCTCAGGGTCGTCATCTGCGATCTCACACCCTCGTGTACCGGTTGAGCGTCACCACGGACGACACCACCGCCAGGAGCACGGCGATGCCGATGAGCAGCGGCGCGACGAACAGGACGTCTCCCACGTCCACGTACGCGACCCAGTCGACGGAGTCCTGCAGCCAGTCCGTCACCAGGTACTGCACGGCGAGCCAGAGCCCTCCCACGGCGAGCAGCGCGCCCACCAGCGCGGCGATCGCGCCCTCCAGCATGAACGGCAGCTGCACGAAGAGGTTCGACGCGCCAACCAGGCGCATGATGCCGGTCTCGCGTCGGCGCGAGACGGCGGAGAGCCGGATCGTCGTCGTGATGAGCAGCACCGCCGCGAGCAGCATCACGCCCGCGAGCCCCGCGGCCAGCAGCGACGCGCGCCCGAGCGCGAGGAACAACGGCTCGAACACCTCGCGCTGATCCTCGACGACCTCGACGCCCGCGCGACCCTCGAGGACGTCGTCGACCACCTGGTACTGCTCCGGATCGACCAGCTTGAGCCGGAACGACGCCTGCATGTCGTCCTCGGTGAGCTGGGTGCCCTGGTAGCCGTCCGGGTAGAGCTCCGTGAACGCCTCGAACGCGTCCGCCTTGCTCTCGAAGTAGGTGGCGGCGACGACGTCGGACAGCTCGGTGTCGATGACCTTCTTGAGCCCGGCGATCTGGTCCTCGGTGGCCTCGCCGTCCGCGCACGTCGGCGCGGTGGAGCCGTCCGGGCAGAGGAAGACGGAGACCTCGACGAGGTCGTACCAGTCGCCCTTGAGCTTGGTGACCTGCGTCTGCAGCAGCGCCGCCGCGCCCACGAAGGTCAGGGACACGAACGTCACGAGGACGACCGAGACCACCATCGACAGGTTGCGCCGCAGGCCCTGGAGGACCTCGGTGAGGACGAACTGGAGCCGCACCCTCAGGCCTCCCGTCCCGCGCGCACGCGCTCGTGCTCGCGCAGCACCTGCTGCACCACCTCGTCCGCGGACGCGCCCGCCGGCTCGGGAACCGAGCGCCTCGGGGCCGGGGGCGGCGCGGCCGGCGCCTCGGGGGCCACGGGACCCTGACCCTGCCCGGTCTCCTGCACGCTCTCCTGCACGATCCCCTGCTCGGTCTCGTGCGCAGCCTCCTGCGCCGCTGCTCTCGCGGCCGCCGCCTCGGCGGCCCGCTCGGCCTCGAGGTCCGCCGGCTCGGGCGAGACCTGGACGCGCTGCACCGCCCGCTCTCCGCGACCCGGGGCGTCGAGCACCGGCGTCTGCCCCACCTGCGGCAGGATCGACTCCCGCTCGCCGTAGACCGCGTCGACCTCGTCGCGCACCACCGACCCGGTCGACAGCTCGACGACGCGCTTGCGCATCTCGTTGACGATCTCGTCGTCGTGCGTGGCCATGACCACGGTGGTGCCGGTGCGGTTGATCCGGTCGAGCAGCCGCATGATGCCGAGGGACGTGGTCGGGTCGAGGTTGCCCGTCGGCTCGTCGGCCAGCAGGATCTGGGGCCGGTTGACGAACGCCCGCGCGATCGCGACACGCTGCTGCTCGCCGCCGGACAGCTCGTGCGGGAGCCGCTTCTCCTTGCCGTCGAGGCCCACCATCTCCAGCACCTCGGGCACGGTGGTGCGGATCGTGTGCCGCGGCTTGCCGATCACCTGCAGGGCGAAGGCCACGTTCTCGTAGACCGTCTTGCCGGGGAGCAGGCGGAAGTCCTGGAAGACGACGCCGATGCTGCGTCGCAGGGAGGGCACCTTCCAGCTCGACAGCCGGGACAGGTCGCGACCCGCGACGTACACGGTGCCGCCCGTGGGCCGCTCCTCGCGCAGCACGAGCCGCAGGAACGTGCTCTTGCCCGAGCCGGAGGCACCCACGAGGAAGACGAACTCACCGCGCGCGACGTCGACGGAGACGTCGTCGAGCGCGGGCCGCGCCCCTCGGGCGTAGACCTTCGAGACGTTCTCGAACCGGATCACGACGTGCCTCTCCCCTGCCAGTCGACCGTGCGGCACCCGCGACGGCACGACGTCACGTCGCACCTGGGCCGGGGCCGCCCGATTCCCGAGAGTCGCACCCGGTGGGGAGGGTGGCGCGAAGGACACGCCGGTGTGTCGTGGGTCAGGAATGACGCCCGAGGCACCCGTTCAGGGTCTCCCGGCGGCGTCGTCGGCCGGACGGAGCCCGTCAGGCGGCGTCGGCGCCGCCCGAGCGGCGCCAGCGGATCCCGGCCTCGATGAAGTCGTCGATGGCGCCGTCGAACACGGCCTGCGTGTTCCCGGACTCGTGCTCGGTGCGGAGGTCCTTGACCATCTGGTACGGCTGCAGCACGTACGAGCGCATCTGGTCGCCCCAGCTCGCCTTGATGTCGCCGGCGAGCTCCTTCTTCTTCGCCGCCTCCTCCTGCTGCCGGATGAGCAGCAGGCGGGACTGCATGACGCGCAGCGCCGCGGCGCGGTTCTGGATCTGCGACTTCTCGTTCTGCATCGACACGACCGTGCCCGTGGGGAGGTGGGTCATGCGCACCGCGGAGTCCGTCGTGTTCACGGACTGCCCGCCGGGGCCCGACGAGCGGAACACGTCGATCTTGAGCTCGGACTCGGGGATCTCGATGGAGTCGGTCTGCTCGATGAGCGGCACCACCTCGACCGCGGCGAACGACGTCTGGCGGCGGCCCTGGTTGTCGAACGGCGAGATCCGCACCAGGCGGTGCGTGCCCGCCTCGACGGACAGGTTGCCGAACGCGTACGGGGCGTTCACCTCGAACGTGGCCGACTTGAGCCCGGCCTCCTCCGCGTAGGAGGTGTCCATCACCTTGGTCGGGTAGCCGTGCCGCTCTGCCCAGCGCAGGTACATCCGCATGAGCATCTCGGCGAAGTCCGCGGCGTCGACGCCGCCGGCGCCCGCGCGGATCGTCACGACGGCCTCGCGGGCGTCGTACTCGCCGGACAGTAGGGTGCGCACCTCGAGCGCGTCGAGGTCCTTGCGGATGACGGCGACCTCGGTCTCGGCCTCCGTCAGCGAGTCCTCGTCCTCCATCTCGAGCCCCAGCTCGACCAGCGTCTCGACGTCGTCGATCCGGCTGCCGAGCTTCTCGACCCGCTGCAGCTCGCCCTGCGCGGTGGACAGCGCGGACGTGACCTGCTGCGCCTTCTCCGGGTCGTCCCACAGGTCGGGGGCGGAGGCCTGCTGCGTGAGGTCGTCGATCTTCGCCTGCAGCGCGGTGGGGTCGCTCACGGCCTCGATGGACTCGAGGGTGGCGCGCAGCGCCTTGATCTCTGCGGGGAAGTCGATGGTGGCCACGATCCTCAAGGTTACCCGCCACGCGAGGCTCCCCCGCCCGTCGGCTGCCCGTCGGCTGCCCGCCGCCGGCGTCAGCCCCGCTCGGGCAGGGTACGGCCGAACATCTGCGCGGTGTCGCGGGCGCTGGGCGTGCCGGCGTCGGGGTCGGCGCCCGCGGCGACGAGCGCCGCGACCACGTCGTCGGAGCCCTTGAAGACGGCGCCCGCCAGCGGGGACTGGCCGCGCGCGTTGACCCGGTCCACGTCGGCGCCCCGCTCGGCGAGCCCGCGCACCAGGGCGGCGTGCCCGTGGTACGCCGCCAGCATGAGCAGGGTGTTCCCCGCCGCGTCGTCGTGGTCGGCCGGGACGCCGGCGTCGACGAACTCCAGGAGCAGGTCGGCGCCCGCGCGCGCGAGGTCGAACATCTGGTCCAGGTCCACCGGCAGCTTGTCGGCGGGCGGCGTCTCGTCGGTCATGCGCGCGAATCTACCGGGCGGGGCTTCCTGTCCGGGTCGATGCTGAGGATGGGAGCCGTGGAGGAGGTCGACCATGACGACGTACCGGTGGCGCGGGCTCGGGACCGGCAGCGTCGAGCACCTCGACCTGCTGGCGCGCGACGACAGGCTCCGCGCCCGCTCCGTCGTCGACCTCGGGCCCGTGCGGCTCGAGTACGCGATGGAGCTCGGCACGGGGCCGGGCGACTCTTGGACGTTCCGGGTGCTGCGGCTGCGGTCGTCGGACGGCCGCCAGCTCGACCTGAGCCGGGAGGCCGACGACGACTGGCGGGTGGACGGCGCCGCCCGGCCCGACCTCTCCGAGGCCGTGGACGTGGACCTCTCGTTCAGCCCGTTCACGAACACGCTGCCGATCCGCCGCCTCGACCTCGCGGTCGGGGCGGCGGCCGACATCGTCACGGCGTACGTCGACGGGGAGACCTTCGAGGTCTCTCCCGACCCGCAGCGGTACACCAGGCTGGACGCCGACCGGTACGTCTACGAGTCCCGCGAGGGCGACTTCCACCGCGAGATCTCCGTCGACGCCGACGGCCTCGTCGTGGACTACCCGGGCCTGTTCACCCGCCTCGCCGACGACGGATGAGCGGACCGGTCAGGCGGCGACGATCTCCCGGCCCGGGCCGAAGACCTCGTGGTGGATGCGGTCGGCGGTGACGCCGCGGCCGAGCAGGGCCGACTGCACCACCGCCATGAAGGGGGCCGGGCCGCAGAGGTAGGCGTCGGCGTCGTGCGGGACGTCGACACCGTCCAGGTCGATGTAGCCCGAGCGCAGCCGGTCCTGCACCGGGCGGGTCCCGAGGTCCTCGTACCAGCGGTGCAGCTCGGCCGTCGGGAGGTCGTCGACGAGCGCGCGGAGCTCGGCGCGGTGCGCGTGCCGCGCGGGCGAGCGGTCGGCGTGCAGCACCACGACGCGGCGCGCGGTGCCGACGTCGCGCAGGTGGTGCAGGAAGCCGATCATCGGCGTGATGCCGATGCCCGCGGAGACCAGCACCAGCGGGTTCTCCCCGTCGACGAGGGTGAGCTCGCCGAACGGGGTCGAGACCTCGAGGGCGTCGCCCTCGAAGACGTTGTCGTGCAGGTGGTTGGAGACCTCGCCGGCGGGCGCGACCCGCGCCGGGTCGAGCCCGGGGAGGATCGCCTTCACCGAGACGGCCCAGGCGCCGGGCGACCCGCCGCCCGTGAGGCTGTACTGGCGGATCTGCCGCGCGCCGTCGGGCAGGATGACGGCCACCGAGACGTACTGCCCGGGGCGCGCGGCGGGGAGCGGGGCGCCGTCCGAGGAGACGAGCTCGAGAGAGATCGTGTCGGGCGACTCCTGGACCCGGCGGCGGACGTCGACCGTGCGCCAGACGTCACCGGGCGCCACCCCCGCCTCGGCGTACAGGCCGAGCTCGATCTCGACGAGCGCGTCGGCCATGTCCCAGTAGACCTCGTCCCACGCCGCCGCGACCTCGGGCGTGACGGCGTCGCCGAGCACCTCGACGATGGCGGCGAACAGGTGCTCGTGCACGATCGGGTACTGCTCCGGGAGGATCCCGAGCGAGGCGTGCTTGTGCGCGATCCGGGCCAGGACGGTGCGCGGGTCCGGGCCGTCGTCGACGAGGAGGGTCGCGTAGGCGGCGATGGCCCCGGCGAGGGCACGCTGCTGGTCGCCGCGGGCCTGGTTGCCCCGGTTGAACAGGTCGCGCTCCAGCTCGGGGTGCGCGGCGAACATGCGCCGGTAGAAGATCGGCGTGATGTCGCCGATCGCGCCGCCGATCACGGGCAGCGTGGCGCGGACGACGGCGGCGGACTCGGGGGTGAGCATGCGTGACTCTCCTGTCTCTTCCTTCGGGGATCTCCGCGCCCGGTGGGTGCGCCTCGTGGGTGCGCCCGGCGCGGACGTCAGCCGGGCGGGCGCGCACCGATGGTGAGCAGCAGGTCCCGGGTGGGTGCGGCGGAGACGTCGGCGATCGTCACCGGGTCGAGGGCCGCGAAGAAGGCCTCGCGGGCGCGCGCCAGGGCGCCACGCAGCCGGCAGCCGCCGCGCAGCGGGCACGGGTTCGCACCCTCGCACTCGACGACCTCGCCGTCGCCCTCGAGGGCGCGCGCGACGAACCCGACGGACAGGTCGCGGGCGCCGTCCGCGAGGCGCAACCCCCCGGCCCTGCCTCGGCGGGCGTCGACGACGCCGAGGTGGCCCAGCCGCGTGACGACCTTCGCGGCGTGCGTCGCCGGCACGTTCAGCTGCTCGGCGAGCGCGCGCGTCGTCGCCGTCTGCTCGGCGTCGAGCACGGCGAGGCGCATGACGATCCGCAGGCCGAGATCGGTGAAGGCGGTGAGCTGCACACCCGCAGGCTAGCCAAATCGGCATCTTGGATGCGCCTTTTGCGGTGTGGGAAGTTCCACACTCCGTCGGCGGGCTCTCGCGGGCCGCGGTGAGCCGCCCCCGGGCTCAGCCCGCGCGGGCTGACGACGTCGCGGCGACGGTGAACCCGCCGCCGAACGCATCCGTGAACCACCGCAGCAGCGGCGGGCGCGACGTGGCCGCCAGCCCGACCTGCGCCGTCCGCCCGTCCGGCGAGGTCGCCTCCACCAGGCGCAGGCCGTCGAGCCCTTCCGCCTCCCCCGGGTGCGCGGCGAGGTAGTCGCGCACCGACTCCTCGACGTCGGCGTCGGTGAGCGTCAGTACCGCCTCTCCCTGCGAGGACGGCATGTCGTCGTAGAACCGCTCCGGGGGCACGGCGTCGGCCGCGTCCGCCGCGACGGCGTCCGTGAGGTCGTACAGGTGCTTGCGGTCGAGGTGCACGGCGGTCGCCGACGCCACCGTGCCGACCAGCATCAGCGCCAACGCCACCACGCCGGCCGTGAGCAGCATGATCCGGCCGTCCTCCGGGCCCGCCCCGGCCTGCGCGCCGCGCTGCGGGTGTCGCCGGGTCACGACCGCGCCGTCCCGTACTCGTCGACCGTCGCGACGTGCGTCGCGGTGACCGGGATCTCCAGCGGCAGCCAGCCGCGCAGCGCCTCGGGCACGAACGGCAGCGGCACCGCCAGCCGCGTCCGCACCCCCACCGTCGCGCCGGGCGTGAGGCACGGGTCGGCCGAGCACTCCAGGGACACGGAGCCGTCGGCGACGGCGAACCCCTGGTCCTCGAACGCGAGCCCGGCCGCCGCACGGGCCCGCTCCGCGCCCGACCCCGAGGAGTCGGCCGTCACCATCGCCCGGCCCGCCTCCCGCGCCGCGCCCTCGACGGCAAACGCGCCGGCCTGCACCTGCGCGACCGTGAGCACCAGGTACACCAGCGGCACCAGGAGCAGCACCGCCGTGCCGAGGAACTCCACCAGCGCGGCGCCCGCCTCGGGGTCGGGCCCCTCATGCTCCTGTAGCGGTTCCGCCCGGGGCCCGCGCGACGGCCGCTGAGCCGGCGCGCTCACGCCTCCTCCAGCGCGTGGCCCTGGAGCGTGAGCACCCCGGACGGTCCGATCAGACCGACCACCGGGAGCGGCACCTGCACCGTCACCTCCACGACGTCGAGGCCGTCCTGCACGGCGCGGCGCACCGAGACGTCGTCGGCGTACCGGGACCCGAGCGCGGCGGTCAGCAGCTCCTGCGTCCGGGTGGCACCGCTCGCCAGGTCGCGGTCGGCGCGCGCGGCCACGCGCGCGCCCTCCGCGGCGGCGTCGATCGCGAGCGCGCGCACGTGCATCGCCAGCGCGACCTGCACCACGGCGAGGAACAGCGCGAGCACCAGCGCGGACACCATGACGAACTCCGCGACGGCGGATCCCCGCTCGCCGTCCCGCCGCCCCGTGGCGGGTGCGGGCGCGGCCGGTGCCGTCACGTGCTGTCCTCCTCGACCGGCGGCGCCCATCCGGGCCGCGGGATGAGGCAGAACGGGTGACCGGCGGGGTCGGCGTACACGTCACCCTCCCCCGCGCCCGGCGCGGCGGCGGTGAGCCGGCGGGCACCGAGCGCGAGCACCCGCGCGTGCGCGTCCGCCACGTCGTCGACCATGACGTCCAGGTGCATCTGCTGCGGCCGTGCCGGGTCGCCCCAGTCCGGTGCCTGGTGGTCCGGGGCGCGCTGGAACGCGAGGCCGGAGTGCCGGTCGCTGGGCGCCACCACGACGAAGTCGTCGTCCGCGTACGTCACGTCCTGGCCGAGCACGGCCGACCAGAACTCCGCGAGGCCCCGCGGGTCCGGGCAGTCGATGATCAGGTGGTGCAGCCGGCCGATCGCCACGTCACGGACCCGTGACGCTCGTGATCGCCCGCGTGAACGTGTCCTCGAGCAGCGGGCCCGCGATCGCCCACAGCGCCACGACCAGCCCCGCCGTCATCAGCGTCACGAGCACCCAGCCCGGCACGTCGCCGCGCTCCGGGTCGTCGACCTCGGGGCGCCCGGGCGCCAGGTCGTCGTTCTGGTCGTGCGTCTCGTCGTGCATGGTCGGTCCTTTCGGTGGCACCGCGCGGAGGCGGCGGGGTCGGGTGTCGGCGCGCACGTTCACAACCCGATCTGCAGGGTGGCGAGTGACGGGAAGACGGCGAAGACGACGGTGATCGGCAGGATGAGGAAGACCACGGGCACCAGCATCGCGACCTCCTTCTTGCCACCTGCTTCCATGAGGGCCCGGCGCCCGGACTCACGCACGTCCTGCGCCTGCGCGCGCAGCACGTCGGCGAGCGGGGTGCCGCGCTCCAGCGCGACGGCGACGCCCTCGGCGAAGCGGGTGAGCGACGGCAACCCGGTCCGGTCGGCCATGGCCGTGAGGGCGCTCGCGATGGGCGCCCCGGCGCGGACGTCGGCGAGCATCGTGGAGATCTCGCCGGACAGCTCGCCTCGGGCGGTGGCGGCGACCCGTTCGAGCGCGGGCACCGGCCCCTCGCCCGCCGTGACGGCCAGGGCGAGCAGCTCGGCGACGGTCGGGAACTCGGCGAGCATCCGCTCCTCGCGCCGGTGGACGGCACGGCTCAGCCACTGGTCGCACAGGACGAACCCGCCGGCGCCGCACAGCAGCACGAGCGCCGCCAGCGGGACGGGTGCGGACCCGCGCGTCGCGGCGAGGAGCAGCGCGAGCACGAGCCCGCCCGCGAGCCCCAGCGCCGTCGAGACGACCTGCCGTGCCCGGAACGCCTCGACGCTCTCGCGCCAGCCCGCACGGTCGAGCCGCCGGCGCACGTCCGCGCGGGACGACCCGAGGCGCTCGAACCAGTGCGCGGCGTCCGCGACCCAGGGAGCCAGCAGCCGCTCGACCACGGGGAACGGGGTGTGGGCGGGCTGCTCGCGGAGCAGCCCGGACGTGGCGTCACGCGGGCGCAGCGCCGGGGCCAGCCGCTCGTCGAGGGTCGCCCGGCGGGCACGGATCCGGGAGATCACGAGCAGGAGGCCGAGGCCACCGAGCAGCCCCACGACGGCGCCGACGCCGGAGACTCCGGGGACCGTCATCGCAGCACCCGGCCTTCCTCGGGCAGCCGCCCGATCCGACGCATCAGCCAGTACGCGAGCACCGACGTGGCCGCCCCCGCCGCGAGGACCGCGACTCCCGCCGCCGAGTTGTACGCCTGCGCCGTCTCCGGCCGCGTCGCGAGGAACGCCAGGACCACCCAGGGGCCGGCGGCCGCGAGCCGGGCGCCGTTGACCGTCCACGACTGCCGCGCCTCGAGCTCGCCCCGCGTCCGCGCGTCCTCGCGCAGGAACGACGACAGGGTGCGCAGCAGGCGGCCCAGGTCCGTGCCACCCACCTCGCGCGTCAGCCGGAGCGCCTCCACGATCCGGTCCGCCACCGGGTCGGCGAGCCGGGCCTTGAGCAGGTCGAGGCACTCCCCGAAGCGCCCGGTCGCGCGGTAGTCCGCCGCGAACCGCGCGAACGGCTCGCGGAGCTCCACCGGCCCACGCTCGCTCAGCTGTGCCACCGCCTCCGGCAGCGAGAGCCCGGCCCGCACGCCGGACGCGAGGTGGTCGACCACCTCGGGCCAGACCTCGCGCAGGTCCCGTCGCCGCTTCCTGGCCCGCACCCGCACCAGCAGCTCGGGCGCTGCCGCCGCCATCAGCGCGAAGCAGGCCGCGATGGCGGGCGAGCGGGTCAGCGCCAGCCCGGCGAGCAGCACGACGACGCCCGCCGCCGCGCTGAGCCACCACAGCGCGGCCGGGGTCACCGACGGAGCCCCCGCCTGGACGAGCAGGTCCTGGACGGCCGCGGACCGCCCGGCACGCCGCCGCGGGCGTGCGGGCGCCTCCCAGCACGACAACCACACGCACGCCAGGCCGGCGCCGAGCAGCAGCCCCACGACGACGCCCATCAGCGGCCCCCGACCAGCAGGGCCCGGACGTCGAGGCCGGCACGCGCGAAGCGCTCCTCGCCGGGCGGGAAGCCGTCGCCGCGCACCAGCTCGCCGCCCTGCTCGGCGGGTAGGCGGTGGAAGAGTCCGGCGGTCTCGACCCGGTCCCCCTCGACGCGTCCCGTGACGGCGACGACCTCACGGACCTGTCGCGCGCCGTCCGCGGCGACGTCCAGGTGCACCACCAGGTCGATCGCCGACGCCACCGTCGGGACGACGAAGCGGTCGGAGACGTTCTCGCCCGCGAGCAGCGGCAGCGTGCACATCTTCGTGACCGCCTCGCGCGCCGAGTTCGCGTGCACGGTGCACATCCCGGGGATGCCGGCGTTGAGGGCCACGAGCATGTCGAAGCTCTCGGCCTCGCGCACCTCGCCGATGACGATGCGGTCCGGCCGCATCCGCAGCGCCTCCTTGACCAGCCGGCGCAGCGGGATCTCGCCCGTGCCCTCCAGGCTGGGCTGCCTGCACTGCATGGCCACGTGGTCGCGGGCGGCGAAGCGCACCTCGAAGACCTCCTCGCAGGAGATCACGCGCTGCCCCGCGGGGATCGAGCCGGCGAGGGCGTTGAGCATCGTCGTCTTGCCTGCCTGCGTCGCGCCCGAGACGAGCACGTTCAGGCCCGCGCGCACCGAGGCGTCGAGGAAGGCGGCCGCGTGGGTGGTGAGGGAGCCCAGCCGCACCAGGTGGTCGAGGTGGTCCGCGCGCACCAGGTGCTTACGGATGTTGACGGCCATGTGCTCGCGCGTGACGTCCGGAATCCCGGGTTCGGTACAACACCGAGCCGCTACCTGCGGTAATGTCTCGGCCACAACAACAGAACGGCCCCGGCGAGTGCGCCAACACTCATCCGGGGCCTGACCATCCACCAGAGATTGAGGCTCTGTGATGGCTGACGCCAACGCTACCAGCGGACCCCCGACACCGACGTCGAGGCCGGTGCGCATCAATGCCCACGCGCACCTGTGGCGCATCGTCGACGCCCTCGCGGCCTCCGGCTGGGGCGACCTGCGCGACGCCCCGCAGAGCGTCCGCACATACCTCCTCGCGCTCGGCCGCATCGCCGACGCCCGGTCCGGCATCGCCGAGACCACCGACGCCCAGGTCGCCGAGCGCGCCGGGCTGTCCGTGCGCACCATCATGCGCGCCCGGGTCTGGCTCGAGGAGCGTGAGCTGCTCGTCGTCATGCGCCGGGGCGCCCGCCAGGGGCTGCGCGGCGTCGCGTCGCTGCTGTCGATCACGAAGTCTGCCCTCGTGGACATGCTGCCCAGTGCACGCGCCTCGAAGGACGCCCGCACCCGGGCCCGTGCCGCCCGGCCCGGCGGCGCTCCCAACGTGACAGCGTGGCGCGCCTTCCCCTCCTCTCGGAGGAAGACGGGCCCCGCTGCGCGGGCGCCCCGGCCTGACGGCCCGACGAACATCCAGAAGCGCATCACGGACGAGGCCGCGCACGCGGCCGCCAACCCGCCGCGCCCCGAGACCCTCGCCAGCATCCGAGCCCTCATCGCCCGGCGCTGACTCCTGCCCTCCCCCGCACCGCACACCTCGAAGGAGAGACCCGATGTCCCAGCACCGCCCGTCCCGGATCAACCCCGACACCCTGCCCGTGCTCGTCCTGGCCGTCCTGCTCACCGCGGGCCTGGCCGGCGTCAGCTTCACGATCTCCTACGCCGCCCTGCGCGAGGTCTCCGCCTGGGCCACCGTCCCCACGGGTCTCGCCTGGACCGTGCCCGTCATGCTCGACGCCGCCACCGTCGTCTACCTCCTGGCCGTCGTCGTCAAGCGCGCCCGCCACGAGCGCGCCACGGGCGCGTGGGCCGCCCTCGTGCTCTGGACCGCCGTGTCCGTCACCGCGAACGCCGCGCACGCCTACGGCGTCCCCGACGAGCTGCAGCGTCTCGTCGGTACCGTCGTCGCCGCCCTTGCCCCGATCGCCGTCCTCCTCGCCACCCACACCATCGCGGACCTCATCGTCGCCCGCACGGACGCCACGAGCGCCACCGTGGCGAACACGGACACGGCGGCCGCGAGCGCCGTACAGGACGACTCGGCGGAAGCGGACGACGTCGCAGAGTCGGACACCGCGGACACGGACGACCCGTCCGGCGCGTCGGCGTCCGGACCGACCGACGTCCGCCGGCACACCTCGCCCCGGCCCCGGACACGCGGACGCGCCGCCGAGTACCGCGACGTCATCGTCCGCCTCGCCGCGGACGGCCTGTCCGTCCGAGAGATCGAGGGCCACGTGCCGGTGCGCAAGTCCGCGATCGCAGAGCTGCTCCGTCGCGAGCACCGCGCGGGGGTCGTCCGGACCGCGTAGCGAGAGCGCGAAAGGGCGCCCCGCCCGCCGCGATGGCGAGCGGGGCGCCCGCGTCGATGGCGATGAGCGGCTAGCGCGGAGGGGTGGGCGCCTTCCGGATGGTGTGCGCTTCGTTGTAGGAGATCGCCGTCATGGTGTCGACGTTCCTGGCGAAGTTGTAGGCACCCATGACGAGCCCGACGGTGCCGACGATGACGGCGATCGCACCAGCGGCGGCGAAGGCGGTCCCGAAGGCCACCGCCATGATGACGCCGCCACCAAGAGTCAGGCCCAGGCCCCACGCGACGTATCCCGCAGACGGCTCAGGCCGCCGAACCGGGATGGGCAAGCTCTCGTTCGGCCCGTTGAGCGGGACCTTCCCCTGCAGCTCCATGCGAAGAGGCTAGGACCGGACGCCCGTCCGAGCCCCGGCGTCGGCGGGTGAATTGCGCGCACGGCGGCAGGTAGTCAGCGACGCGTGACAGCGGACGCCCACACCCACGCCCAGCCCTGGCGGCCGGCGGCATCGAGGTAGCGGACGCGGACCTGGCGCGACGTCCATCCGATGGCCCAGCCGTCGACCTCGGCCTCGCGCTGCTCGCGCCCGTAGGTGATCCACGCGCGGACGATCGGGGGTTCGTCCGGCTCGACGACGCGCTCACCCGCCCGGGCACCCTTGGGGGCGTCAAGGGCCGTGTCGCGCAGCGGCACCGTCTCCACCGCGTCCGGCCAGCCGCCCGCCGGCGGCCGTCGCCTCGTCCCCATGGCGCCCAGAATAGAACACGTGTTCGAGTGTAGTCTCGCCGCACCACTTGACGATGTCACTATTAGTGACATAGACTGTAAGCACACGGCAGGGCAAGAGGCCCAGCCCAGACTCCCAGAGGGGAGGAACACCAGATGCTGATGATCACCCGAGTCGCCACCGGCGAGGCGGTCGTCTGCGAGGAGCACGAGATCGCCCAGGCGATCGCCCCGTGGCTCACCGAGGAGGACCGCGACGACGAACTGGCGGAGAAGCTCCAGTTCGCAGTCATGCGTCGAGAGAACACCCGCACCCGCGAGTACTACCTCGGCGTCGCGATCTGGCGCTGACAGCCAGCGGGCCCGCCCCAGCCAGGGGCGGGCCCGCCACTCGGGTCAAGTATCTGAACACCACGATGAACGCAGCAGCAGAGGCACCCACCTGGACCGCACCCACGGTCGTCATCCCGCTCCTCGCCGCGCTCCTCGCGCTCGCAGGCGTCATCTGGTCCAACCTCTATGGCGCGCACCGCGCCCGCACCAGCGAAGACCTGAGACACCAGAACTCGCTCAAGTACCACCGCGAGACTCGGCTCCGAGAGGTCAGGTTCGACGCCTACGCACGCCTCCTTACCGCCGCGCGCGAGGCTCACGTGGCAGCACGAGACGCCATCGGCTACCCCCACGAGACCTTCGACGACTGGCTCAAGCTCATCCCAAACCGCCGCCAACGCCTCATCGAGAGATCCGAAGCACTCGCCCTGCCGGTCAGCGAGGTAATGCTCCTCGGCAGCAAGGAGACGGCAACCTACGCCCAAGCATTCGACGGCATGATCGGCCAGGTTCTGGCGGCCGCTGTGTGGGCTAGCAACGAGAACGACCGCGAGCTCAACGAGACGAGCAAGGAACACCATCCCGCGACCCTGGAACACCTCCTGAAGAAGCTCACCGAGCAGCTCCGGCTCGAGCTCGGCGTGCAAGCCCCGCACGCCGACGTGCCGCCGACCAAGAGGACTGAGTCATGAGTACGAACAACGAGGAAACCATCGAGCACGGCCCCATGACCGGCGCCGCGTTCAAGGTGATCCGCGAGCGCCTCGGCCTGCCCGCCGACTGGCTGGCCGAGCACTTCGACGTGGCCGTCCGGACTGCGCGGCGGTGGGAGAACGGCACCTCGCCCGTACCCGACGGCGTCCGCCTCGGGCTCGAGCAGCTGCAGGCCGAGCACGACGTCGCGGTGCAGCAGCTCGAGGCGACCCTCGACGACCTGCCCGACCCGCTGCTCGTGACGTACCGGGTGGACTCGCACTACGCCGCGTGCGAGCCCGCCGCTGGCGGACGGCCGGCGTCGTGGCACCGCGCGATCGTCGGCGACGTCGAGGCCCGCCACCGCGGCGCGACGATCGTCTACCAGGAGCCGTGATGATCACCCGGCCCCTGGGCGAGTGGGCCGTCCTCTGGGCGGACGAGCACGACGTGCCCGTCGATGTCGTCGAGGCGGACGCGCGAGCTCACCTCGAGGACCTGGCCGAGCTCGACGGCGTGCCGCGCGGAGAGATCCACACCTGGCACGTCACCGAGGCAGCCGCCCGCCGGCTCCTCGACGGGCTCGAGGTCTCGCGCCGGCGTCGGGCGAGGTGATGTGCCGCCACCACGCTCGGGGGTGAAGCGGGTGGGGTGGGTGAAAGTCCCCACCGCGGGTACCCCGGAACGGTGACGTCTGCAACTATCTGTCGGGATGGGCACGAACGGCTTCACGCGAGCAGACACCGGCTACTTGCTCTCGGACCAATCCGGCGCGTGCGCCTACGGTGACCTGCTGTGGAAGCCTCGGAACGGTGCGTGGAGAGGAGCGGTGGCTGTCGCCTGCGCTGGCTACGACGAGGATGACCTCATCCTCGAGATCAACTACCGCCCGAAGCGTCCTTCTGAGCCGACCATCGTCTACCTGGTCCGAGGTGAGATAATGGCCCGGGTGGACGTCAACGGCCAGCACAGCGGTCAACGATTCACACACATGCAGTACCGCAAGACGTCCGGTGAACCGGAGATCACCGAGCCCGTGCCCGCAACCTTCATCACGGTCCCCCTCGGTCCTGCGATCGACGACGATCTCCTCCGAAGGGTCAGCCGAGAGGCTGCCGCACTCTTGCACGTCGACACATCCGCACTCGAATGGACACCGCCGCCGGAGGGGAGGCCACGATGAACCTCACTACAGACCTCATTCCGTCCTACGCCAACGCGCTTGCCGCACGGATGCGCACACACGTGTACGGCGACGGCATCCTCGTCGATCTGCCCTGGGCATTCGGCGACGGCGACGGCATGTCGGTGCTGGTCCAACCCGTGGGTGATCGTCTCTACAACATCAGCGACCGCGAGCTCACCGCTGACGTTCTCGCCATGGCCGGCGTTGACCTGTCCCACCGAGCCGTTCGAGCTTCGTGGGAGACAATCCGCGCAACGCTCGACCGCCCGAAGCCGTTTGGACGAGACCTGGACGAGTTCGAAATCGCGGCGTTCGTCGATGACGGCGAGCTAGTCCAGGCGCTCGACGAGATCGCTGCAGTGATGCTCCGAGCCGACGGCCTACGTGCCCTCGGCGTTCCAGCTCGCCGGGCGACCTTCTCCCAGCGTGTGATTCGCCGCGTCCAGAGGGCGAACCTGAAGGTCGTGCCCAAGGCCGAAGTCCGGACCAAGTTCGGCGGCCAGCGTCAGGTCACCGCACAGGTGATTGGCGAGCGGGCCGTCTACATGCAGGCGCTCGGGACAAGCTCCATGGACGCTTACGACCACGCTCGATCTCTCTTCGGCGACGCTCAGGCAGAGCCAGACCAACTGGTCGCCGTCATTGCGGGTGACGTGAAGCTCAGCACTTGGCAGCGCAACGCGCTCCGGCAGGATGCGACGGTCGTTGATGAGCCAGACCTTGACCCTTACCTGGTCGCCCTCGCAGCCTGAGCCGGACACGACGAAGACGCCCCCGCCACCCGTGAAGGGTGGACGGGGGCGTCCGTGTGTGTCCGGTCAGGTCAGTGCGCAGATGATCGCGGGCTGGAACCTGCCGGACAGGACCCGAACGTCCGCCTCCGTGGCCGTGTAGCCGTCCGGACAGGTAGGGCCTGGCTCGCCTTGCGGCCCCTGGGGGCCGACCGGCCCGGCCGGACCGGTCGCGCCATCCTTCCCGTCCGCGCCGTCCTTGCCGGGCTCCCCCTGGTCGCCCTTGGGCCCGGGCTGTCCGTCCGCGCCCGCAGCACCGTCCGCGCCGGGAGCGCCGTCCTCGCCGGACACCCCAGCGGCGCCCGGCGAGCCGCGAGCGCCGGCGGGGCCGGTCTGTCCGTCCGCGCCGTCTGCGCCGTCGGCGCCCGGTTCGCCGTCGTGTCCGTCCGTTCCGGGAGTGCCGGTCGGCCCGGCAGGCCCGCGGGGTCCGGTCGGGCCGGGGACGGACACGACGGCGGACGGCTGGTCCGGGACCTCGACGGGCGCTTCGCCCTGGTCGGCGAGGCGGTCGTTGGCCTCGTCGACCGCGGCCTGCAGCGCGGCGATCTCCTGCTGCTGGGCTTCGCGCTCGTGCTGGGAGGCTTCCTGGCGGTAGAGCATGAAGACGAGCAAGATCCCGAACGCCGTCAGGATGACCCCGGGGACGACCCAGGACAGAACCTTGCGTACCCGGTCCATCACATACCTCCCGAGAAGCGGGTGAAGATGGCCGTACCGATCGAGGCGACCAGGCCGCCGGCGAGCCATCGCAGCCAGACGCCGAGCCGGTCAGAGCGCGCCTGCGCGGCTTCCTCGAGCGCCTTGCGGGCGCGCTTCTCCGCCTCGACAGCCTTCTCCCGGGCTGCCCTCTCCTCGTTGATCGCCTTCTCGCGGGCGACACGCTCGTCCGCGATGTCCTTCGCGACGTCGGCGATGCGGTCGTCGACGCGGCGCGACTCGGCCTGGAACATGTCCTTAGTGACGACGCGATCCAGCTTGTCGTTCATGGACGTGAGCAACCGCATCAACTCCCACGGCTGCGGCTCAGTCTGCGACACGGGCGCCTACCCGGCGTCGATGACGGTCGTGTACCGCTCGAGGTCGTCCGGGCCGTAGACGAACGTCCCGTCCGCCGTCCGGACGCTGTACTCGAGGGGTGTCCGGTCACGCCAGATCGTGGACACGGTGCCGAGCGCCCCGGTCGCCACGGCTCGGACGGGCTCGCCGAGGGCGAACAGGGGGACGGCCGCGCTCGTGATGTCCGGGACGCCGTCCGCGGAGGTGGGCGCGTAGGTCGGTGTCCGGGCCGAGCCGAGTACGAGGCGGACGACGAACGCCGGCAGGCGCGGCTCGAGCCACCGCCACAGGGCGTACCAGGCGCCGACGGCGAGCGCGACGAGCGCGGACACCAGGACGTCCGAGCTGAGGAGCTCGGTGAGCGGGGCGGGCAGCGCCCACTGCGCGAGCGCCCACGCGAGGAGCGTGCCCCACAGGGCGGGGACGGCAGTGCGCAGCCACGCGGTGACCTTCTCGTTCATCGGGTCCTCCTCCTCAGGTCCAGGCCTTGAGCAGCGCAGAGCGGGTGCCCGGGCCGACGATGCCGTCGGCCTCGACGCCGAGGTCGCGCTGCGCCTTCTTCGTGCGGGCCTCCGTGTCGGGCCCGAACTTCCCGTCCTCCTTCGCGCCGACGACCCGCTGCCAGATCGGGACGGCGACGTTCTCGTCGCCGCGGCGCAGCCGCGCGTCCCTGTCGGTGAGCCACGAGACCCACGTCTTCGGGCCGACGACGCCGTCCGCGGCCAGCCCGCGGCTGCGCTGGTCCTTGCGGACGGCGGTGTCCGTGTCCGGTCCGAACTTGCCGTCCACCTTGATGTGCAGGCGCGCCTGCACCAGACGGACACCAGACCCAGTCGAGCCCTTGCGCAGCTTGCCGAGCGGCCGCCAGCTGCGGGACGACGGCACCGGGTCGCGCTCGTCGTCGCGCGATGCAGCGCCACCGCCACGGTTGAGGGCTGCGGCCTGGGTCGCGACCTCGCCCAGCCGCGGGTACAGGTACGGGCCGGGGCACGCCGTGGCGTGGAAGTCTCGGTGCCCGAAGATGTTCGATCGGCTCGGGGTGAACGCGTGCCGGCGGGCGACGTCGGCGTACAGCTTCACGAGCGTCGCGAACGCGGCGGCGGAGATCGTCCAGCCGGGCGCGGCCGTGCGGTTCTGGATCTCGACGGTGATCTTGTCGTCGTCCGCAGCGAACGAGCTCGACGTCCAGGCGCGGTACTCCTCCGGCACAGAGCCGACCAGGGTGCCGTCGTCGTAGATCAGGTAGTTCACGCTGGCCGGGTCGCTGGAGTAAACGAGCCGGTCACGGCCAGCCATCGACGTCGTCCCCCAGTGGTGGACGATCATGCCGTTCGGCTTCCGCCCCCCGCGGCTCGACCACTTCTTGGTGGTCGGCGGGAGCTTGAGGTCGACGAGCGGGGAGTACGTCACGATGCCTCCTCGGGCATGACGAAGCCGCCGGGCCCGGCGGGCGCGCGGCGGCTGGTGGGTGGGTCTACGACGTGCTGAGCAAGGACGCCGTCAGGCGGCTGCCCACGATCCGGTGCCCCGGAAGTAGCCGGAGGCCGGCGGCGAGTTGTAGTGGTACATCGACACCACGCCGGTGGTCTCGATCTGGAGGAACGCGTTGTAGGTGGACGACGAGCCCGTCACGAGCGGGATCGCACGGCGGGAGCGCGGCTTGAACCCATCCGGGATCGTCCCGATCGTCGCGCCCGACGCCACGGACCCGGGCTGTAGCGACACGTAGAACGAGACGGTCCCGTAGACGCGCTCGATGTCCGCGGAGATCGACGTCAGGGAGCCCGAAACGCCGCCGAGCGGGGCCGTGGTCAGCTGCAGGGACGCGCGCCACAGCACGCGCCACTCGCCGCCCGAGCGGACGTAGACGGCGTTGTCGGCGGTCACCCAGCACAGCTGCCCGTTGACGGGCGAGGAGAGCTCGGCGTCCCGCTCGGCGATGGAGGCATAGCGCGGGACCGCGCGGGCGCCGAGGAAGTCGAACAGGTCCTTCAGGAAGGTCGGGATGTTCGACGGGTCGGTGTAGTCCGGCAGGCCGCCGAACCCCTGCCACTGGTCGGTGAGCATGTCAGACGTCCTCCGGGGTCTCGGGTGCGGGCTCCGGCGCCGGCTCCGGGGCGGGGCCGGGGTCGTGCTCCGTCGGCGGGTACTGGACGGCGATGCCGAGCAGACCTGCGCGGGTGATGACCACGGCCTGTACGTCGTCCGGGGAGAACCCGAGGCCGGCCATGATGTTGGGCGGGTCGTTGCGGTCCACGGTCACCGGATCCGGCGGAAGCGGCTCCTCGCTCTCGTCGGGCACGAGCTCCGCGACGTCGTCGGCGGTCACAGAATCACCTCCGTGGGTGCGGTGTACGTGATGACCAGCTGCGCGTTTTCACCGTCTGGTGTGGCGGAGTCGAACTGGCCCGTGGTCGTGGAGTCACGGAACCCGATGCCCTTGATCGCGCCCGTGGCGAGTCCGGTCAGCCAAGAAACCGGCAGAACCCATCGGGCGGTCTGCCCGGCCGCGAACGGTGCAAGCCGGACCGGCCCGTACCCCGGCACCCAGGCGGGCGGACCGCCCGCCGGTGGCGGGTTCGCGCCGTCGTACAGGTGGCCCCAGATGACCGGCGAGACGTAGTCCCCGCCGGCGTACAGGGTCCGGGTCAGCACAAGCTCGACCATCTGCACCGTGCCCGACGCCGCGGCGATTGCGTCGAGCCCGGGCCGGGCGTTGTGGTCGAGCACGCTCATCCACTCCGTGAGCGGCGGGTTCACCGGTTCCACGTTCCCGAGACCGCCAGCCTGCGGCGGCCACAGACCCTGCGTGACATTCGTGCGCAGGTTCGGGTACTCGTGGCCGATCTGGTCCATCTGGTACCAGCCGCCGTCCGACAGGCGGTGAGACTTGAACCAGTTGTGCACCGGGCGCCGGACCAGCGTGTGGTACTGCACGACCGCGGTCGGGGAGGCGGGCACCCCGGCGAACACCCACCGGCCGGACACCGGCAGGATGAGTGCCCGGGCGCCGACCGTGGGCAGGGTCGTCAGGTTGAGGACATCGGGCTGGAACGTGTTCCCGCCCTCCACGAACCGCACCGTGACGGTGACCGGGCTCGAGGTGACCGCGGTCACGATGGCGTAGCGGGCCTGCGCGGGCAGCTCGCGGCGGATCAGGTCCAGCACCGCGGCGGGGGACGTCACGAGACCACCGCCCGCAGGTCACGGGTGCTCACGGGGAAGTCGCCTCCTGGGGTCAGGGGAAGGGTGAAAGAGTCGATGACGTGGCGGCGCACCGTCTTCGTGCGGCCAGACACGCTCGTCGGCACGACGACGTCGACGACGTCCCACGCTTCGAGGCCGGCGTGCGGGACTGCTGACAGGTTCAGGCCCGCCTGCGCGCCCGCGCGCTTCGCGCCCTCGGCGGCGGCCACTGCCCGGCACTGCGAGAGCGTGGTCAGCGAGGGCTGCGACAGGATGTCCGTCGCCTTGCCCCACGCGCCGGCGTCGGGGTCGCCCCACCGGGTGGGGCTGGTGGGGTCCTCATCACGCCAGATGCCCGTGATCGGGTCCGTGGCTCCCTCCGGCGTGCTGCCCTGGACGACGACCTGGTTGACGACGCCCGCGCGTGTCTCGGACCTGCGTGAGTCCAGCAGCGTGCGGCCCTCCCCCGGTGCGAACGTCCACACCGCCGGCGACGACGTCGTCGGCGCGTCCGTGATGACGAACTGGCCCATCGGGTCCGCGTACACCTGCGCGCCGATCGATCGGGCGAGGGTGAGGATCAGGCCCCACCGGTCAGAGTCCTCCGTCACGGCCTGCACCGGTGCGTCCTGCGTGACCGTCGTCATGACCACGGCCTGCGGCAGGCTCTCGCGAATCAGCACACCGATCAGTGCGGCCGCCGAGGGGCCCGTGACGTTGCGCGGCGACGCGAACGTGTCGTCAGCGACGTATGCCTCTCGGCCTGCCCCCACGAGGGAGACCTCCGAGCGGCCGAGGTCCGACCCGTCGAGGTTGTCCACCCGGAACCGGCCCACGGGGACCGCTAGCGGGCGGCCGTCCGACGCGATCAGCGAGTGCTTGACCCGCAGCTCGTGCCCACGGGTGGCGAGCACGGGGTCCTGCACCAGGGGGTCCGGCAGGGCGGGGACCTCCGAGTACAGGCCCGTGGGCAGGAACGGCGGGATCGTCAGGTTGCAGGACCGGCGGGTGGTCGAGTTCGCGTCCACCGTGATCGTGGACCCCGGCGCGACCGGCAGGTTCGAGTACAGGCGCCGGCCTGCCTTCCACACGTCCACGACCACCGACAGGCCGTTCGAGCCGGTGACAACCTCGCCGTACCCGTCAGGAACCGGCCACATCTACGACCACGCTCCCGTCGCCAGGTCCAGGAAGGTCAGGTCCGCGTCGACGAAGTCCTGCAACGTCGGGAACGCGTCGCGCACGTCGGCGAGGGTCGTGCCGGTCCAGCCCGACGCCGGGCCTGCTGGCACCGTCGCTTCCTTGAGGGTCAGGGTGGTCACCCGCAACGGCTGTAGGTCCGACCGCTTCCCTGTCGGGTTCGACGTCGACATCGACTGCACCTGGTAGTACCCGGACGGCAGCTCCTCCGGCTGACCCGTCTGGATCAGGACCACCTGCCCCGGGGTCTGCCGGATCGTGCGCTGCAGCGCCGCAAGCTCCCCCGGGCTGTAGGTCGAGAGCTCGAGCGAGGTAGTTAGCGCGCCCATGCCCGCCGACTGCGCCAGCGCGCCCGCGCCCGACTGCGCGATCGTCGGGCCGCCCGGGATGTCCCACGACCCACCCAACGTCTCGCGCGCCATGTCTCCGACCGACCGCACCTTCGCGCGCACCGTCATCTCCGGCCGGCCAGGGATCTTCAACCACGCGCCCCACAGACGCTCCGGCAGGTCCGTCTGGACGGTCGCAGTGGACGTCGCGATGGGGTCGCCAGCGGCGTTCAGCGCGACCGCGGTGTACGTGACCAGCACCTCGGTGGGAGCCTCGTTGTCCGACCAGATGACCGTGCCGCCCGGTGCCGTGACGTCATCCAGACCTCGAACCGGGACTGCGAGTGCTGCGCCGGCCTGGCGGGTGATCCGGACGCGGCTGGCCTCTTCGGGCCAGCTCGAACCGTCCACCACGAGGACCACCAGGCAGCGCTCTGGGTCCCACGTCGCCGTCAGAGTCGCCACGTCAGGCCCTCCTGTTCATCGCTGGTAGCGGGCGGTCGCGTCCTGCGCGGCGCCCGTTGACGCGACCACCCGGGCCGCCGTGTTCTGCGAGGCTCGGATGATGTAGTCGCCCAGCGCCTGGATGTCCTGCGGGGACATCGGCGTCACCTGCACCTGCGTCGTTGCCGCGAGCGCCGTCGGGTTCACGTTCCCGGCTGGGACCTGGTAGGACGCGGCCGGGAGCTGGGACGGGATGTCGAGCAGGTTGGATGCCGCGCGCGAGACGTCGGGCTCGACGTCCTGGAGGCCGAGGACGGCGCCCTGCCCGACGTAGGACATGAGGCCGCGGAACACCCGGGACGGGGACTTGATGCCGAGCGCCTTCTTGAGGGCGGTCTCCATGCCCTTCGCGACCTTCGTGATCTCGGCCTCGATGTCGTCCTGGTTGTCGCGAAGCCCCTGCACGAGGCCGGCCGCCGCCTGGGCGCCGCCCTCGTAGAACCCCTCCGTCACGGTCTGCCCGGCCCGGTTCGACCAGCCCTGGATCCGCGAGTACTGCTGGTTCATGTCCTTGACGTCGGCCTTGGACAGCTGCAGCAGTGCGTCCGCGGCCGGGATGCCGCCGTCGACGCCCATGGACGCGACTTCCTGCAGGACCGTGCCTGCGAACCCCTTCTTCTCGAGCTCCTTGAGCTTCTTCGCGAGGGTGCGCACCCTGTCCGCGTAGGCCCGGGCTGCCGCGAGCATCGACTTCCCGGTGGGCTTCTGCTGCGTGTACCAGACCTCGCCGGCAGCGTTCGTGTGCTGCTTCTGCATCGCCTGCGCGGCATCGGCGAGGGAGAACCCGCCCGCGAGAACCGACCCGACCTGTGCCTTGATCTGCGACAGCTGCTCGGCCTTCGCCTTGGCCTTCTCGAGCTCCTTAGCGACCTTGGCCGCGTCCCTGTACAGGCCCTGCAGGTTCGCGGCGCCGGACGTCGCCGCGTTGCGCAGCCTCCGTGACTGGCTGCTGGTCAGGTCGCCCGAGCCGGCCAGGTCCTTCATCTGGTCGACGACCGAGTACGCGGAGTCCATCCCGCCCGTGAGCTGCTCGCGGATGTTGCCGCGGGACAGGTCTGTCGAGGTCTCGCGCTTCTCGTCCCGCAGTCGCGACAGGCGATCACGCTGTGCCTCGACCCTGTCGCGACGCTTGTCGAGCTCCTTCTCAAGGCGGTCGAGCTTCTTCTCCGCCTCCCGCACCCGCTTCGCGGAGGCGGCGGTGTCGGCCTTCCGGTCCGCCTTCTCCGCGGCCTTGACGGAGGCGCGCTGGTTCCGCACCCGCCGTGCCATCGCCGCCGCGGTGCGCTCCGCTGACGCCAGCGATCGCTGAGCCGAGCCGACCGCGCCACCGCCGGCGTACCCACCCAGGCCGAGCGCGCCGGCACCCTGGGCGTTCAGGGCACCGAGGAGTCCGGGCGCCGCGCGCTCGATCGAGCGAGACGAGTCCTGGTTGATGACCCACTCGCCCCTGTGGACGATGCCGGCGGGCTCGTACTTCCCACCGGGGCCGGTGAACCCGCCCGAGTCGAACGTCTGCCCGCCCGTGCGGTTGCCCGGCCCGGCATTCTGCACGACCTGGGTGTTGGTCTTGATCGTGATCGTCTTGGAGTTCGGCAGGTTGATGATCTGTCGGCGGACGGCATCGATCTCGGCAGACGCGTTCCCGGTGTTGACGTCGACCTTCGCCGTGTACGTGCCCGGGATGAGCCCGAGCTCGTCGGCGAGCGCCTCCGCCTTCTTCGTGGGCATGCCCATGGACTCGGCCGTGCGCACGAAGGAATCGCGCGCGCCCTGCATCTTGTTCTGCAGGGTTTCGGTGGACGCACCGGTCTCCCGCAGCGAGTCGACAAGGTCCAGCCCGGACGACGCGATGTTGTCCAGGGCGTCCTGGTTGGCGCGCCCCTCCTCGGTGTTGAGGTTGAGCGTCTTCCCGTTCTTCTGCAGGGACTCGTTCGCGGCGTCGACCGCGTCTTTGTAGGACCGCTGCGCCTCGCGTGCGGACAGGGTGCCCTGGTACAGCTTCTGCTGCGCGTCGTACTGCTCCTCGGCTGCCTGCGCCGCGGCGAGATAGGCGTCTGCCGCGTTCTGGGCGCCGTCGGCGGCGTCGTCCATCACGGGCTTGATCTGGCCCGTGGCGATCTGCAGGAGGGTCGCGTCGTCGGTCGCCAGGCCGGCGGCGTCCGCGACGCCGATGAGCGCGTCGCGGAACCCTGGCATGACGGAGAGCAGGTCCTCGTTCACGCCGCGGTAGTTGCCGGCTGCGTCGCCGATCGCCTGGAACGCTTCGACGGCGGCCGGCATGTCGGTCTGCGCGAGCTGGCCGAGGCTGTCGCCGTACTGGAGCATGCGGTCCCGCAGCTCGGAGGACTTGACCGACGCGTCGCCGAAGACGCGGGTGATCGAGACGCCGAGGTCGGACGCGTGCCCACCGATGGTGTCCCAAGCGGACGGGTTCGCCATCGTGTCGAGGAAGCTCGCGAAGTCGCGACCGCGCGTGAGGTCGGAGTCCTTCGGGAGCATGTCGCCGAACAGGTCCTTCACGACGTCGCCAGACGACGCGAGGCCCTTGATCTTCGAGTCGACCTCGTTCGTGCCGAGGGCGGCCCGGTCGGTGACGCTGTTCAGCGCCTCGAGCGCGGACACGGCGGCCGTGATCCCGACCGCCCACTTGCCCACGTTCTTGCCGATGCCGACCGTCTTCTTCGCGGTCTCGTCCGACATGATGCCGAGGTCGACGACGGCCTTCACGGCGTCGCCGACGGCGCCGCGGAGCTTGCCCATGGCGGCGACGCCGAGCAGGCCGAGGCCGGCCCCGCCGGCGATGAGCAGGATGCCTTGCTGCACCGGGTCGGGCAGGCGGGTGAATGCGGACACGAGGTCGGTCGCCTGCTGGGTGAGCAGGCGCAGCGGGCCGTCGGCGCCGGACCCGGCGCCGATCATGGCCGTCTCGAGCGCGCCCGTGAACTCCTCGATGTCACCGCGGAGGTTGTCCATCTTGGTGGCCGCGGTCTCGGCCGCGTACCCCTGGTCGTCGACCTGGGAGATCCAGTCCGCGATGCCGGCGGCGCCCTCGGAGTAGAGGACGTTCGCAGTACGCAGGGCGTCCGTGCCGAAGATCGTTGCGAGGGCGGCGTTGCGGGTTGCGTCCGTCTGCCCCTTGAACGCCGTCTCCAGCTGGCCGGCCAGGGACGTCATGCCGACGAACTCGCCGTTCGCGTCGTAGGCCGCGATGCCGAACTGCTCCATGGCGTTGGCGGCCTGCGTGGACGGGTTCGACAGAGCGATCAGGGCCGTCTTGAGGGACGTGCCCGCGTCGGATCCGAGGAGGCCCTGCTGCGCCATCGCCGCGAGCGCCCCGGTGGTCTCCTCGATGGACAGGCCCATCTGCGAGGCGATGAGGCCGCCCTGGTTGAGCGCGGCGCCCATGTCCGCCACGCCGCCCATGGCCTTGCCTGCGCCGGCGGCGAGGAGGTCGGCGACGTGGGACGCGTCGGAGCCAGCGAGGTTGAACTGCTGCATGGCCGTGGCCGCGTAGGACGCGGCGTCGGCGAGCTCGAGGTTGTCGGACGCGGCGAGGGCGAGGGTGCCGTCGAGCGCGCCGCCCAGGATGTCGGACGTCGAGAGGCCGGCCTTCGCGAGCTCCTCGATGGCGTTCGCGGCCTCGGTGGCGGAGAACGCCGTCTCGGCGCCGGCGACAATCGCGGCCTCGCGCAGACCATCGATCGAGTTGCGGGCGTCCTCGCCGGTCGCGGCGACGTTCGACATCGCCTGGTCGAAGTCCATGAACGACTTCACGGCGAGGCCGGCGACGGCGGTGAGCCCGGCGCCCATGAGGCCCATGGTGTTGCGCAGGTGCTCGGCACCCTGTTCCGCGGCCTTGAGCTGGTCCTCCAGCTCCGAGAGACGCGCCTTGTCGGAGATCTCGCCCGTCGACTTGGCGGCCTCGTCCATCTTCCGCTTGAAGTCCGCGACGTCGGCACGGAGCCGGACGATGATGCTGCGGTCGGCCACGGAATCACCTCCAGGTTCTCGAGCGGTCTGGAAGGATGCGCGGCATGGGAATCAGCCCGGCGCACATCGCCCTCGTCGTAGTCCTGCTCCTGCTGGTCATCGCCGTGGTGGTGACCGTGATCGCGCTGATCGTGAGGTCGGCGCGACGGTCGCGCGCGGAGCAGGAGCGGCGGCACCAGGAGACGCTGAGGGCGATCAGAGAGCAGGGCTCGTCAGACCGATGAGCAGCAGTGCCGTGCGGCGCGGCTAGTTCGTCTCACGGGTGTCCACGATGCGTGGCACCGTTCCCGGTGCCGGCGTCTTCGCGTCCTTCTGCCACCGCTCGAGCGCGGCTTCGGTGTGGTCGACGAGGGAGTCGTCGACCTCGAACCAGCCGTCCATGTCGGGGTCAGTGGCGACGCGCCACGGGATGCCGTGACGGTTCAGGGAGTCCTCGTAGAAGGTGAGCCCCTCAGCGAGGAGCCGGTCCTTGCGCGTCCACGGTGCACCCGGCTGCGAGCGGCCCAGGTACACGAGAGGCGGCGCGCTCCACGAGCGCGCCGCCTTCAACGCAAGGACGAGTCCAGGGCTCCGCTCAAGCCCCTGCGCGATGAGGGGCGGCGATCTGGACCTCCTGCAGGGTGATCCGCTCGAGGGCGCTCGTGAGGTCCCGGATGTGCCGGCGACCGCCCGGACGGGACTTCACGCGGCGGAGGCCATCGAGCGACGGCGCGGCCTTGGTCTCCCCCGCGACCTCCACGCTCTGCACGGCCCGCGCGAGGCCCCGGAGATCGACCTCCTCCTTGGCCTTCCTGAGGTCCTCGATGTGCTTCTCGACGCGCCGCGTGTACGCCTTCTGCTGGGCGGCGGTGGCTCCCGAGCGGAGCGGGTCGGGCGTCTCGGGGATCCCGACGTCGTCGGCGAGCTCGCGGATCTCGTCCTGGTCGAGCGCGCGGATGTGCCACACCTCGCGGTTCGCCTCGTACCGGGCGTACAGCGCCTCGGCCTCGGCGATCAACTCGTCGCGGCGGGCGCGGGCGTCCGCGAGCGCCTTCGGCACCTGCTCCGTCTCGCCGAGCGAGGACTCGGCGCCGAAGGTGGACGCCGCGCCGTCCTCACCGAGCGCGGAGTCGTCCGACTTCTCGGGGGCGTGCTCGGCCTCGAGCTCGGCGACGAGCGCGTCCGCCTCGTCGATCTTCTCGAGCAGGGGCTCGTACTCGGCGTACATCGCCGGGTCGCGGTAGATCGTGACCTTCGTCTGCACGTAGGAGACGCCGTCGATCCAGTCCTCGACGGCGACGTCCACGCACTCGGTGGTGTCCATGCTCACGGGTACCTCCACGGGTGCTCACGGGTCACGGGTGGTACCTGCCGGGCCCCGACCCGTGAACGGGGCCCGGCAGGTCGTCATGCGTGCGCAGGTCAGCCGGCGGCGGCCACGGCGCCCTTGTAGCGGCGCTGCACCCCGAGGGGGATGACCTTCTTGATGAACCCGCCGGTGTCGGTCGGGTCCTGGGGCTCGTCGGTGATGACGTGCCACAGCGTGTACTCGTCCGTCGCGACCCAGGGGTCGTCGTGGGGCTTGCCCTCACGGATCGCGAGGTAGAGGTGGGTGCCCTTCTCCTTCGCGAGGTCCCAGACGAAGTCCTCGGTCGGGTCGGGCACGCCGGTCTCGTCGTAGTACCGGAACGGCGTCATGTTGCCCTCGAAGTTCGAGGCGCCGAACGCGGTCGCGTTGGAGTCCGAGCAGAGCTCGGTGTCCGGCACGGTGTCCGACGCGACGGCGGAGAGCCGGAAGTCGGACTTGAGGACGTTGCACTGGATGTCCTTGCCGGCGGTCAGCTCGGCGACCGGGACGGCCTCCGGGTTCTCCGGCAGGCTGGTCAGCGACGTGACCTTCTTCTTCGCGTCAGCGAGGGTCTTCGGCACTGGGGATCACTCCTTCTTGTCGTCCCCGGTGGCCGGGGCCTCGTTGGTTGCCGCCTCGGCGGCCTTGCGCCCCGACGCCTTCGCGCGGGGAGTGCGGGACAGGAAGCGGCCGATCACCGGGTGGTCGATGTGGTGCTCGGGGACGAAGTGGGGCAGCTTCTTGCCGGTGCGGGTGTCATACGCCGGGACGAAGCCCATGGCGCACCTCCTCAGATCGGGGTGGACTCGATGCGGAACTGGTCGGCCTGGAACGCCGGGTGCCGGCTCGAGGCCGGCAGGGTGACGTCGCGGTCGACGTCGGCGGAGGCGAACCGCTCCCAGCGGATCGACGCCGCACGGTCGGGCACGGCGAGCGGGACCGGGCCGCGCGGCCCGAGGGTGCGCATTGCGTTCCGGGCGAGCACGCCCGCCTGGTCGGGGTTCACGCCGACGGACGTGACGCCGACGAGGAACGTCGTGTGCTCGTTCGTCTCGCACAGCGCAACGTCGGGGCCGGGCGCGCCGAGCGACGGCCACACGAGGTAGTAGGGGTAGACGAGCGGAGCCTCCGCGCCGTTGACGTACCGAACGGCGTCGACGAGGTAGACGTCGCGCCCTAGCGACTCCAGGACCACCTTCACGGCCTGCAGATGCGCGAGCATCAGAGCGTGCCCTCGGCGATGTCGCCGAGCGCCTTGAGGAAGCCGGGCACCTCGGCCTGCAGCGCGCCGTCGGGGTCGGGGACGGTGCCACCACCGCGCGACGTGCCGAAGTAGGCGATGTTCGCGAGCGAGCCGGGCGCCCCCTTGCGAGGTCCGATCTCGGCCTCTATCTGGCCGCCCCCAGGGCCCATGCCCGACCTCATCGAGTAGTCGATCGAACGAGCCGCGCCACGGAAGTGCCGCGAGGCCCCCATCTCAGCGCGCAACTGGCGCTTGATGTTGCTCGCGCAGCGGTGCATCACCGGCCGCACGTCCTGAGACAGCCGCTCCCCCGCCTTGCGCAGGTCCGCGCCGATCGCCCGGATCTCCGAGTCGTCGAACTGGATAGACGTCACGCCGGCACCTCCTCGACTCCGAGCCGATAGGCAGTCGCCATGCTCTTGTGGAGCAGCGCGACGACCCGGAACTTCCGGCCGGTCAGGTTCGGATCCATCACTGCCGTCGTGACCGTGATGACGTGGCCCACCACCGGCGCGTACCCGCCGACCGGCAGGTGCACGGCGTACCGCTGCACGGTGTACGTGTGGCCACCGGCGTCCGGGTTGGACTCCTGCGCCTCGTAGGTCTGCACCTTCGCCTTGCCGGCGTAGACCTCGGTCTCGGGCTGCACGAGGTCGCCCGTCACCGGGTCGACCACCTGCGCACCGAGGCGCACCACGCGGACGGCCTCGACCATGAGCTTCTCGGCCATCCGGCGGCCGCGGCGCAGCGCGCCGGCCGCGGTCACCGGACGGTCCCGACGACGGCCGCCCCGCCTGCGAACCGGCCTCGCAACCAGTCGCGCGTCGAGGCGGGCAGCTCCATCACGGAGACGACCTCGTCGTCCCCGGTGGCCATGCCGTACTGGTAGTCGTCGATCCGCTCGTACCCCATTCCGCGCTTGGGGTCGTAGCCGTCCTCGGCGGACGCGAGGCCGCCGGCGACAAGGGAGCAGCACAGGTCGACGACGTCGGCCGGCACCTCGTCGTACCCGGAGTCGAACGTGACCTCGAGCTCGCCCGGGATGTCGCCGGGCATCTGCCAGTAGCCGTCGAGCCACAGGCCCGAGCCGCGCAGCTTGTAGTCCGTGACGGGCTCGCCGTCGAGGACCACGGAGGACACCGAGTGCACCGGCTTGGCCGGGAGCTCGATGCGGCGGGACGGCTCGGTCCAGAGCGTGACGGTCGATGTCTGGCGGGTGACCGCACACCCCGCGGCGTGCCGGATCGCGGCGGACGCTGCGTCGAGCAGCGCCGCGACCCGGGACTCCGGCGTGGTGTCGATCCCCCGGGCCTCGAGGTCGTCCGTCGAGGCGAGCGGGGGCAGTGCCACGGCGACCTCCCTCGATCAGGCGTCCGGGTCGTCGCCGTCGGGGTCGCCCCCGCCGTCGTCGCCGTCGCCCTCGTTGCCGTCGGGGTCGCCGCCGCCCTTGTCCTCGGGCTCCTGGTGGGCGGCGACGAGCTCCTTGAGCTCGGGCAGCTTCGTGCCGTCGGGCACGTCGATGCCGAGGTGCTCGGCCCACGCGAGCCAGTCGGCCTTGGGGCTGTTGCTCTTCGGCTCGAGCGGCACGTCAGGCTTCGGCGGGGCCGGCGGCCCGTCGACGTACTCGAAGCCGCGGTTCCCGTCGCCGACGACGATCTCGGCGAGGCTGCGCGCGACGTCGGTCACGATGCCGTCGGGCCCCTTGATCCGGGTCACGGGGTCACCGACCAGGTCGCGACGGCGAGGGGACGGATCACCTTGCCGCCGTAGACGTGCAGGCCGCGCAGGCGGTCGGCGAACTTGTTCTGCGCCCGCATGCCCTCCGTCTTCTCGATCTGGGAGACGTAGGCGATCGCCGGGCGGTAGAACGCGACCACCATCGGGGCGTCGACGACGGGCAGGTTCTCCGAGGTGTAGGTGTCGAACCCGAGGATCCGACCGACGGACGCCTCGCGGAGACCGGCCGGCGATCCGGACGTGTCGACGCTGGTGATCTTCGAGCTCGCGTCCACGAGCAGCGCGTCGAACTCGGCGTTCGCGACGAGCACGCGCTGTCCGACCGGCACGTGGGCCTGGTTGAACGACTTGCGCAGGTCGCGGACGATGTTGAACGCCTCGTCGCCGGTCGTCGGCGCGGCCCCGGTGAGGCCGATGCCGGCGCCGTCGGCAGCGGTCTTGAGGATGAACTTGTCGGCGTCCTCGACGAGGCCCTCGGCGGCGGACCGCGTGTAGGCGTCCATCGAACCGGCCGCCTGGGCACGGTCGATGTCGTCGACGTAGAAGTCGAAGTTCTTCTCCTGGTCGATCAGGAGGTCCTGCGACGCGTCGTCGACGTCGTCGGCCGTGGTGGTTCGGCCGGCGGCCTTGTAGTCCTTCACCGCGACGCTGATCGCGGTGGTGATCTGGACGGTGTTGCCCTTGGTGGCGTCGCCCTCGTACTCGCGGTTGACGAGGTTCGCGGCGATCGCCTGCTCGCGGAACTCCGTGAGCATGCTGGCGTTCCAGATCTTGGGGATGAACTTGGTGATGGCCATGGTGGCCCTCCTTCGCTACGGCTTGATGCCGAGGAGCTCGTTCAGGAGCCCCTCGCGCTTGGCGGCGGTGATCTGTTCCGGGGTCGCCCGGTCGATGTCGGCCTGCGTCCACTGCTTCTTCCCCGCGGGACCCTCACGGTTGGCCGTCGGGGAGTGGATGGTCGGGCCGGCGCCGCCTTCCGCGGCGAGGTACGGCTTGGACTTCACGAGGCCCTCGATGGCCTCCTTGACGGTGGCGGTGTCGATCTCGCCGTCGTCGCTCACCTCGATGTCGTTGAGGTTGAGGTACAGCAGCGCGTCGGCGGGGTCGCGGAGCACGCCCGCGGCAGCGGCGCGGATCTCGGCCTTGCGGATCCGGTCATTGGCCTTCGCGAGCGCCTTGGTCTCCGTCTCGCGCTGCTTCTGCAGCTCGGCGTGCTCGGCCTCGCGGCCCTGAGCCTTCGCGAGCTCGGTCGTCAGGTCCTCGACCTGCTTCTTGAGCGGGCCGGCCTCGCCCTTCACGCGCTCCTCGAGCTTGCGGTTGATCTCCCGCTGCGCGTCGAACTTGGCCTTCCAGTCCGTGGGCTCGGCC
>JADHZE010000159.1 GCA_026934365.1 Isoptericola sp. QY 916 | reverse complement strand
GCCGCCGGCGAGCCCGCCCGTGTGCACCTCAAGGTCGACACCGGCCTCGGTCGCAGCGGGATCGTGCCCGCCGACCTGCCGGACGTCGTGCGCCGGGCGGCTGCGCTCGAGGCCGAGGGCGTGCTGCGGGTGGTGGGCGTGATGTCGCACCTGGCGTGCGCCGACGAGCCCGGGCACCCGTCGATCGCCCTCCAGGCGGCGGCGTTCGACGCCGCGGTGGCCGTCGTCGAGGCCTCCGGCGCGTCGCTCGAGGTGCGGCACCTCGCGAACTCGGCCGCCGTGCTCACCGACCCCCGGCTGCACCACGACCTCGTCCGGCCCGGCATCGCCGTCTACGGGCACTCGCCGGTGCCGCAGCTCGGCGCGCCCGGCGACTACGGGCTGCGCGGCGCGATGACGCTGCAGGCGCGGCTCGCCACCGTCAAGGACGTGCCGGCCGGCCACGGCGTGTCCTACGGGCACCACTACACGACGCCGCGCGACACCCGCCTGGGCGTGGTGCCGCTGGGCTACGCGGACGGCATCCAGCGGCACGCGTCGGGCGGCAGCCTCGGCGTCGGCGGCCCGGTCGGCGTCGGGAGCGGCGCGTCCGCCCGGGTGCTGCGCGTGGCGGGGCGGGTGTGCATGGACCAGTTCGTGCTCGACCTCGGGCCGGACGCCACGGAGCGCGAGGGCGACGTCGTCACCCTCTTCGGGGCGTCGGACGGCGTCGAACGCGGCGCCACGCTGCCGAACGCCGAGGACTGGGCCCGCGCCGCGGGCACCATCAGCTACGAGATCGTCACGGGCATCGGGGCGCGCGCGGTGCGCGTGTACACGCGCCTCGCCACGAAGGCCGACACGGAGACCTGGAAGGAAGTGCAGCGGTGAGCGACGTCGTCGTGCGGACGGAGACGGACCTGCCGGACGCGGAGTCCACGCGGGCGCTGGGGGCGGCCCTGGCCGGCGTGCTCCGGGCGGGCGACCTGGTGATCCTCACGGGGGACCTGGGGGCGGGCAAGACGACGCTCACCCAGGGCCTGGGAGCCGCGCTGGGCATCCGGGGCCAGGTGGCGTCGCCCACGTTCATCGTGGCGCGCGAGCACCCGCCGCTGCCCCGCGAGGACGGCACGCGCGGTCCCGCCCTCGTGCACGTGGACGCCTACCGGCTCGGAGGCCTGGGGGAGCTGGACGCGCTGGACCTGGACTCGTCCCTCGAGGAGTCGGTCACCGTCGTCGAGTGGGGCCGCGGGCTGGCCGAGGCGCTCACCGACGACCGCCTGGAGATCGACCTGGAGCGCCCCCGCGGCACGGCCGCCGGCGCGCCCGACGACGACGAGGCCGACCCCGGCGCCGGGACCCGCCACGCGACGCTGCGCGGCGTCGGCCCCCGCTGGGCCGGCGTCGACCTGGCCGCCCTCACCGCGCGCTGACCCGGAAGAATCGAGCATGCTGAACCGATCCTCAGACCTCGGTCTCGAGGATCGACTCAGCACGGACGATGCGTCCCCCGGCCGGGCCGCGGGAAACGTAGGCTGAGGCCGTGGCCGTTCTCGCACTGGATACCTCCGCAGCCGTCGCCGTCGCGCTCGTCGACCCCGGCGGCGCCCGGCTCGCCGCGCGCTCGGCCGACGAGCGACGCCGGCACGCCGAGTCGCTGGCCCCGCTCGTCGACGCGGTGCTCGCCGACGCCGGGCTGGACCGCACGGACCTCACGGCCGTCGCGGTGGGCACCGGGCCCGCACCGTTCACCGGCCTGCGCGTGGGGCTCGTGACCGCGCGCACCCTGGCGCTCGCGCTCGGGATCGACGTGCTCGGCGTGCCGAGCGTGGACGCGGTCGCGGTGCAGGCGGTCGCCGACCTCGGGCTGACGCCGGGCGACGAGGTGCTCGTCGCGACCGACGCCCGCCGCAAGGAGGTCTACTGGGCCCACTACCGCGTCGTCGCGCACGAGGGCCCGCACGGGGTCCCCGTCGTCGAGACCCTGGCCGGTCCGGGAGTGGACAAGGCCGCCGACGTCGCCGCGCGGCTCGCGGACGCGCCCGCCGACGGCGGGCGCCTGGTCGTCGTGGGGGAGGGCGCCACCCTGTACCCGGAGCACCTGCCCGCCGACGAGGACGCCCCGCTCGTCCCGGACGCCGCGGTCCTGGCGCGCCTCGCGCTCGCCCGCCGCGCCGCCGGCGAGGAGCTGCCCACGGAGCCGCTGTACCTGCGCCGGCCCGACGTGCAGGAGCCGGCGCCGGCGCGCCTCGTCCCCGCTACCGGGAGCCCGGCATGACCATCGGGCAGCCGACCTCCGAGCAGCCGACCTCCGAGCAGCCGACCTCAGGGCCGGTCGCCGACGAGCCCGAGCGCCCCGCCCCGGACCTGCCGCGCACGGTGCAGCACGTGTACGAGCCGTCGTGCCGGCTGCGCCCGCTGGCCAGCACGGACTTCGACCGGGTGCTCCAGCTCGAGCGGGTGCTGTTCGGCGCCGGGGCGTGGACCTACGGGATGCTCGCCGACGAGCTGGCCGCGCTCGGGCGCTGGTACGTCGTGGCCGAGCCCGCCGGCCAGGACGCCGTCGCGGTGTACGGGATCGGCCCGAAGCCCGTCGTCGGGTACGCCGGTCTCTGGTTCGACGGCGACGTCGCGCAGGTCATGACGATCGGCGTGGACCCCCAGTACCAGCGGCACGGCGTGGGGCGCGCCCTGCTGGAGGCGCTCGTCGGGCGGGCGCGCAAGCTCAAGGCGGACGCGGTCCTGCTCGAGGTGCGGGTCGACAACGAGCCCGCCCTCGCGCTGTACGAACGGCACGGCTTCGAGCGGATCGGGCTGCGCAAGCGGTACTACCAGCCCGAGGACAAGGACGCCTTCACGATGCGGCTCGACCTGCGCGACGCTCACGCGCGACCAGGGACGACGTCGTGACCCGCGAGGACTCGCCGCGCTCGCGGGTGCTGGTGACGGTCGCTGAGCTCGCGGCGGACCTGCGGCTGAGTGCCGGGCCGGACCCGGCCGACGGCGCGCCCGTGCTGCTCGACGTCCGCTGGGCGCTCGGCATGACCGACGGCCGGGAGCGCTACCTCGGGGGGCACCTGCCCGACGCCGTGTACGTGGACCTGGAGTCCGAGCTGGCCGCGGAGCCGTCGGCGGAGGAGGGCCGCCACCCGCTGCCCTCGGCGTCCTCGTTCCAGCGCAGCGCGCGGGCCTGGGGGCTGCGGAGCTCCTCACGTGTCGTCGTGTACGACACGGTGGGCGGCACGTCCGCGGCGCGGGCCTGGTGGCTGCTGCGCTACTTCGGCGTCGACGACGTGCGCATCCTCGACGGCGGCCTGCCCGCCTGGGTCCGAGCGGGCTACGCGCTGGAGAGCGGTGAGGTCGTCCACGCGCCGGGCGACCTGGTGGCCCGTCCGGGACACCTGCCCGTGCTGGACGCCGACGACGCGGCGGACCTGGCCGAGACCGGCACCCTGCTCGACGCGCGGGCCGCCGAGCGGTACCGGGGCGAGAGCGAGCCCGTGGACCCGCGCGCGGGCCACGTGCCCGGTGCCGTGAGCGCCCCGACCACGGAGAACCTGCGCGAGGACGGCACGTTCCTCGACGAGGAGTCGCTCCAGGGCCGGTTCGCCGACCTGGGCCTGAGCGCGCCCGCCGACGCGCCGGAGGAATCGGACGACGACGAGGTGCTCGCCGTCGGTGTCTACTGCGGGTCGGGTGTCACGGCGTCGCACGAGATCGCCGCGCTGGCGTGCGCGGGCATCCCCGCCGCCCTGTACCCGGGGTCATGGTCGCAGTGGTCGAACGACCCGTCGCGACCGGCGGACACGGGCGACCGGCCCTAGCGCGCCTCGTTCCCCTGGTGGTCCCCGGGAGTCGTGCTAGCGTCGCGTGTATACCGATCTGTATACACGGGAGGTCGATCGATGAGCACGCCCGAGACGATGCGCGCGGTACGGATGCACCGGCACGGGGGCCCGGAGGTCCTCCAGGTGGCGGAGGTCGCCGTCCCGGCGCCCGGGCCGGGGGAGGCGCTGGTGCGCGTGGCAGCGGTGGCGCTGAACAACACCGACCTGTGGACCCGGGAGGGGGCCTACGGCAGGCCGGGCGACCCGGCGGCGCTGTCCGGCTGGCGCGGCCCCGTCGACTTCCCACGGACCCAGGGCGCGGACGTCGCGGGGCAGGTCGTGGCCGTCGGTGCCGGCGCGGACGCGGGCCTCGTCGGGCTCCGGGTCGTGATCGACCCGGCGAGCTACGACGGCGACGGTCCGGACGCCCACCCGGTGGGCCTCATGGGCAGCGAGCGGGACGGCGGGTACGCCGGGTACGTGACGGCGCCCGCCGACCAGGTGCACGACATGACGGGGTCGCCCCTCACGGACGACCAGCTCGCGACCCTGCCCACCGCCTACGGCACCGCGCTCGGCATGATCGAGCGGGGCGGCCTGCGGGAGGGCGAGACCGCCCTGGTCTCGGGGGCGTCGGGCGGGGTCGGCCTGGCGCTCGTCCAGCTCGCCCGCGCCCGCGGGGCGCGCGTGCTGGCGATCTCCAGCGGCGACAAGATCGCCGCCGTGCGCGACGCCGGCGCCGACGTCGTCGTGGACCGGGCGCACGACGTCGTCGAACAGGTCCGGTCCGCGGCCCCGGACGGCGTCGACGTCGTGCTCGACGTGGTCGCCGGCGACCTGCTGGGCGACGGGCTGCCGCTGCTGTGCGAGGGCGGGAGGTGGGTCGTCGCCGGGGCGCTCGGCGGGCACGAGGTGGCCTTCGACGTCCGTCGCCTGTACCTCCACAACGCGCAGGTCGTCGGCTCGTCGATGCACACGCGCGCGCACTTCGGCCTGCTGATGGACCTGGCCCGCCGCGGCGAGATCGAGCCCGTGGTCGCGGCGACGTTCTCGCTGGAGGACGCGGCCCGGGCGCAGGAGGAGCTCGCCCGACGGGCGCACGTCGGGAAGCTCGTGCTGCGGCCCTAGGCGGCGACCGGCCCCAGGCGTCGACGCCGGGGACGACGACGGCCCGGCCCCCTAAGGGGACCGGGCCGTGACTGCGTCGTGGAGGCGCGGGTCAGAGGACCTGCGCGACCTCGTCGAAGGACAGGCGCGGGCCGCGCGGGTAGGGCGAGCCCTCGCCCTCGGCGTGGCCGACGTTGACGACGAGGAACGACTTCCAGCCGGACTCGGCGAAGAACTCGGCGTCGACGCCGTCGAAGTCCATGCCGTTCATCGGGCCTGCGGCGAGGCCGGCGGCCCGCAGGCCCACGATGAGGTACCCGGCCTGGATGAGGGCGTTGTTGCGGGCCATCTGCTCGCGGACCTCCGCGGCGGGCTCCAGCTGCTCCTTCATGCCCGGGTAGGCGGGGAAGAGGGTGTCGAGGTGCTGGTGGAAGGCCGGGTCCGCGGCGAGCACCAGGGAGACCGGCGCGCCGGCGACGCGGTCCTTGTTGCCGTCGCCCATGTGGGCCACGAGGCGCTCGCGCGCGTCGCCCGAGCGCAGCACCAGCACGCGCAGGGGGAGGGTGTTCATCGCGGTGGGCCCGAACTTCGCCAGGTCCCAGGCGGAGGTGAGCTGCTCGTCGGTGACGGGCTCGTCGGTCCACAGGGAGGTGGTGCGGGCGGAGCGGAACAGGAGGTCCGCCACCTCGTCGCCGACGGCGAGAGACGTGGACGGGTGCGTGAGGGTCTCGGTCATGGTTGCCGTAACAGATCGATGCAGACGCATGATTCCGGGTGCGGCCGTGACGTGCCCCACAGCAGGCCAGGTCACAGCGCCGCGAGGGGGTCGAAGTCGAACCCGTCGGCACGCGCGAGGTACAGCCTCTGCTCCGCGTGGTTGCCGCGGAACCGGACCAGGCCGCGCGGCCCCTCGTACGTGAGCCCGTCGACGGAGCGGTCGGTCGCGGCGACGACGGCGCTGCCCGCCCGCTCGACGATCGACCGCAGCGCGAGGATCCCCTCGTAGCAGGCCTCGGCGGCCGCACCGATCGCGGGCGCGTGCAGCCCGTGGTGCGCCGTGTAGCGGCCCACCAGGTCGAGCGCCTCGCCGGTCGCGAGGCTGCGGAACCAGCCGCCGGCCGAGTACAGGTTCGCCGTCGCGCCGGCCCCGCTGCCCATGAGCATGTTCTCCTCCATGAGCGTGCTGAGCCGCACGACCCGCTCGTGCAGGCCCCGCCGCGCGAACAGGCGGTTGAACCGCACCCCGTTCTGCCCGACCATCAGCAGCAGCACCCCCTCGGCGCCCGAGCGCGCCACGTCGTCGAGCGTGGCCGCGAGCTGCGCGTCGCTCGCCCCCTGCTCCGGCAGGAAGCGCGCGCCCGCGAACCCGGCGCCGAGCGCGGCCAGCTGCGGCGCCAGCGCCGCGTACGTGCCGCGGGGCCAGGCGTAGTCGTCCCCGACGACGAACCACCGGCGCGTGCCCGCCTCGGCCCGCAGCCGCTCGATCGCGGGGAAGAGCTGCGCCGACGGCACCTCCCCGGTGACGTAGAGACCCGGGCGGGTCTCGGCGCCCTCGTACGCCGCGGGGTACACGTACGGCACGCGGCGCTGCACGAGCGGCACGACGGCGCGCCGCACCGCCGACGTGTGCCACCCGGTGAGCGCGTGCAGGCGCCCGGCGTCGAGCGCGGCCCCGAGGCGCCGACGGAGCCGGTCGACCGGCTGGCCGGCGTCGAGCAGCTCGGCGCGCACCGGGCGCCCGAGGATGCCGCCCGCGGCGTTGAGCTCGGCGACCGCGAGCTCCGTGACGGCCTGGCACGAGGGGCCGTAGATCCCGCCCGGCCCCTGGAAGTGCAGCAGGACGCCGACGACGAAGTCCGACATGACGTCCCGTCCGCGCGAGGGGCCCTGGTCCGGGCCCCGGCCTGTGATGGCCGGTAGTGTACGAGCGCGAGGGAAGGCGGGTCAGCATGCGGACGTCGACGCGGTCGGAGAGCCCCACGGCGGGCCCGGACGTGGGTGCGTCCGGGGCGGGGGCCGCCGCCGCGCTGCGGGGTTCCGTGGTGGCCGGGCGGCGCGCCGCGCGACGCGCGGCCGAGGCCGTCGCGCCCGCCGGCTGCACCGTCGACGAGTGGCTCGTGCTGGACGCGCTGCGGCGGCGGCCGGGCGCCATGATGTCCGAGCTGCGCGCCGCGACGGTCACGGACAAGGCGACCCTCGGCCGTCGCGTGGACGCGCTCGTCACCCGCGCGCTGGTGTACCGCGAGGTGGACGCCTTCGACCGTCGCGTGGTCCGCGTCCACCTGTCGTCCCGGGGGCGGGACGTGCTGTCAGACCTCGACGCGCGGCTGGCGGAGGCGGAGCAGGGCGACCAGCCAGGCGACCAGTAGCACCCCGGCGAGCACCAGGCCGTAGGGCTCGAGGCCGACCGATGCTCCCGGCACCTCGGCCAGGGCGGGGACGTGCTCGGCGGCCACCTGCAGCAGGGTCACCCCGCCGATGCCCACCGCGGCCGCGGCGGAGACGCCGGTGACCAGCACGTCGTAGCGCAGGCGGCCCCGTTCCGCGCCGACGCCCGCCTGGGCGTACGCGCGCCGGGCGGCCGAGCCCTGCAGGGAGTCGAGCAGCGACATCCCGGCGGCGAACAGCACCGCCAGCGGCAGCGGCGCGTACCACGGCACCTGGCCCATGGCGGTCGAGGCCGTCATCGCGAGCAGGCCGATCTCCGTGGCGGTGTCGAAGCCGAGCCCGAACACGAGGCCCACGCCGTACATGCGCCCCGGCCTGTCGGTGGCCCACGCGAACCGGCGCAGCGCCCACGAGACCGGGCCGCCGGCGGCGTCGAGGTCGTGGTGGTGGCCGTCGCCCGCCGCGCGCCGGCCGGCACGCAGGGCACGGCGCAGCAGCAGCACGTTCACCACGGCGATCGTCAGCAGGAAGGTGCCCGACACGACCGGGCCCCACACGCCGGTGAACCGGCGCCAGGGCGACGACTCGTCCTCGAGCGCGGGCGCCAGCGCCTGCACACCGACGGCGAGCAGGAGCGCGGCGCCCACGACCACCGTCGAGTGGCCGAGCGAGAACCACAGGCCCACTCCGCGCGCGTCGCGGCCCTCGCGCACGAGCCGCCGCGTCGTGTTGTCGATCGTGGCGATGTGGTCGGCGTCGAACGCGTGCCGCAGGCCGAACCCGTACGCCGTGAGGGCCATGACGAGGGTGATCGCGCCGGAGCCGCCGTCCAGGGCGAGGGTGGCGGCGAGGCCGCCGATCCCGACGACGTGCAGGGCGGCGACGACGAGGGCGGTGCGGGTCATGCGGGCTCCAGACTGACGAGGGGCGGCGCGGGCGGCGCCGCGACGGGGCGGGCCGGTACGGGATGAGACCGGTGCAACGGGCTGAGATGAGCGGTGGGCCCGAGCCAGCGGGTCAGGGTGCCGCCGCGCTCCAGGCGCAGCGTCACCGCGCCGTCGGGGCTGATCGCGGCGGGGTCGTCGGCGGGGTCGTCGTCAGGCGTGCCCCGGAGGTCGGTCACGGTGTCGACCACGCGCGCCCCGCCCAGGACCCCCGGCACGGGGCGGTCGCCGGCGGCGACGACCTCCTCGACGAGCAGCGGCCCGTCGTCGTCGTGCGCGCGGGACCGCAGCACGACGCGGCCGCCGCGCTCGCCGTCGCGCCCCAGCACGACGGTCTCGCGCAGCCGCAGCCGCGCGCCCGGGCCGAGCACCGCGTCCGTCGACCGGGTCACGTCCGCGCCCGTGGACACGACGAACGGCAGGCCCTCCCAGTCGAGCCGCGCGCCGGCCCCGAGCCGCACCTCGGCGTCCCAGCGGCACGGCACGCCCTCGCCGTCGTACGCGACCGTGCCGCCGACGTCGGTGAGGGTGAGCGCGCAGCCGTCGGCGACGCGCACCTGCACGGTGACGTGGTCGCCGCCGAGCAGCACCGCGCCGGTCGCGACGAGCGCCACCTCCGCGTGCGCGGCCCCGCGCGCGACGGTCCGCGCCGCGAGCAGCCCGTCCCGGGTGCGCACGCGCACGGGGGCGCCCGGCACGGTGCCCGGCTCGACCTCGACGAGCGTGCGGCGGACCTCAGTGCGCGGGGGTGTGCGCATGCTCGTGCCCGTGCGACCGGTCGCCGTCCGCGTGGCTGTGCAGGACGCCCCCGCCCTCCTCGTCGGCGTGGAAGTGCGGCGCCATCGGGCCGGGGTCCTGCGCCACGTGCGCGCCGGCGCGGAACAGGTCGAGCACGCCGAGGAGCCACGCCCGCAGCTCCGCGACGGACGCCGGGTCCGTGCGCGACAGGGCGACGACGTCCCGGCCGTCGCGGGCGGCCGACGCGTCGGCGACCATCTGCCCGACGTCCACCCCGACGTGCGGCGCGAGGTCGGTCTTGTTGACCACGAGGAGGTCGGCGCGGCCGATGCCGGGCCCGCCCTTGCGCGCGACGTCGCCTCCGCCCGCGACGTCGAGCACGAAGATCTGCGCGTCGACGAGGGCGGGGGAGAACGTGGCGGTGAGGTTGTCGCCGCCGGACTCGATGATCACGAGGTCGAGGGGCGCGAAGTCGCGTTCGAGGTCCTCGGCCGCGAGCAGGTTGGCGGTGACGTCGTCGCGGATGGCGGTGTGCGGGCAGGCGCCGGTCTCGACGGCGCGGATGCGCTCAGGGTCCAGGACGCCGGCGGACCGCAGGAAGCGCGCGTCCTCGTCGGTGTAGATGTCGTTGGTGATGACGCCGATCGCGAGCTCGTCGGACACCGCCCGGCACACGGTCGCGATCAGGGAGGACTTGCCGACGCCGACGGGGCCGGCGACGCCCAGGCGCAGGGCGCGGGCGGGGAGCGACGGGCTCGTGGGGGTGGCGGGGGGAGTGGGTTCAGGCACGGAACAACCTCTGGGTCGTGACGGCGTGGGCCTCGGCCCAGCCCTCGGTCAACGGGGCACCGGAGGACGGGATGTCCTCCGGGGTGGCGCACGCCGCGACGCGGAGCACGTGCTCCTCGGCGGCGGCGCACGCGTCGAGGACCCACCGCGCCGGGGCGAGGGGGTCCAGCGGCTCGAGCTTGAGCAGGGCCGACGCCGCCGCCTGGGCGTCGTCGTAGACGGTCAGCCGGACGACGTCCGCCGGGGGGACGCCTGCCGCCGCACAGATCGCGCCGAGCACGACGGCGCGCGGCG
>JADHZE010000158.1 GCA_026934365.1 Isoptericola sp. QY 916 | reverse complement strand
CACAGGTGCAACCGGTCGGCGTCCCCGGCGGCGGCCGCGCGTCGGCGCAGCTCGCGGGTGAGGTGGTGCACCTGCGGGTAGGCGACCGGGGCGTGCGCGTCGTGCCGGTCGAGGAAGCCGTTGCGCAGCGCCCGGGCGGGACGTCCCGTGAAGGCGCGCGTGACCGCCGTCGTCGTGAACCGGCGGTCGCCGAGGGCGTCCCGATGGGTCCGGGAGGTGCCGGCCTCGTCGGTGCGCAGCAGCAGCGTCCCGACGGCGACGGCCTGCGCCCCGGCCCGCAGCAGCCGGGCGACGGCCGCGGGTCCGTCCACTCCCCCGGCGGCGACGACCGGGAGGCGCGAGCGCGCGACGACCGCGGCGACGGCGTCGTCGGTCGTGCCGTCGACGACGGTGCGGCCCGGGTCCCACTCGCCGCTGTGCCCGCCCGCGCGGGGCCCCTGGACCACGAGACCGTCGGCTCCGAGCGCCTCCGCGGCCGCGGCCTCCTGCGGCGTCGTGACCGTGACCAGGACGACGGACCCGGCGGCGCGCAGCGCCGCGACGTCGGCCGCCGGCGGGGGCCCGAACGTGCACGACACCACGGGCACGGGGTCGCGACGCAGCAGGTCGACCTTCGCCGCCCATCCGTCGTCGTCGATGGCCGGAACGGCGGCCAGCGCGGCGTCGAGGTCGACGCCGTGCGCCGCGGCGTCCGGCGCGATCCGTCGCGCGTAGGCCGCGAGCGCCGCGGGGTCGGGCGCGGGCGTGGTGGCGGGGACGAAGAGGTTGACGCCGAAGGGGTGTGCCCGCTGGTGGGCGCGGTGGACCAGATCGGCGAGGGCGTCAGGTTCCTGGTAGCCCCCGGCGAGGAAGGCGAAGGCTCCGGCGTCGGTCGTGGCGGCGAGGAGGTCGAGCGTGGTGGCCCCGCCGGCCATGGGCGCGGCGGCGAGGGGCAGGTCGGTGCCGAGGAGCGTGGTGCGGGCCGTGTCTCGCATGTCTCGCATCGTCTCGCATCGTGCCACCGGCGGGCGCGGTTGTCGCGAGCCGGTCTCATCTGACGCTCATGCGGGCCTGGCACGCTGGGCGCCCCGCCGGACGGCGGTACGGGGATCGGTACGGAGAGGGGTGGGTGCGCCGCATGACGACGGTGGTACGCGAGCGCTCGGCGGTGCGGGCGGCGGGCGTGGCGACGTTCGTGCTGGTGGGCGGTGTGCCGGGGGCCGGCAAGAGCACGGCGCTCGCGCGGGTGGCGGGGTGTCGTTCCGGGGTGCGGGTGCTGGACAGCGAGGCGGCGCGTCGTGACCTGCGGGGGCGGGTGCCGCGCGGGGTGCCGTACGCGGTGTACCGGCCGGTGGTGCACGTGCGGCACCTGGCGGGAGTGGTGCGGGCGGTGCTGGGTGGTCCGCGGGACGGCGCGGGGGTGCTGGTGGTGCACGACCCTGCGACGTCGCGGGTGCGGCGGTGGTGGTGGGCGTGCCTGGCGCGTCGGGCGGGGTGGCGTCCGGTGCTGGTGATGGTGGACGTGGGGCGCGGCGAGGCGTTGTCGGGGCAGGAGGCGCGGGGGCGGGTGGTGCGGGGACGGGCGTTCGCGCGGCACTGGCGGCGGTGGGCAGCGCAGCGTGCGGGCCTGGTGGCGGAGTCGGGCGGGTCGAGGGAGGGCCCGGCCGACGGGTGGTCGCAGGTGCGCGTGGTGGGCCGGGGTGAGGCCGTGTCGGTGCTGGTGGGGGTGGTGGACGCGGCGTCGCCGGCTGGGGTGCGCGGTGCCCGCTAGGGTCGCGGTCATGACGTCGTCTGGGCTGTCGGGTGGTGCGCTGGAGCGGGTGGTCGCGCAGGTGCGTGCGGTGGGCGACGGCGTGGTGTCGTCGCTGGGCCCGGGCGGCGCCCCGCAGGCCGCGTTCCTGACGCTGGCGGTCACGGAGCGGGGCGAGTTGGTCTTCGACGCGCGGGAGGGGTCGCGCAAGGTGGCCAACCTGCGCCGCGACCCGCGGGTGGCGGTGGTGGTGGGCGGCCCGGGCGGGACGACCCTGCAGGTCGAGGGCGTGGCGGACGTCCCGGACGGCGCGGACCGGGAGCGGTGCGCGGAGGCCTACCGGTCGGCGTTCCCGCACTTCGCGGCGTCGTTGGACGACCCGGGGATCGTGGTGGTGCGGGTGGTGGTGCGGTGGGCGCGCTGGGGCGACCACCGCACGTCTCCCCCGGTGGTCGTGGAGCTCGTGGGCGGTGGGCGTGCCTGAGCTGCCCCGGGTCGTGCGGTGGGTGGACCCTGAGGGGGTGCGGGTCCTGCCTCGGCGTCCGGTGGGGACGGGGGCGTTGGTGCTCGCCGGGTCGAGCGGCCGGGTCGACGAGGGTCGGGCACGTCTGCTGGCCGGACGCGGGGTGCTCGCGGAGTCGGTGCGATGGTTCGGTGGCCCCGGTCAGCCTGCGGGGCCGTGGGACGTCCCCGTGGAGACGTTCGTGCGCCGCGTCGAGGCGCTCGCGGCGGAGTGCGACCGCGTGGTGCTGGTGGGGACGTCGTTCGGGGCCGAGGCCGCGCTCGTCACGGGGGCGCTGGCCGCGGGGACGGGCGTGCCGGTGGACGCCGTGGTCGCCTTCGCACCGTCGGACGTGGTGTGGGCGGGGGTGGCACCGGGTGGTCGGGAGACGTCGCACTGGACGTGGGGCGGGCGGCCGCTCCCGTTCGTCCCGTTCGTGCCGGGGTGGGCTCCGGTCGACGACCCGCCGGCGTTCCGTGACCTGTACCTGCGGTCGCGGGAGGCGGACGCGGCCCGCACGACGGCGGCAGGTATCGCGGTCGAGCGGATCGCGGAGGTGGTCCTCGTGGCGGGCGGGGACGACCAGGTGTGGCCCGCGGTGCGGCACGCGGAGGAGATCATCCGGCGCCGGGAGGCGCACGGGCTGGCGACGACCCTGGTGACGGACCCGGAGGCCGGCCACCGCGCGACGCTGCCCGGGGAGCCGCGGGTGTCGGCGGGCATGGCGATGCGTCGTGGCGGCAGCGAGGCCGCCGACCGCCGTCTGGGCGAGGCGGCGTGGGCGGCGCTGTGCCGGGCGCTGCGCCTGCCGGACGACGCCGCCCCGTGACGTCCCTCGTGACGTCCCTCGTGCCGGCAGGCGGTGAGTGCGCTCAGCGCCAGCCGAGGGCCGGCGCGACGTGCCGGACGACGTTCTCGACGAGGTGCGCGTTGTACTCGACGCCGAGCTGGTTGGGCACGGTGAGCAGGAGGGTGTCGGCCGCGGCGACGGCCTCGTCCTCGGCGAGGTCGGCGACGACGTCGTCGACCTCGCCGGCGTAGGTCTTGCCGAAGCGGGCGCGGACGCCCTCGAGGACGCCGACCTGGTCGGTGCTGGCGGTCTCCAGGCCGAAGTAGGCGCGGTCGCGGTCGTCGGTGATCGGGAAGATGCTGCGCGACACGGACACGCGCGGCTCCCACCCGTGGCCGGCGTCCGCCCAGGCGTCGCGGAAGCGCTGGATCTGCTCCGCCTGCAGGCGGTGGAACGGGACGCCCGTGTCCTCGGACAGGAGGGTGGAGCTCATGAGGTTCATGCCCTGCGCGGCGGTCCACTCCGCGGTGGCGCGGGTGCCGGCGCCCCACCAGATGCGCTCGCGCAGGCCCTCGGAGTGGGGCTCGACGCGCAGCAGCCCGGGCGGGTTGGGGAACATGGGGCGCGGGTTCGGCTCGGCGAAGCCGTCGCCGTCGAGCACCTCGAGGAAGCGGGCGGTGTGCCGGCGGGCCATGTCGGCGTCGGACTCCCCCGCCCGCGGCTCGTGCCCGAAGTGGCGGAACCCGTCGATCACCTGCTCGGGCGACCCGCGGCTGATGCCGAGCTGCAGGCGGCCGCCGGCGATGAGGTCCGCGGCGCCGGCGTCCTCCGCGAGGTACAGGGGGTTCTCGTAGCGCATGTCGATGACGGCGGTGCCGATCTCGATGCGGCTCGTGCGCGCGCCGACGGCGGCGAGCAGCGGGAACGGGGACGCGAGCTGGCGCGCGAAGTGGTGCACGCGGAAGTACGCGCCGTCGGCGCCGAGCTCCTCCGCCGCGACGGCGAGGTCGATCGACTGCAGCAGGGCGTCGGACGCCGAGCGGGTGGCGGACTGCGGGTGCGGCGTCCAGTGGCCGAAGGACAGGAACCCGAGGTGCTTCACCTACTCAGTCAAGCCCACGCGGCGCGGTCACGCGCGGTCGACCGGCAGGGGGGGTCGGTCGGGGTCCCGGACCACCCGGGGTGGAGCAGGGCGACCGCCTGCAAGAATGGCCCCGTGAACGACACCGTCGGGGACTCCCCGCGCCCGCTGCCGTCCCTGGCCCACGACGTCGCCGGCGACGCCGGCGCCCCCGCCGTCGTCCTCCTGCACGCCGGGGTGGCCGACCGCCGCATGTGGGACGCCGTCGCCCCCGCCCTGGCGCACCGGTTCCGCGTGGTGCGGCCCGACCTGCGCGGCTACGGCGACTCCCCGCTGCCCACCGGCGGCGGCCCGTACACGAACGCGGGCGACGTCGCCGCGCTGCTCGACCAGCTCGGAGTCGCCGACGCCGCCGTCGTCGGGTCCTCGTTCGGCGGGAAGGTCGCGCTCGAGCTCACGACCGCGCACCCCGAGCGGGTGCGGGAGCTCGTTCTGCTGTGCCCCGCCGCCCCCGGCGTGCCCGACACGGAGACGTCCGACGCGTTCGACGCCGAGGAGGCCCGCCTCCTGGCCGCCGGCGACGTCGACGGCGCGGTGCGGCTCAACGTCACGACGTGGCTCGGCCCGGACGCGGACGACACCGCCGCGCAGGCGCTCGCCGTCATGCAGCGCCGCGCGTTCGAGGTGCAGCTCGCCGCCGACGCGGCCGCGAGCGCCGCCGGACTGCCCGAGCCCGGCCCGGAGGGCGTCGAGGTGGACCTCGCCGGCATCCGCGTGCCGACGTTCGTCGTCGAGGGGGCGCACGACATGGACGCGCTGCGGGCGTGCGCGCAGCACGTGGCGGCGTCGGTGCCGGGGGCCGAGCTGTCCCTGCTGGCGTGGGCGGGTCACCTGCCGGTGCTGGAGCGGCCCGACGCGATCCTGGCGCTGCTGCTGGACGTGCTGCGCGACGACCCCACCGTGCACACGCCCTGACCGGGCCGACCGTGCCCGGCGCGGGTCGCCCGGCCTAGGTCAGGCGGCGAGCAGCCACAGCACGTGCCCGAGCGCCCCGAACAGGGCGAGCGCGCCGAGGTCGCTGCCGATGCTGACGACCTTGGCCATCGCGGATCCGCGCAGGAAGTCGGTGCCGAGCGCGCTGACGAACAGCGCGACCAGCAGCACGCCCGCGTGGAGCCGACCTCGTCCGGCCCCGCGCGGGCGAGGGTCCTCGAAGTGCTGGACACGAGCCGTCGAACGAGTGGCTCGGGTGCGTGACACGTGCGCGAAACACCGGGGCGCGAGGATGCCGGGGTGATCATCGCCCCGGAGTCCCCGGCCGCCGCCGACGTGCGCGCCCTGCTGGCCGAGCACCTCGCCGACATGTACGCCACGTCGCCCGCCGAGTCGGTGCACGCCCTCGACCTCACGGCGCTGCTCGCCCCGGCCGTGACCTTCCTGACGGCGCGCGACGACGACGGGACGCTGCTCGGCTGCGGCGCCCTCAGCGAGCTGCGGCCCACCACCGCGGCGTCCGCCGGGCAGGGCGAGGTGAAGTCGATGCGCACGGCGGGCCCCGCGCGCGGGCGCGGCGTGGCGGGCGCCGTCCTGGACCGGCTGGTCGCCCTGGCCCGCGAGCGCCGGTACGCCTCCGTGAGCCTGGAGACGGGGCCGCAGGAGTACTTCGCGGCCGCACGGCGCCTGTACGCGCGGCACGGGTTCGTGCCCTGCGGCCCGTTCGGCTCGTACTCCCCCGACCCGTGCAGCGTGTTCCGCACCCTCGACCTGACGGACGACCGCACGGACGCGGCTGTCGGCCCCGCCGCCTAGCCTCGCGGGATGACCGACACCCCGACCTGCGACGCGCCGGAGACGGCGCCCCTGCTGGACCGGCGGTTCGCCTGGCGGGGCCGCGAGGTCGCGTGGACGGCGTTCGGCTCCGGCCCGCCGCTGGTGTTCTGCCACGGCACGCCGTGGTCGTCGTGGCTGTGGGAGCCGTACGCCCGCGCCCTGGCCGGCGGGTTCACCGTGCACCTGTGGGACATGCCGGGCTACGGGGCGTCGTCGAAGGACCCCGCGCACGACGTCGACCTCGGGACGCAGGGCGAGCTGTTCGCCGACCTGCTGGAGCACTGGCGGCCCGCCTGGGCCACGACCGGACCCACCGGGCCCGACGGCGAGGGCGACGGCGGCACGCCGCCGCTGCCGCACGTCGTCGCGCACGACTTCGGGGGCGCGGTGAGCCTGCGCGCCGCGGTCCTGCACGGCGCCCGGTACGCGTCCCTGTGCCTCGTGGACGTGGTGGCGCTGCGCCCGTGGGGCTCGCCGTACTTCGCCCTGGTGCGCGAGCACGCCGACGTCTTCGCGGCCACGCCCGCGGCCGTGCACCGGGGCGCGCTGGAGGCGTACGTGCGCACGGCCGCGCACCGGCCGCTGCGTGAGGAGCACCTGGCCGCGCTCGTCGCCCCGTGGACGGGCGAGGCAGGGCAGGCCGCGTTCTACCGGCAGATCGCCCAGGCCGACGAGCGGTACACCGCCGAGCTCGAGCCGCTGCTCGGCGACCTCGACGTCCCGGTGCGCGTGCTGTGGGGCGAGGAGGACGCGTGGATCCCGCCGGACCGCGCGCGGCGGCTGGCGGAGGCGCTCCCGGACGCCGACGTGCGGCTGCTCCCGGGCGCCGGGCACCTGGTGCAGCTCGACGAACCCGTCGCGCTCGCCGTCGAGCTGCAGCGCTGGTTGTCCGCGACCCGCTGACGGTCGGTACCGGCCAATACCAGTCAGTACCGCTCAGTACCAGCTCGCCCGCGCGTGCTGGAAGATGAGGTTGGTCTCGGTGAGCGCCACGTCCGGGTCGGTCGACAGGTGCTCGATGACGAACTCGTTCAGGGCGTCGGAGTCCGCCGCGGCCACGTGCACGAAGAAGTCGTGCGCCCCGCCCAGCAGGAAGACGTTCAGCACGCCGGGCAGCTCGGCGAGGCGCTGCAGGTAGCCGCTGAGGCGGGTGCGGGCCGCGCCGCGCATCTGCACCGCGATCATCGCCTGCAGGGGGTGCCCCGTCCGCGCCGGGTCGACGTCCGCGTGGAAGCCGCGGATCACGCCGCGCTCGCGCAGCTGCCGCACCCGCGTCAGGCAGGTGGACGGCGCGATCCCCGCCCGCGCCGCGAGCGCGTTGTTCGGCAGCCGCGCGTCGTCGGCGAGCGCCGCGAGGATCCGCTGGTCGACGTCGTCCAGCCGTGCGGGGGCGGGGCCTCGCCGTTCGAGCCCCCACGACGGGTCCGGCCGGGCGTCCGCGGGCCGGACCTCCTGCGTGCGGACGTCCTGCCCCCGCCGCTCCCCGGATCGAACATCCTTCGCGCGGGGCTGACGTGGCACGGGCTGAGCCGGGCGTCGTGTCGACATCCTGGCAATCTACCGAAGGATGTGCGGATTCGTGGCGTAGTGCCGAATCGGCCCGTCAGACTGGGACGTGAGCGGGGTCACATGCCCCGCGCCACGCACCCGCCGTCCCCGGCCACGAGTCGGGGCCGGCGCCGAGCCACGAAGGCGGACTCACCCATGCGCATCGGCGTCCCGAAGGAAGTCAAGAACCACGAGTACCGGGTGGCGATCACGCCGGCCGGCGTGCACGAGCTCGTCGCCCGAGGGCACGACGTCGCCGTGGAGGCGGGCGCCGGAGCGGGGTCCGCGATCACCGACGACGAGTACCGCGCCGCCGGGGCGGAGCTCGTCGCCGACGCGGACGAGGTGTGGGCCGGCGCCGAGACGGTGCTCAAGGTCAAGGAGCCGGTCGAGCAGGAGTACCACCGGCTGCGGCCGGGGCTGGTGCTGTTCACCTACCTGCACCTCGCTGCCGACAAGGCGCTCACCGAGGAGCTGCTGGCCCGCGACGTGACCGCCGTCGCGTACGAGACGGTGCAGACCCCCGACGGGCGGCTCCCGCTGCTGGCCCCCATGTCGGAGGTCGCGGGGCGGCTCGCGCCGCAGGTCGGGGCCGCCACCCTGCTGCGCGCCGCGGGCGGTCGCGGGGTCCTGCTCGGCGGGGTGCCCGGCGTGCCCGCCGGGCACGTGGTGGTCATCGGGGCGGGCGTCTCGGGCATGAACGCCGCCCGGATCGCCGTCGGGCTGGGCGCCCGCGTCACCCTCCTGGACACGAGCGCCGACGCGCTCAAGGCCGCCGACCGGGAGTTCGGCGGCCGCGTGCAGACCCTCGCCTCGAACCGGCTCACCCTCACCGAGGCGGTGCTCGAGGCCGACCTGGTGGTCGGGGCCGTCCTGGTCCCCGGCGCCAAGGCGCCCGTGCTGGTGGCGAACGACGTCGTGGCGCGCATGCGGCCGGGCGCCGTCCTCGTGGACATCGCGATCGACCAGGGCGGCTGCTTCGAGGACTCCCGCCCCACGACGCACGCCGACCCCACGTTCCCCGTGCACGACACGGTCTTCTACTGCGTGGCGAACATGCCCGGCGCCGTGCCCCGCACCTCCACGTACGCGCTGACGAACGTGACGCTGCCGTACGCCGTGGCGCTCGCGGACCACGGCTGGCGCGAGGCCCTGCGCCGCGACCCGGCGCTGGCCCGCGGCCTCAACGTGCACGACGGTCGCGTCACCAACGCGGGCGTGGCCGAGGCGCACTCCCTCGACCACGTGGACGTCGCCGCCGTCCTCTGACACGCGCAGGAGGGTCGGTCGCGCCGCGAGGCGGCACGCTCAGCGGGCGAGGGCGGCGATCGCCCGCTCGAGCGCAGCGACCGACTCCGGGCCGCCGTGGCCCTCGTCGAGGACGACCAGCTCGCTGCCGGGCCACGCGCGGCGCAGCTCCCAGGCGGTGCGGGCGGGGCTCGAGACGTCCCTGCGGCCGTGGACGAGAACGCCCGGGACGCCGTGGAGGCGGTCCATCCGCCCGAGGATCTCGTCGCCGCCGAAGCCCGAGTGCGACCAGTAGTGGGTGACGAGGGTGGCCAGCACGTCGCGGGACGGGGAGGTGTGCCAGCGCGGGTCCGACCGCCAGCCGGGCCCGAGGGAGACATGCACGTCCTCCCAGCGACCCCAGGCCGCCGCGGCGCGCGCCCGCACGCGCGCATCGGGGTCGCGCAGCGCCCGGGCGTAGGCGTCCACGACGCGCTCGCCCGGCGCGCGGTCCACGGCCGCGGCGAAGACCTCCCACTCCTCCGGGAACACGCGCCCCATGTCCTCGGTGACCCACTCCACCTCCGACGTCGACGTGGTCACGACGGCGAACAGGGCCAGCCCCGTGACGCGCTCGGGATACGCCTGCGCGTACGCCAGCGCCAGGGTGCTGCCCCAGGACGCGCCGGTCACCAGCCAGCGGTCGACGCCCAGGTGGCGGCGCAGGGCCTCGACGTCCTCGATCTGCGCGGCCGTCGTGTTCTCGTCCAGCAGGTCGAGGCGTTCGGTGACCAGCGGGCGGCTGCGGCCGCAGCCGCGCTGGTCGAACGTGATCGCCTGCTGCCGTGCCGGGTCGATGCGGCGGCGGTGGCCGGTCCCGGCGCCGCTCCCGGGCCCGCCGTGCAGCCAGAGCACGGCCGGGCCGTCGGGGTCTCCCACGGCCTCGTAGTACAGCTCGTTCCCGTCCGCCACGCGCAGGCGCCCCGTACGGGGCGGGGGCTCAGGAGGCATCCCGCGAGCCTACCGAGGCCGGGTGCGCGGCGGCACGGGCACCCGGTCGAGGTCTGCCGCGACGGTGAGGCCGCCGTCGAACACCTCGCGTGCCTCGCGCTCGAACTCGTCGGGCAGCTCGTCGGGCACGCGGTAGCGCTGGGAGAAGTGCGTGAGCACGAGGTGGCGCACGCCGGCGCGCGCGGCGACGATCGCGGCCTGCCGGCACGTGAGGTGCGCCCACCGGGCGGCCAGCTCGGCGTCGCGGTGCAGGAACGTCGACTCGACGACGAGCAGGTCGACGCCGTCGGCGAGCTCGAGGACGGCGTCGCACAGGCGGGTGTCCATGACGAACGCGACCGACTGCCCGGGCCGCGCCACGGAGACGGCGTCGCGGCGCACGGTGCGGCCGTCGTCGAGGACGAGGACGCCGTCGCGCAGCAGCCGCCCCACCGCCGGGCCGGCGGGACGCCCGCGGCCG
>JADHZE010000157.1 GCA_026934365.1 Isoptericola sp. QY 916 | reverse complement strand
CCCGACGTCGCGGTCACTGGGGCCAGGGCCGCACGAGGCCCGCGGGCAGCTCCCACGGGCGGCGGGCCGCCCGGCGGCGCCGGACGGCCGTGCGGCGGTGTGCGCGGCGCGCCTCCCGGGCGGCACTCCGTGCCGCCGCCTCGTGACGCACCGCCTCCTCGAGGTCCACCTGGCGGGCGCGGAACTCGTCGTAGTACAGGTACTCGTTCATCACCGGTCTCCTTCGCCGGGGCCGGGCGGCCTCCGGTGGTTCCACCCTCGGTTCGTGAGGTACCGGCGCGGATCGGTCAGGTGCCGGATCTTCAGGGGGCGGGGTACCTCAGACGGCCGCGGGGTACCTCAGCCGGGGCGACGGCCGTGGGCCCGGCGTGTCGGGGCCGGGTCCCCCGGACCTCCGGCGAGCCCGCGTAGGATGGCACTCGGGACACGAGAGTGCTAAGGACCCGACCCGAGGAGGACCGTGAGCGAGGAACGTCGCCTGGCCGTGCTCCGCGCGATCGTGGAGGACTACGTCCACACGCGCGAGCCCGTGGGGTCGCGCGTGCTCACGGAGCGGCACGGCCTCGGGGTCTCGCCCGCCACGATCCGCAACGACATGGCGGCGCTGGAGGAGGCCGGGTACATCGCCCAGCCGCACACGTCGGCCGGTCGTGTCCCGACCGACAAGGGGTACCGCCTCTTCGTCGACCGGCTCGCGGAGGTGCGTCCGCTCACCAGCCCGCAGCGCCGGGCGATCGAGACGTTCCTGTCCGAGGCGATCGACATGGACGACGTGCTCGGCCGTGCCGGGCGCCTCATCGCCCAGCTCACAGGGCAGGTCGCGGTGGTCCAGTACCCGTCGCTGCGGCTCGCGGGGCTCCGGCACCTCGAGCTCGTCCCCGTGGGGGGCGCGCGGTTGCTGGTCGTGGTGATCAGCGACGCCGGCCGGGTGGAGCAGCGCTTCCTCGACGTCGGCGTGGGCCCCGGTGCGGAGCCCGCGGTCGTCGCCGTGGACGCCCCGGCGGGGCCGGAGCCCGACCCCGGCGCCCTCGACGAGGGGACGCTGAGCGAGCTGCGCGCGCGCCTCAACGCCGCCGCGGCGGGCAAGGGGCTCGCGGACCTGCCCACCGCCTTCGCGCGCGTGGTGTCCGGGGTGGACGCCGCCCTGGCCCCCCTGGCCCGCGGCATCGCCGACCTCGTGGTCGACACGCTCGGCGCGCAGCGCGAGGACCGCATCGTGCTCGCGGGCACCGCCAACCTCGCCCGGGCCGACATGCGGTTCGAGCAGGGGCTGAGTCCCGTCCTGGAGGCGCTCGAGGAGCAGGTCGTGCTGCTCGGGCTCCTCACGGAGCTGGCGGCCGAGCCGGTCACCCGGGTCGGCGGCGGGGTCGGCGTCCGCATCGGGCACGAGAACCGTCTCGACGGCCTCGCCGAGACCTCCGTCGTCGCCTCCGGCTACGGCGGCGACGGCGACACCGTGGCGATCCTGGGGTCCATCGGTCCCACCCGGATGGACTATCCGGGCACGATCGCCTCCGTCCGCGCCGTCGCCCGCTACCTGTCCCGGGTGCTGCCAGGCTGACCGCCCCGCGGCATCCTTGAACCCGCCGACCTGACCGTGCACGTCACCGACACGTCACCGAAGAGAGACCTGTGACCGACTACTACGAGATCCTGGGCGTCCCCCGCGACGCCTCGGCCGAGCAGATCAAGAAGTCGTACCGCAAGCTCGCCCGCGAGCTGCACCCCGACGTCGCCGGCGAGGCCGGCGAGGAACGTTTCAAGGACGTCGCCCGCGCCTACGAGGTGCTGTCCAACCCGGACAAGCGCCAGCAGTACGACATGGGCGTGGACCCGAGCTCTCCGTCGGGCGGCGCGGGCGCCGGCTTCGGCAACGGCTTCGGCTTCCAGGACATCTTCGAGACGTTCTTCGGCGGCGGCGGCCAGCCCGCCGGGCCCGTGCCGCGCGCCCGCCGCGGCCAGGACGCCCTCGTGCGGATGGACATCGACCTGGCCGAGGCGGCGTTCGGCGCCAAGCGCGAGCTCCAGGTCGACACCGCCGTCGTGTGTGGCACCTGCGGCGGCAACGGCTGCCGTCCCGGCACCGACCTCAAGACCTGCGACGTCTGCCACGGGCGCGGCAACGTGCAGCGCGTGGCGCGCTCCTTCCTCGGCCAGGTCATGACGACCGCGCCGTGCGCCGCCTGCCAGGGCTTCGGCACCGTCATCCCCGAGCCGTGCGCCGACTGCTCGGGCGAGGGGCGGGTGCGCTCGCGCCGCACGCTGACGGTCAACGTGCCCGCCGGCGTCGACACCGGCACGCGCATCAAGCTCACCGCGCAGGGCGAGGTCGGCCCCGGTGGCGGCCCCGCCGGCGACCTGTACGTCGAGATCCGCGAGAAGCCGCACGACACGTTCGTGCGCCGCGGCGACGACCTGCACTGCACCCTCCAGGTGCCGATGACGGCGGCCGCGCTCGGCACCGTGCTCGACCTCGAGACGCTGGACGGCGAGCAGGAGATCGACCTGCGGCCGGGTACCCAGCCGGGCCAGGTCGTCACCCTCAAGGGCCTGGGCGTCGGGCACCTGCACGCCGGGGGGCGCGGCGACCTCAACGTGCACGTCGAGGTCCAGGTGCCGACCGCCCTGGACGACGAGCAGACCGAGCTGCTGCGCTCGTTGGCCACGCTGCGCGGCGAGGAGCGGCCCGAGCCCCGCCTCTCCGCCGCCCACCCGGGCGTGTTCTCCCGGCTCCGGGACAAGCTGAGCGGTCGCTGACGTGGGCGCTGCACCGGGGGCCCCGCGGGCAGGCGGGACGGCGTGAGCGCGCCGGTGTTCCTCGCCGACGGCGGCGCGCTGGGCGCGCTCGGCCCGGGTGACGTCTACGTGCTGGACGGCGCCGAGGGCCGGCACGCGGGCGTCGTCCAGCGGCGCGGCCCGGGCGAGCGGCTGGACGTGGTCGACGGCGCGGGCTCGCGGCTGCGGTGCGTGGTCGACGCCGTCGCGGACGGCGTGGTGCGGCTGCGCGTCGACGAGGTCGTCTCCGAGCCGGCCCCCGGCGTCGTGCTGACCCTGGTCCAGGCCCTGGCGAAGGGGGACCGCGACGAGCTGGCCGTCGAGGCCGCGGTCGAGGTCGGCGTCGACGCGGTGGTGCCGTGGCAGGCCGACCGGTCCGTCGTCGTGTGGCGCGGGCAGCGGGCGGCGAAGTCGCGTGCCAAGTGGGTGGCGACCGTGCGGTCCGCGGTGAAGCAGGCGCGGCGCGCCTGCCTGCCGCCGGTGGCGGAGCCCGTCACCTCCCGCCAGCTCGCCGCGCGCGTGCGCGAGGTCGTCGCCGGCGGCGGGGCCGCCGTCGTGCTGCACGAGGACGCCACGACGGCGCTCGCGGACGTCGCGCTCCCGGCATCGGCTGCCGAGCCGGTCGAGACCCCGGCCCTGCTCGTCGTCGTCGGGCCGGAGGGCGGGATCTCCGACGCGGAGGTCGCCGCGCTCGAGGAGGCGGGCGCCGTGACCGCTCGGCTCGGGCCGCACGTGCTGCGCACCTCCACGGCGGGGCCGGTCGCCGTCGCGCTGCTCAGCGAGCGGCTCGGGCGCTGGGCCTGACCGGACCGACGGCACGCGGTCCCGGTGCGCGGTAACGTCCGGGGCATGACGAGCGCGCCCAGCACAGACTGCCTGTTCTGCAAGATCGTCGCCGGCGACCTGCCGGCGGACGTGGTCGCCACCACCGACCGTGTGATCGCGTTCCGCGACATCGACCCGAAGGCGCCCGTGCACGTGCTGGTGGTGCCGAGGGAGCACCACGGCGACGTCGCGACGCTCGCCCAGGCGGACCCCGAGCTGCTGGCCGAGGTGGTCGCCATGGCCGACCGGGTGGCCGGCGACCTCGCGGACGGCCAGTACCGCTTCGTCTTCAACTCCGGCCCGCGCGCCGGGCAGAGCGTGTTCCACGTGCACGGCCACGTGCTCGCCGGCGCGCAGCTGGGCTGGACGCCCGCCTGAATTCGGCTGCCCCGTCGACCGCCGCTCGATAGACTCGAGTCCTCAGCCGTTCCTCGCACGTCCCTCGCACCGTCTTCCGAAGGAGGGCCCCGGCGGCAGCCGGCCCATGACATCGACACCCCACACCGCCCCCGGCGCGCCTGGCGCGCACGGCGAACGGTCCACCGAGCACCGCATCGTGGTGCCGCCGCACGTGCCGATGGTGGCGCTGCTGGGCAGCAGGGACTCCGTGCTGCGGGCCGTCGAGGACGGCTTCCCCGGCGTCGACGTGCACGCCCGCGGCAACGAGATCGTCGTCAGCGGCCCGGCCGGCGACGTCGCCCTGGTCTCCCGCCTCCTCGACGAGCTGGTCGAGGTGGTGGAGTCGGGCACCCCGCTCACGCCCGAGGTGGTGGCGCGGTCGGTGCAGATGCTCACGGCGGCGTCCGTGCAGCGCCCGGCCGAGGTCCTGACCTTCAACATCCTCTCCAACCGCGGTCGCACGATCCGCCCGAAGACGGTGGGCCAGAAGCGCTACGTCGAGGCGATCGACGCCAACACGATCACGTTCGGCATCGGGCCCGCGGGCACCGGCAAGACCTACCTCGCGATGGCCAAGGCCGTGCAGGCGCTGCAGGCCAAGCGCGTCAACCGCATCGTGCTCACGCGCCCGGCCGTCGAGGCGGGGGAGAAGCTCGGCTACCTGCCCGGGTCGCTGAGCGACAAGATCGACCCGTACCTGCGCCCGCTGTACGACGCGCTGCACGACATGATGGACCCCGACGCCATCCCGCGGCTCATCGAGGCCGGGACGATCGAGGTGGCGCCCCTGGCCTACATGCGGGGCCGCTCGCTCAACGACTCGTTCATCATCCTCGACGAGGCGCAGAACACCTCCGCCGAGCAGATGAAGATGTTCCTCACGCGCCTGGGGTTCGGCTCCACGATGGTCATCACGGGCGACGCCACGCAGGTCGACCTCCCCGGCGGGACGACGTCGGGCCTGCGCGTGGTGGAGGACATCCTCACGGGCGTCGACGACGTCGAGTTCTGCCGGCTGACCTCGGCGGACGTCGTGCGGCACCGGCTGGTGAGCGACATCATCGACGCGTACGCCCGCTGGGACGTCGCGACGGCGCGCCCGGACCAGGGCAGGCAGGGACAGGGACGGCAGGGCCGCGGCCCGCACGAGCGAGGGGCACGCCGACAGTGAGCATCGAAGTGGCAAACGAGTCCGGCGTCGAGGTCGACGAGGCGGAGTTCGCCGCGCTCGGCCGGTTCGTGCTGGACACCCTGCACGTGCACCCCCGCAGCGAGCTGTCGATCATGTTCGTCGACACGACCGTGATGACCGAGCTGCACGTGCAGTGGATGGACGAGCCGGGCCCCACCGACGTGCTCTCCTTCCCGATGGACGAGCTGCGGCCGGGGCGCGAGGGCGAGGAGACGCCGCCGGGCACCCTCGGCGACGTCGTGCTCTGCCCGGAGGTGGCGGCCCAGCAGGCGAAGGTCGCGGGGCACTCCACGGCCGAGGAGCTGCTGCTGCTCACCACGCACGGCATCCTGCACCTGCTCGGCTACGACCACGCCGAGCCGGAGGAGGAGAAGGAGATGTTCGCGCTGCAGCGCCGCCTCCTGCTCACCTTCCTCGCCGGCCGGTGAGCGCGACGACGGACCGGACGGTGGCCTGATGGACGGACCGGAGCTGCTGCTGGCGCTCGTGGCGCTGGTCGCCCTGGCCCTCGCGGGGATGCTGTCCGCCGGCGAGGCCGCGGTGCTGCGGATCACGCGCACGTCGGTCGCCGACGCGGTGATCGAGGCGGAGACGGCGGAGGACCTCACGGCCACGGCCCGCCGCACACGGTTGACCCGGCTGCGCGCGGTGCAGGGCCTCGTCGTCGACCCGCCCGCGGCGGTGGCGGCGTTCGCGCTGGTGCGGGTGTTCGCCGAGACCGTCGCGCTCGCGGCGGCGACGCTGATGATCGCCGACTGGTTCGACACCTGGTGGCAGGTGCTCCTCGCCGCCGGCGTGGTGGGCCTGGTGGCCGGCGTCGTCTTCGTGCGGCTCAGCCCGCGCGCTCTCGGCCTGCGCCGGCCGCTGTCCGTGCTCGTCGCGCTCGCCGGCCCGCTGTCCGCCGTGCACCGCGCCGCCGCCTGGCTCACCGACCGCACCTCGGAGCGCGCCGCGGGGCGCGCCCCCGAGCGCGACGGCGAGCACGACCCGGGCGAGGACGCGCTGCGCGAGGTCGCCGAGCGGGTCCGGGACAACGAGGCGATCGAGGACGCCGAGCGCGAGCTCATCCGCTCGGTCGTCGAGCTGGGCGGCACGCTGACCCGCGAGGTCATGGTGCCGCGCACCGACATGGTGACGGTCACGGCGGCGACGCCGCTGCGGAAGGCGATGCGCCTCTTCCTCCGCTCGGGGTACTCGCGCGTGCCCGTCGTCGGGGAGGAGGTGGACGACCTTCTGGGCGTCGCCTATCTCAAGGACGTCGCCCGCGTGCTCGAGAACGAGTCCGCGGCCGCGGAACGGCCGGTCGTCGAGGTCGCCCGCGACGCCGTCTTCGTGCCGGAGTCGAAGCCCGCGGACGAGCTGCTCCGCGAGATGCAGGCCTCCCGCTCCCACATCGCCGTCGTCGTCGACGAGTACGGCGGCATCGCCGGGCTCGTCACCGTCGAGGACGTCATCGAGGAGCTCGTCGGCGAGCTGACCGACGAGCACGACACCGCCCCGGAGCTGGAGCCGGAGGACCTGGGCGACGGCACGTTCCTCGTCTCCGCGCGGATGCCCGTCGACGAGCTCGGCGAGCTGTTCGACCTGCGGCTCGACGACGACGACGTGGACACCGCGGGCGGCCTGATCGCCAAGGCCCTCGGCAAGGTGCCGCTGACGGGCGCGACGGCCGACGTCGGGGGGCTGCACCTCGTGGCCGACCGCGTCGAGGGCCGCCGCAAGCAGCTCGCCACCCTCCGGGTGCGCCGCACGACCTCCACCTCGCACGACGAGGACGACCCAGCAGCGGGTGGCGAGCACGCCACGCCGCCAGACCAGAAGGAAGCACACGCATGACCTCCGCGAGCCACCATCCCTCCGTCGTCACCCCGCACGACGAGGGGGACGCCCACCGCTCCGGCTTCGCCTGCCTCGTGGGGCGGCCCAACGTCGGCAAGTCGACGCTGACCAACGCGCTGGTGGGGGAGAAGGTCGCGATCATGTCCGCGCGTCCCCAGACCACGCGGCACACGATCCGCGGCATCGTGCACCGCGACGACGCGCAGCTCGTGCTCGTCGACACGCCGGGCCTGCACCGTCCGCGCACGCTCCTCGGCGAGCGGCTCAACGCGCTCGTGCAGGACACGCTCGGCGAGGTCGACGTCATCGCGTTCTGCCTGCCGGCCGACCAGAAGATCGGCCCCGGCGACCGGTACATCGCCTCGCAGCTCGCCCCCCTGATGGAGGGCCGCCGGGCGGTTCCCGTCGTCGCCGTCGTGACGAAGTCCGACCTCGTGGACCGCGGGCGTCTCGCCGAGCACCTCCTGGCGGTCGACGAGCTCGCGCGGTCGGTCGACCGGGACTGGTCGGCGATCGTGCCCGTGTCCGCCCGCGACGGCTACCAGGTGGACGAGCTGACCGACGTCCTCGTCGCGCACCTGCCCGCCGGGCCCGAGCTCTACCCGGGCGGCGAGCTCACCGACGAGCCCGAGCAGGTCATGGTCGCCGAGCTGGTGCGCGAGGCCGCGCTCGAGGGCGTCCGCGACGAGCTGCCGCACTCGCTGGCCGTCGTCGTCGAGGAGATCCTCGAGCGGGAGGGCAGCGGTGACCCGGACAAGGGGAAGCCGCCGCTGCTGGACGTGCGCGTCAACCTGTTCGTGGAGCGTGACAGCCAGAAGGCGATCGTCATCGGCAAGGGCGGGTCGCGGCTGCGCGAGGTCGGCACCAACGCCCGCAAGGGCATCGAGAAGCTGCTCGGCACGCGCGTGTACCTCGACCTGCACGTCAAGGTGGCCAAGGACTGGCAGCGCGACCCCAAGCAGCTGCAGCGCCTCGGGTTCTGACGTCGCGGGCGGAGGTCCGCCGGCCTCACGGGGGACGTCCCCCGAGGTCGCGGGGGAATTCCTTGCCGTGCGCGGGGACGGCGCCGAGTAGCATCGCTGCGTGGTGTTCCGGACTATTGCGACGACAGCGGCGATCCTGGTGGGCCTGGCACTGACCGGGGCCGTGGCCGGCCCGCAGTGGGACCCGGTGCCGGTCACGGACCACCTCGTCCCGGCGACGGACGACACCTCGATCGGCGGTGTCGCCCCCGGCGCGGACATCGGCGAGGTCGGCGAGTTCGAGGTCCGGGAGACGGCCGTGACGATCCCGCTCGACGGCACCGTCGTCGGCGGCCTCCTGCGCCAGCCGCTGGGCGACGACGGCGGGCTGCTGGCCGACCGGCCCGGCGTCGTCTACGTGCACGGCGCGGGCACGGGCAAGTCCACGGAGGCCTTCACCGAGTCGGCCACCGCCCTCGCGAGCGCGGGCGTCGTGACACTGGTGCCCGACAAGCGCCTGGACACGTACACCACCCGGGACCGCGACTACGTGGCGATGGCCGCGGACTACCAGCACTCGGTCGACCTGCTGCGCACGATCGACGGCGTCGACCCCGAGCAGGTCGGCGTCTACGGCGAGTCGGAAGGCACCTGGATCGTGCCCGTCATGCAGGCGCAGGACCCGACCATCGCGTACACGGTCCTCGTCTCGGCGCCGGTGGTGCCGCCGCGGCAGCAGGCCGCGTTCGCGGTCGACAGCTACCTGCGCAACACCGGCGTGCCCCAGCAGGTGTTCCGCGCCATCCCGCGCGCGGTCGGGATGCAGCTGCCCGGCGGCGGCTTCGAGTACGCCGACTTCGACGTGCGCCCCTGGCTCGAGCAGCAGACCGCCCCCGTCCTCGTGGTCTACGGCACCGCCGACCCGTCGATGCCGGTCGAGCAGGGCGCGCGGCAGGTCATCGCCGACACCGCGGTGAACGGCGACGACGCCCCCGTGACGGTGCGCTACTACGCCGGGGCCAACCATGGGATCAACGTGCCGCTCGACGGCGGGATGCACCTGCACCCCGACTTCGCGCGCGACGTCGCCACCTGGATCCAGGGCATGCCCGGCACGGCCGACGCGCCGCCGCGGGTCGCCGGGGACACGCCGAACCAGCTCTACGTCGCCTCGGCCGTCCCGCAGCCGCGGTGGTGGGGCAACGGGGACATCGTCGTGGGCGCGGTGATCGCGGGCGCCGGCCTGCTGCTGGTCGGCCCCTTGGTGTGGGGCGTCCACGCCCTGGTGCGGCGCGCCGTCCTGCGCCGGTCGTCGTTCGCCGCGCCGCGCCTCGCCCGCGGTCTCCGGTCGTCGCTGCTCGGCCTCGGCGTCGGGTCGGTGGCGACGATGGTCGCGCTGGTGGTGTACCTCCTGGCGGTGGCGCGCCTCGCGCTCGACTACCAGCGCGACGACCTCGTCGTGCAGGGCGGCTGGATCGTCGTGCGCCTGCTCGGGGTCGCGACCGCCGTCGCGGCCGCGCTGGTGATCCGGCGGGTGGCCGACGCGCGGGCGGAGCGCCGCGCGGGGGGCGACGTCGTCGTCGTGGCACGTGGCTGGCCCGCCGTGCTGACGTTCTGGTGCACCCTGGCCGGGTCGCTCGCCCTCCTGGGCACCCTCGCGTACTGGGGCGTCTACCAGCTCGGCATCTGAGCAGGGCGTGCGGGAACGGTGACGGTGTGACCGACCCGTCCGCGCGGGAGACGACGCAGAGCGTCGGCGTCGGGTAGAAACGGGGGCGGGGGCACGATGACCCGGTCCCCCTCGGAGCCCAGCCCTGGAGACGCACGCATGACCGATCCCGACACCCTCGACGCACCCGAGCAGGAGCGCTCACCGTTCGGCGGTGTGACGGTCCGCGAGCTCGTGCGCGACGTGGTGGCCGCGTTCGCGCTGCTCGTCGCCCTCCCGCTGCCGTGGGACCACGCCCACCGCGGCAGCGACCGGCTCGAGATCGTGCTCGCGACCGTCCTCGCGCTGCTCGCGATCGCCGCCCCCTACCTGCGGCGTGGCGGCGTCGGCCCGTCGTCGTGGGACGTCCTGACCTCACGGCGCACGGTCGCGCTCGCCTGCGTGCCCTACGCGGTCGTCGCGGTCGTGTACCTGGTGCTGGACGCCCTCGCCCCGGCGGACGCCGCGGGCGGGGTCGGAGCGGGGCTCGCGGTCGGCCTCGCGGG
>JADHZE010000156.1 GCA_026934365.1 Isoptericola sp. QY 916 | reverse complement strand
GCCGGCCGTCGTCGAGCCGCTCGGCCTCGGACCCGACGGCGAGGGGGCGCTCGCTGCGGGAGCGGTGCGGCTGCGCACGCTGCACGCTCCGGGGCACACCGAGGGCTCGACGCTCCTCGTCGTCCGGGACGGCGACCACGACGGCGACTCTGGCGGCGACCACGGCGGCGACCACGGCGGCGGCGTCGTCCTCGCGGGAGACGTGTTCTTCGCGGGCGGGGTCGGGCGCACCGACCTGCCGGGTGGAGACGCCGCCACCATGGCGCGCACGCTGCGCGACGTCGTGGGCGCGCTCGGCCCGGAGCTCGGCGTCGTGCCCGGCCACGGCCCGACCACCACCGTCGGCCGCGAGCTGGCGACGAACCCCTTCCTGCGCCCGCACCTGCGCTGATCCGTCCCGTCCGCCCCGTCCCCGGCGGTGGGACGGGTCCGGACACGGCCCCGGCGTCTGGGAGGATGAGGCCCATGGCACGCCCCACCCCGCTCTCCGGCTTCCCCGAATGGCTCCCCGACGGTCGCGTCGTCGAGCAGCACGTCCTCGACACGCTGCGGCGGACGTTCGAGCTGCACGGGTTCGCCGGTATCGAGACGCGGGCGGTGGAGCCGCTCGACCAGCTGCTGCGCAAGGGCGAGACCTCGAAGGAGGTCTACGTGCTGCGCCGGCTGCAGGAGGAGCAGGACGGCGACGCCGAGGGATCGAGGGCCGACAGGGCAGCGGCGGCCGAGAAGCAGCTCGGCCTGCACTTCGACCTCACCGTCCCGTTCGCGCGGTACGTGCTGGAGAACGCCGGCCGCCTCGCCTTCCCTTTCAAGCGCTACCAGATCCAGAAGGTCTGGCGCGGCGAGCGCCCCCAGGACGGCCGCTTCCGCGAGTTCGTCCAGGCCGACATCGACGTCGTCGGCGCGGGCGAGCTGCCCTACCACTACGAGGTCGAGCTCCCGCTCGTCATGGCCGAGGCGCTCGGCGCGCTGCGCGACGTCGGCGTGCCCGAGGTCCGCATCCTCGTGAACAACCGCAAGGTCGCCGAGGGCTTCTACCGCGGCCTGGGGCTCGACGACGTCGAGGGCGTGCTGCGCCAGGTCGACAAGCTCGACAAGATCGGGCCGGACGCCGTCGCGGAGCTGCTGCAGGCGGAGCAGGGCGCCGCCCCCGAGCAGGCCAAGGCGTGCCTCGAGCTCGCCGCGATCTCGGGGGCGGACACGACCGTGGTGGACCGGGTCCGGGCCCTCGCGGCGTCCTACGACGCGGTCACGGAGCTGCTCGAGACGGGGCTGGGCGAGCTCGCCGCGCTGATCGAGGCGGCCGCACGCCGCGCTCCCGGCGTCGTCGTCGCGGACCTGAAGATCGCGCGCGGCCTCGACTACTACACCGGGTCGGTCTACGAGACGGTGCTGGTGGGGCACGAGCAGCTCGGCTCGATCTGCTCGGGCGGGCGCTACGACACCCTCGCCTCCGACGGCAAGAACACGTACCCGGGCGTCGGCCTGTCGATCGGCGTCTCCCGCCTCGTCTCGCGGCTCCTGTCCGCAGGGCTGGTCGCCGCGACGCGCGGCGTGCCCACGGCCGTGCTGGTCGCCGTCACGGACGAGGCGCACCGGGACCGGTCGGACGCGGTCGCGGCGGCCCTGCGCGCCCGTGGGGTCCCCGCCGACGTCGCGCCGTCGGCGGCGAAGTTCGGCAAGCAGATCAAGGTGGCCGACCGCCGCGGCATCCCGTTCGTGTGGTTCCCGGCGCAGCCGGGCGAGGACGGCACCGAGCCCGCCGTCCTGTCCGGCGAGGTGAAGGACATCCGCTCGGGGGAGCAGGTGGACGCGGACGCCGCGACGTGGGAGCCGCCGGCGGAGGACCTGTTCCCGCGGGTCGTGCCGGCCGCCGCCGAGTGAACCCGGCGTCCCTCAGGCCTCGATGAGCGCGACGACGTTGCGCGCCGGGTCCCGGAACCAGCCGATGGTCGGGCCCTGGCGCGGGTCGTCGCTGCGCACGACGCCGTCGGCGTCCTGGGCGAACCCCGGGTAGCGGACCAGGTCCACGCCGGCGGCGTGCAGGTCCGCCGCCGCGGCGGCGACGTCGGGCACGACGAGGTTGAGCACGGTGTGGCTCGCGGGCTCGTGGGCCTCGCCCTTCGGGTAGACGAAGACGGCGCTGCCGCCGGTGACGTCCAGCTCGAGCCCCATGGACGTGCGGTGCAGGCGGAGCCCCACGACGTCCCGGTAGAACGACTCGACGGCGTCGAGGTCGTCGACGGAGAAGCTGCTGAAGCCGCGCTGCACGGTGATCACGGGGGTCTCCTCGGGTCGGGAAGCAGCCGGCGGGGACCGGCCTGAGAGGTGGACCCCGCGGGCGGCCGGAACTGATCGGGAGCCATCTCGCGGGGGTTGTCCCCCGAAGACCCTGAGGCACCCCTGAGATTCACCCTGATCTCGCCGCTGACCTGGCCGGACGGCGCCCGGGGGACGGTACGGTGACCGCCGTGAGCATCTACGTGGTCCTGTCCCGCAGCAGCACCGTCCTGTCGCGGACGATCCGCCTCGCGACGCGGGACGAGTACACGCACGCGGCCCTGGCCCTCGACGCCGACCTCGAGCTCATGTTCAGCTTCGGGCGTCGCCGCGCGTCCAACCCGTTCGTCGGCTGCTTCAAGCGCGAGCGGCTCGACGACGACCTGTACCGGGGGATGGACCGGCTGCCGGGCGTCGTCCTCGAGGTCCCCGTGACGTCCCGCCAGCGGGACGCCGTGGGCGCTCGCGTCGCGGAGTTCCTCCTCGACAGCCACACCTACGCCTACAACGCCCCCGGCCTCGTGACCGGTCTGCTCGGGCGGGGGTCCGAGGACGACCGGCGGTTCTTCTGCTCCGAGTTCGTCTACCACGTGCTGCGCGACGCGGGGGTGTGCGACCTGGGCGTCCCGCGCTGGAAGGTGCGCCCGCAGACGCTGCTGGACGTGCCCGGCACCGTCGTCTACCGCGGGGACCTCAAGCGCTACCGGTCGTCGGACCTCGCCGCGGCGCCGGTCCCGGCGCTCACGCTCCAGGGCGCGGACGGGCTGTTCGCCACGTCGCGGTCGGGGGTGTCGCTGGCGTTGTGAAGCCGAGCCACGGGCGGACGCCGTCCAGGGCTCGCACAGGGCGTCGTGCGACGCTGGGCCCATGCCGAGCCGAGTCTTCCTGCACGTGGGCGCGCCCAAGTCCGGCACCACCTACCTGCAGTCGCGTCTCCACGCGAACCGCCACGACCTGCGCCGGCACGGGGTGCTGTACCCCAGCGGGCCGCTGGGCGAGCCGAGGGTGCACTACTGGGCCGCGCTGGACGCCACGGGGGCGCGGCACGGCATCGACCCGCGGCGACTGCGCGGCGCGTGGGACCGCCTGGTGGGCCAGGTGCGGCGGGCGCGGGGAGACGTCGTCGTCAGCCACGAGCTGCTGGCGAGGGCGGACCCGGCCCAGGCGGCCCGGGTGCTCGCGGACCTGGCGGCGACCGGCGCCGAGGTCCACGTGGTGCTCACCGTCCGCGACCTGGCGCGCGAGCTCGCGAGCGGATGGCAGGAGACGCTGAAGTTCGGCGCGAGGACGACGCTGCGCGCCTACCTCGACCGGGTCAGGGCGGGGCGGTCCGCGTTCCTGGACTCCGTGGACCCGACCCACGTGCTGACCGTGTGGGCCGCGGACCTCCCTGCCTCGCGGGTCCACGTGGTGACCGCGCCGCCGGCGGGCGGCGCCGGGGGCACGCTCTGGCTCCGCTTCCTGGAGGCCGTCGAGGTCGACCCCGCCTGGGCGCCGCGGGACGCCGAGCGGTCGAACGCCTCGGTCGGGGCGCCCGAGGCGCAGGTGCTGCGCGGCCTCAACCGCCGGCTCGGGGACGCGGTGCGGCGCGGCGGTGCCCTCTCGCCGCTCGTCGACGGCGTCGTCGCCGGGGACGCGCTCGCGCCGAGGCGGTCCACCCCCATCGCCCTGGGGCCCGACGACCACCCGTGGGTGGCAGAGCTCAGCGAGACCTGGGTCGCCTGGCTGCGCGACCAGGACGTGACCGTGCACGGCGACCTGGCCGACCTGCTGCCCGTCCCGCCCGGCGACGACTGGACCGACCCCGACACGCCGCGACCGCGCGAGGTGACCGCGGCCGCCCTGGACACGGTCGCGGTGCTGCTCGCGGAGCTGGCCCGGCGCCCGCTGCCGTGGCGGGATCGGGCCCGCCGGGCGCTTGCGCGGCTCCGCCGCTGACGCCGGGCGGGCTGGACAGCGAGTCGAACGTCTGTTCGAATGGTGGCGTGAGATGGGATGGTCAGACGGTCGGCGCCGACGACGGTGCCCTGCCCGGGCTCGAACGCTCCGCCCTGGGGCGGCTCGGCCTGGTGCGCACGGTGCGGACGCCGGAGTTCGCCGACGTCACGTTCCACGAGGTGCTCGCGAAGAGCGCGCTGTCCAAGGTGCCCGCCGCATCGAAGATGCCGTTCGGGTGGACCGTCAACCCGTACCGGGGATGCAGTCATGCGTGCCGCTACTGCACCAGCCCGGAGACCCTGGTGCTGATGGCCGACGGGAGGCAGAAGCCGATTCGCGACATCCGGGTGGGGGAGCAGATCGTCGGGACGGTCGTCGACGGCCGATATCGGAGGTATGAGGCGACGGCGGTCCTCGCTTGGTGGCGGACCATCCGTCGGGCGTACCGCGTGACCCTGGCCGACGGGACGGAGATCGTGGCCAGCGGTGACCACCGGTTCCTGGTCGGCGGGCGCGGCTGGAAACATGTGGCGCGGCAGGAGCGCGGCTACCCGCAGCGTCCGTTCCTGACGCTGAACAACACGCTCATGGGGTTCGGCAACGGGAGGGCCGCCGCCGAGCCGACGGTTGCTGGACCCTCGGAGGAGTACCGGCGCGGCTATCTCACGGGCATGATCCGCGGTGACGGCATGCGCCTCGACAAGACGTACACAAGGGCTTCCGGGCGGCCGGTGCGCGTCACCCATTTCCGTCTGGCGTCGGCCGACGCGGAAGCTCTGGAGCGCTCGGCCGACTACCTCACGCAGGAAGGCGTCGCGCTCAAGCGTCGCCCGTTCAGCGCCGCGTCCGCGACCCGTCGGGCGATCGACTGCATATACACCGGTCGCCGTGCGGACTACGAGAAGATCAACCGGTTGGTGGCCTGGCCCGGTGACCCGACCGAAGAGTGGTCGAGGGGGTTCCTGGCGGGCATCTTCGATGCGGAAGGATCGTGTTCGCGGGGCATCCTCCGCGTCTCGAACAAGGACGAGGAGATCCTCTCCAGGACGAGCGCATCCATGGATCGGCTCGGTGTGCCGAACGTCCGAGAGCGCTCCAACCCTCGCGGCGTCGGGGGCGTGCGGGTCGTGGGTGGGCTTCCCTCCCGGCAACGCTTCTCCCGTCTCGTGCGCCCGGCGATCACCCGGAAGCTCTCCGTGCTCGGTGGGGCCGTCAAGACAGCCGCTGACCTGCGCGTCGTGAGCATCGAGGACCTGGGTTTCGAGCAGGAGATGATCGACATCACCACCGGCACCGGCGACTTCATCGCGAACGGGGTCGTCTCGCACAACTGCTTCGCCCGCCCCACCCACGAGTACCTCGACCTGGACGCCGGCCGGGACTTCGACTCCCAGGTCGTGGTGAAGACGAACGTGGCCGAGGTGCTGCGCGCCGAGCTGGCGCGGCCGGCCTGGACGCGGGAGCCGGTGGCGATGGGCACCAACACCGACCCGTACCAGCGGGCCGAGGGGCGGTACCGCCTCATGCCCGGCGTCATCGGGGCGCTCGCTGACTCCGGCACGCCGTTCTCGATCCTCACCAAGGGCACGCTCCTGCGTCGGGACCTGCCGCTGATCGCCGAGGCGGCGCAGCGCGTGGAGGTCGGGCTCGGGGTCTCCCTCGGCTTCGCCGACTCGCCCGCCGACGAGGAGCTGCAGCAGTCGGTCGAGCCGGGGACGCCGACACCCCGGGCGCGCCTCGACCTGATCCGCGCGGTGCGGGCCGCAGGCCTGCCCTGCGGCGTCATGGTGGCCCCGGTGCTGCCCTGGCTGACCGACTCCCGCGACCACCTGCGCCGCCTGCTGGACGCCGTCGCGGACGCTGGTGCCACGGGAGTCACCGTGGTGCCGCTGCACCTCAAGCCCGGCACCCGCGAGTGGTACCTGCAGTGGCTGGAGCGCGAGCACCCACGCGCCGTCGCCGGCTACGGGCGCGTGTACGCCCGTGGCACCTACGCGCTCGAGGCCTACCGGCAGTGGCTGTGGGACCGGGTCGAGCCGCTCCTCAGCGAGCGCGGCTTCCGTTCGTCCGGGCACCGCTCGCGGTCGGGCGCCACGGGGCGGTTCCCGGACGACCTCACGCCGCACGACGAGGGTGACTACCCGTCCGGGGCGCTCGCGGGGATGCCTCGCGACGGCGGCGGGCTCCAGGTGGCCGGCGCGGACGTCCAGCAGGTGCTCTTCTGAGGCACAGGCGGGCTCAGCGCAGGAACGAGAACCACAGCACGAACAGGCACAGCAGGAACATGCCCGTGGCGTTGACGAAGAAGTTGCGGCCGAAGTCCCGCGCCCGGACGTGGAACGTCAGGGCGAGCACGAAGTACACGACCAGGCAGACGGCGGTCACGAGCCCGAGGTAGGGGATCCAGATCCCGGCGACGAGCCCGGCCGCGGCGGCGGCCTTGATCCACGGCATCACCCACCACCAGCGCTCCGGGAAGTTCACGTCCCGGAAGCACTGCGCGATGAACGCCGCGGGTCTCACGCACAGGAGCGCGTCGCCCGCGGAGACGAACGCGAGAACGAGCACGGGCCAGACGGGGTCGGGCAACGTCGCCATGGGGTCGACGTTACGGCCCGCAGGGCAGGCCGTGCCGTGGGTGTGACCAGCCTCTCAGGCGCCCTCGACCAGCCGGGCGGGGAACCCGCCGGTGGCGACGGGGCCCCACCGCTCGACCGTGATCCGCACGACGCTCTTGCCCTGGCGCAGCATCGCCTCCCGGTACTCCTCCCAGTCGGGGTGCTCCTTGCCCGCGGCGGCGCGGTAGTACTCGACCAGCGGCTCCACCGAGTCGGGCACGTCGATGACCTCGGCCGTGCCGTCCACCTGCACCCAGGCGTCGTCGAAGTCGTCGCCGAGGGCCAGGAACGACGCCCGCGGGTCCCGCCGCAGGTTCACCGCCTTCGCGCGGTCCGGGTACGTCGAGACCACCACCCGGCCGGCCGCGTCGACGCCGAACGTCACCGGGCTCAGCTGCGGCGAGCCGTCCCGCCGGGTGGTGACGAGCACGCCGTGCCGACGCTCCCGCAGCACCTCCAGCAGCCCGTCGCGGTCGACGGCGGTCGTGGTGGCGATCCGTGGCGCCATGGGAATCTCCTCGCAGAAGGGGGCCGGCCAACGACTAGACTCGCACGGGCGCGCCAGCGCGCCCGGACGTCGCCACCGGCGACGCGGTCCTCCCACCCCGTTCGAAAGGAACACTCCGTGCTCCGCACCCACACGGCCGGCTCACTGCGGGCCGAGCACATCGGTCAGACCGTCACCCTCACGGGGTGGGTCGATCGGCGCCGGGATCACGGGGGAGTGGCCTTCATCGACCTGCGCGACGCGTCCGGCATCGCCCAGGTCGTCATCCGCGACGAGGCGGTGGCGCACCCGCTCCGCTCCGAGTTCGTCCTCCAGGTCACGGGCGAGGTCGGTCGCCGCCCCGAGGGCAACGCCAACCCGAACCTCGCCACCGGCGAGATCGAGCTCGTGGCCAAGGACGTCGTCGTGCTGAACGAGTCCGCGCCGCTGCCGTTCCAGGTGTCGACGGCGCTCGCGGACACCGAGGTGATCGGCGAGGAGGCGCGCCTCAAGCACCGCTACCTCGACATCCGCCGCCCCGCGCCGGCACACGCCCTGCGGCTGCGCGCCAAGGCGAACCAGGCGGCCCGCCGCGTGCTCGACGAGCACGACTTCGTCGAGGTCGAGACGCCCACGCTGACCCGCTCGACGCCCGAGGGCGCGCGCGACTTCCTGGTGCCCGCGCGCCTGGCGCCCGGCTCCTGGTACGCGCTGCCGCAGAGCCCCCAGCTGTTCAAGCAGCTGCTCATGGTCGGCGGGCTGGAGCGCTACTACCAGATCGCACGCTGCTACCGCGACGAGGACTTCCGCGCCGACCGCCAGCCGGAGTTCACGCAGCTGGACGTCGAGCTGAGCTTCGTCGACCAGGACGACGTCATCGCGCTCGCCGAGCAGGTCCTCGCCGCCCTGTGGAAGCTGATCGACGTCGAGATCCCCACGCCGATCGCCCGTATGACCTACGCCGAGGCCATGCGCCTGTACGGCACGGACAAGCCTGACCTGCGCTTCGGCAACCCGCTGGTCGAGCTGACGGACTACTTCGCCGAGACCCCGTTCCGGGTCTTCCAGGCCGAGTACGTGGGTGCCGTCGTCATGACCGGGGGCGCGTCGCAGCCGCGCCGCCAGTTCGACGCCTGGCAGGAGTGGGCCAAGCAGCGCGGGGCCAAGGGCCTCGCGTACGTCACCTACGGCGAGGACGGCACGCTGGGCGGCCCGGTCGCCAAGAACCTGTCCGACGCCGAGCGCGACGGCCTCGCCGCCGCCACCGGCGCGCAGCCGGGCGACGCCGTGTTCTTCGCGGCGGGCAAGACCGCCGAGGCCCGCGCGCTGCTCGGCGCGGCCCGGCTCGAGATCGCGCACCGCACCGGCCAGGTCGACGAGGACGCCTGGGCGTTCGTCTGGGTCGTGGACGCGCCGCTGTTCAAGCCGACCGGCGAGGACGACGACGTCGACCTGGGCCACTCCGCCTGGACCGCCGTGCACCACGCGTTCACGTCGCCCAAGCCGGAGTGGGTCGACAGCTTCGAGTCCGACCCGGGCAACGCGCTCGCCTACGCCTACGACATCGTCTGCAACGGCAACGAGATCGGCGGCGGCTCGATCCGAATCCACCGCCGCGACGTGCAAGAGCGCGTGTTCGACGTCATGGGCATCGGCCCCGAGGAGGCGCAGGAGAAGTTCGGCTTCCTCCTCGACGCCTTCAAGTTCGGCGCCCCGCCGCACGGCGGCATCGCGTTCGGCTGGGACCGCATCGTCGCGCTGCTGACGAGGTCGGCGTCGATCCGCGACGTCATCGCGTTCCCGAAGTCGGGCGGCGGCTACGACCCGCTCACCGAGGCCCCCGCCCCGATCACGCCCGAGCAGCGCAAGGAGGCCGGGGTGGACGCCGTCCCCCAGGCCGACGGGGAGTGACGCTCTCCCTCGACGCGCCGTCGCTCGCCCCGGTCACCCAGGTGGCCGGGGCGAGCGTGCCTCCCCGTTGGGCGCACCACCCCGTCGTGGTCGCCGAGGCCGCCCACGGCGGGTGGGACGCCAGCCACGTCTGGCACGACGACGACGCGTTCCTCGTGCGGCTGCGCTGGCGCGAGCGGATCGACGGGGGGCGCCCGCTGGCCGTCGACCACGACGCGGCCGGGGTCAGCCTGCTGGCCGTGGGCGGCGCCGAGGGCGCGGCACGTCTGCTCCTCGCCGCGGAGGCGGAGCTTCGCCCTGGCGGGCTGGGGCCGGTCGTGCGGGCGTCCATGCCGCGCGGCACCTACGCCGCGGTGTCGGCGGCCGGCGCGTGCGGCGGCGCCGTCGTCCCCGCGCCGTTCGACCGTGCGCCGTTCGACGCGTGGGACTGGTACGCCGTCACGGGACCGCCCGCCGTCGTCGCGGGCGAGGAGCGGGTCGTCGAGCTGCTGGGCGACGCCGGACGTGCCGAGGCGGCCGCCTGCCTCGCGGTCGCGAACCCGGACGGCGAGCTGCCCGTGGGCGAGCCGCGGTCCCGCTGGTGGGGCTGGCGGGACGACGACGGCGTCGTGCGCGCCGTGGCAGGCGCGTCGCGCCGCGTGCCGGGGCGGCCGTGGACCCTGGGGTCGATCGGGACGGACCCGGCGTGGCGGGGCCGGGGGATCGGGGCGGCCGTGACGGCCTCGGCGACCCGCGCCGGGGTCTCCGAGGCGTCGATGGTCACGCTGGGCGTGTACGCCCACAACGTCGCCGCCCGCAGCGTGTACCGGCGGCTGGGGTACGTCCTGGGTCAGGAGTTCGAGAGCTCACGCCCCTGACGTCGCCGCCGGCACCCGGGCGTCGGCGAGGTAGCCGTCGGGGCGCACGAGCAGCGTCGCGTCGCGGCCGTCCGCGCGCCGCACCACCACCCGCTCGGCGGCGTCGACCTCACCGGGTCCCGGCGGGACCGTCGCCGGGGAGCCCTTCGCGGGCCCGACGAGCAC
>JADHZE010000155.1 GCA_026934365.1 Isoptericola sp. QY 916 | reverse complement strand
CGCCCGCGCGCGGACGCCCGGCCCACCGGCGGCCTGGTCTGGTCGCGCTGGTCGCAGCCGGCGGCGCCGTCGGCACCGCCGCCCGGTTCGGGCTGGCGCAGGCGTGGCCTGCCGTCGACGGGTGGCCGGTCGCGACGCTCGCCGCCAACGTGCTCGGTGCGTTCGTGCTGGGCTGGCTGCTGGAGTCGCTCGCGGCCCACGGGCCGGAGACGCCCACCGTGCAGCGGGTGCGGCTGGCCGTCGGCACGGGCGTGCTGGGCGGGTTCACGACGTTCTCGTCCCTCGCCCTGGAGACGGAACGGCTGCTCGCTTCCGGATCCGTGGGGCAGGGGCTCGCGTACGCCCTCGGCACGCTGGTGCTCGGGTACCTCGCCTGCCTCGCGGGCGTGCTGCTCGGCTCCCGCCGGAGGTCCCGATGAGGCGGCCGAGATGAGGGGGCCGCGATGAGCGCCGCCGCGACGCTGCTGCTCGTCGCCGTGGCAGGTGGGCTGGGCGCCGCCGCCCGGTTCGTCGTCGACGGCGCGGTGCGGGCGCGGACGCCGGGCGCGGCGTTCCCCTGGGCGACGGTCGTGGTGAACGTGTCCGGGTCGCTGCTCATCGGCCTCGTCTCGGGCGTGCTGCTCGGCGCCGGCGACCCGGCACACCTCGAGCCCTGGCGCCTCGGCGTGGCGACCGGGTTCTGCGGCGGGTACACCACCTTCTCCACGGCGATGGTCGAGACCGTCCGCCTCGCCCGCTCCGGCCGGCCCCGGCTGGCCCTGGCCAACGCCCTCGGCACCATGGCGCTCACGCTGGCCGCCGTCGTCGTCGGCATCGGCCTCGGCGTCCTCGTGGGTCGGCTCCTCTAGGACGTCGTGGGCGCTCGGGGTCAGGGGCCTGTGGCACGCTGACCCGGTGAGCCTCATGCTGCTGGACTCCGCGAGCCTGTACTTCCGCGCCTTCTTCGGCCTGCCCGACTCGCTGCGCTCCCCCGACGGCAAGCCCGTCAACGCGGTGCGCGGCCTGCTGGACATGATCGCGTTCCTCGTCACCGAGCACGGGCCGGACCGGCTCGTGGCGTGCTGGGACGAGGACTGGCGGCCGGCGTTCCGCGTCGAGGCGATCGGGTCGTACAAGGAGCACCGGGTCGCGGCGGTCACCCCCGTCGGGGAGCCCGACGTCGAGGAGGTGCCCGACGCGCTCACGCCGCAGGTCCCCGTGATCGTCGACGTGCTGGCCGCGCTCGGCATCGCCCGTGTGGGCGCGCCGGGCTTCGAGGCGGACGACGTCATCGGCACGCTGGTCACCCGCGAGGTGGCGCGCAGCGCGGCGACCGCGCTGCCCGTGGCCGGCGCCGTCGGGATGGTGATGCCGGCCAGCGTCGACATCGTCACCGGCGACCGCGACCTGTTCCAGCTCGTCGACGACGCCGCCGGCGTGCGCGTGCTGTACCCGGCGCGCGGCGTGCGCGACCCCGACGTCGTCGACCAGGCGAGGCTCGCGGAGAAGTACGGCGTGCCCAGCGGGCAGGCGTACGCCGACATGGCGACCCTGCGCGGCGACCCGTCCGACGGCCTGCCCGGCGTGCCCGGCATCGGCGAGAAGACGGCGGCCAAGCTGCTCGCCGCGTTCGGCGACCTGGCCGGGTTGCGCGCCGCGGCGGAGCACGGCGCGAAGGGGATCACCCCGACCCAGCGGCAGAAGCTGCTCGACGCCGCGCCCTACCTCGACGTCGCGCCCACGGTGGTGCAGGTCGCGCACGACGCCCCCGTCGGGGAGGTCGACGCGACGCTGCCTCGGGCCCCGAAGGACCCCGAGGCGCTCGACGCCCTCGCCGAGCGGTGGGGCATCCGCAGCAGCGTGGACCGCGTGCTCGCGGCCCTCGCCGCCCGCCCCTGAGCCGCACCCCGGCCCGGACGGGTCAGGGCTGGAAGACGCAGAACTCGTTGCCCTCCGGGTCGCCCATGACGGTCCAGGCGATCTCGTCGTCCTGCGCGCGCAGCACGCGTGCGCCGCGGGCGACGAGGTCGTCCACGGTGACGCCGTCGTTCAGGGTCACGTCCCAGTGCCAGCGGTTCTTGACCGTCTTCGGCTCCGGCACGGGGACGAAGTCGAACGACTCGAACGGGACGCCCGCGCCCTCGTCCAGGTAGGCGTAGTCCATGGCGTCGTCCTGGGTGAGCGTGCCACCCAGGAGCCCGTGCCAGAACGCGGCGACCGTCCGGTAGTCCGCGCAGTCCACGACGATGTCCTTGAGCCGGTAGGCCGGCACCTCGTCGGCGGTGAAGACGCAGAGCTCGCCGCCCTCAGGATCGGCCAGCGTCGTGTAGTGGAACCGACCGGGCTCGCTGAGGCGCGGCTGGTCGGGGAGCTCGTCGAGCGACCGGGCGCGCACGTCGGGGTGCACGCGGTGCTTCACCGTCTTCGCCTCGGGCACGGTGTTGACCCAGATCGTCCGCGCCTTCGCGGGGTCGGGGCCCGGGTCGCGCAGGACGACGTCGCCGTCGTCCAGCGCCTCCGCCCGCAGCCCCAGGGTGCGGGCCCAGAACTCTCCCAGCGAGGCCGCGTCGACGGCGTCGACGCACAGGTCCTTGAAGGTCACCAGGCTCATGACCGGCCACCCTAGACCGTGGTGGGTGCTCGATGGGCGCTGTTCGCCTCGCGAACAACGCCCATCGAGCACCCCGACGAACCGGCGGGGTCAGCCCGTGTTCTGCAGGCCCGCGGAGACTCCGTTCACGGTGAGCAGCAGCAGGTGCTGCCAGCGGTCCTTGTGTCCGCCGTCCACCCACTCGCCGTCGTCCACGGTGAGGCCCTCGCTGACGCCCTGGCTGCGCAGCGCGCGCAGGGCGCGGACCTGGAGCAGCGACAGCGCGTCGACGTACGGGGAGCGCAGCTGTACGGCGCGGCCGAGGACGCGGCGGTTGGCGAGCGGCCATTCGTTGCCCGTCACCCGCAGCACCCACTCGCGGGTGAGCCGCAGCTCGCCGAGCACGAGCTCGGCGAGGTCGTCGCGGTCGCCGAGGGCCAGGTACTGCGCGGCGATGTCCTCCTGCGTCTTGGCGAGGCCCATCTCCACGGTGTCGAGCAGCGTGGTGAACAGGGGCCACTCGCGGTACGCGGCCTGCAGCTCCTCGAGCCCGCCCGGCTGCTCGCCGGCCGAGCGCAGCGACGTGCCGAGGCCGAACCAGCCCGCGAGGTTGATGCGCGCCTGCGACCAGGAGAACACCCAGGGGATGGCGCGCAGGTCGTCGAGCGAGTTGACCGACAGGCCGCGCTTGGCGGGGCGGGAGCCGATCGGCAGCAGGCCGACCTCCTCCAGCGGAGTCACCTGGGAGAACCACTGCGGGAAGCCCTCGGACTTCACGAGGCCGTGGAACGCGGCGCGCGACGTCTCGTCGAGCGCGGCGGCCAGCGGCGCGAACCGCTCCCGGGCGTCGGCGTTCCGCTTCTCCACCGTCGGGGCCGAGGCGAGCAGCGTCGCCGCGGCGACCTGCTCGATGTGCCGCGCGGCGATCGTCGGGTCGCCGTAGCGGGCGAGGATGACCTCGCCCTGCTCGGTGAGCTTGAAGCGGCCGTCCACCGAGTGCGGCGGCTGCGCGAGCACCGCGCGGTTGGCAGGGCCGCCGCCGCGGCCGAGCGAGCCGCCGCGGCCGTGGAACTGGGTCAGCGTGATGTCGTGGCGCTGCGCCCACTCGGCGATCCGCGACTGCGCCTTGTGCAGGGCGAGGGTCGCGGCGACCGGGCCGACGTCCTTCGACGAGTCCGAGTAGCCGAGCATGACCTCGACGCGCCGGCCGTTCTCCGCGAGGCGGCGCTGCACCTCGGGGAACTCCAGCATCGCCTCGAGGATGTCGACCGAGTTCTCCAGGTCGTCGAAGGTCTCGAACAGCGGCACGGCGTCGACGACGGGCGCGTCGTCGCTGCCCTCGAAGGCGAGCGCGGCGAGCCGGTAGACGGCGGCCAGGTGCTCGGGCGCCTGTGTGAACGACACGATGTAGCGGCGGGCGGCGCGGATGCCGAACCGCTTCTGCACGGCGCCGAGGGCGCGGTAGGTGTCGAGCACCTCGACCGTGCGCTCGGAGAGGTCGCCGTGGATGCCCTTCTCGTCGATCTCCGCGAGGGCGGCGGCGTGCACCTGCGAGTGCTGGCGCACCTCCAGCTCGGCGAGGTGGAACCCGAAGGTCTGCACCTGCCACACGAGCTTCTGCAGGTCGCCGTAGGCGGCACGCGGGGCGCCCGCCTCGACGAGGGAGCGCTGCACGACCTCGAGGTCGGCGACGAGCTCCTCCGGCTCCCGGTACCCGAGGTCCGCGTCGCGGCGACGGGTCGCGGCGACACGGCCGGCGACGGCGAGGACAGCGGCGCGGTGCGGCTCGTTCGGCGAGTCGGCGGCGGCGCGGGTGACGAGCTCGTCGGAGAGCTGGCGCATCCGCTGCCAGAGCGCCTTGAGCTCGGCCGACGCCGGCGTGCCCTCCTCGTCGAGCGTGAGCTTGCGCCCCGTCTCGACGGCGGCCTTCTCGAGCGCGCCGAGCGCGTGCTCGGCGGCGAGGGTCGCGGCCTGCCGGGTGACCTCGGCGGTGACGTTCGGGTTGCCGTCGCGGTCGCCGCCGATCCAGGAGCCCAGGTGGACGAACGGGCGCGCGACGGGTGGCACGCTGCCGGCCTCGCCGTCGAGCAGCCAGTCGTCCAGGCGGCGGTACACCTCGGGGAAGGTGGAGAACATCGTGGCGTCGAAGACGCCCATCGCGGTCTTCACCTCGTCCAGCACGGACGGCTTGTGCGCGCGGATGGGCGATGTGCGCCACATGGTGTCGATCTCGGCAAGCAGGCGGCGCTCGTTCTCGGCGAGCGTGGTGCCTCCGGGACGCATCGTGTCGCGGTCGGCGACCAGCGAAGAGATGCGGCGGACGGCGCCCGAGACGGCGCGACGGCGGGCCTCGGTGGGGTGCGCGGTGAGGACCGGGCGGAACTCGATCTCGCCCAGGCGCCGCAGCGCCTCGTCGCGGCCGACCTCCTCCGCGAGCTGCGTGAACGCCTGCGGCAGCGAGTCCTCGATGACGACTCCCGACGCGGCGTCCGACTCGCGCGCCCGCAGCACGCGGACACGGTGGTACTCCTCGGCGAGGTTCGCCAGGTGGAAGTAGCACGTGAAGGCCCGCGCGACCTGCTCGGCGCGTTCCGGCGTGAAGCCGGCCACGACCTCGGCCGCCTCCGCCAGCGTCGCACCGCCGTCGTCCGCCCCGTAGGCGCGGATCGTCAGGCCGCGGAGACGCTCGACGTCGTCGAGCAGGCTCTGACCACCCGCCTCCTTCAGCACGGTGCCGAGCAGCCCGCCCAGCAGGCGGATGTCGTCCCGCAGGGGGTCGGGCATCTCGTGGCGTGCCACCACGCGTTCGATCGAGCCGGTGGATCCCAGGTTCTCGCTCACGGGACCAGAGCGTAAGCCGTCTCGCCGTCCGGGCGTCGAGCCGTCCGGCAGGTGACCCCCTGGACTGTGGCTCAGCCCACCCATGACGGGTCGTCGAGGAGCTCCTGCAGCTCGTTGACCAGGCGCGCCGTGTGGAAGCCGTCGGCGGCGGCGTGGTGGACCTGCACGGCCAGCGGCAGGAGCACCCGGCCGTCCCGCTCGACGTACCGGCCCAGGGTGACGATCGGCGCGAGGTGGCTCCAGGCGTCGCGGATGGTCAGCGTGAACCCGGTGAACGACGCCCACGGCAGGCTGGACACGTCGAACGCGTTCGGCGGCGGCGCGCCCTGCGGGAAGAAGTCCGTCGAGCCCCCGTGCTCGGCCAGCACCGCGGTCGCGGCGTCGTGGAACGCGCCGAAGTCGGCGTCATAGGGCGCCCAGACGCACGAGAACGTCTCCCGTTCCACGTGGAACACCGTGAACGCCGGGTGCACGACCGGCCAGACGGCGGGCGCATCGTCCTCGGTGAGGACCATGCGGAACTCGTCGTGCCGGTTCACGACCTTCGCGAGCGCCCACACCTGCGCCACGTACGTGCGGCGCGACGACGTGCGCAGCGCCGCCACGAACGCCGTCGCGTCCAGCTCCACCGTCATCGCGTACGTGCACGGCGACGCCCGGTAGTGCTCGAAGTGCTGCCGGCGCGGCCAGGTGTCCAGGTCGATCGGGGCTGGTGTCTGCATGCTCCCCAGCGTCGCAGCGACCATCGGCTCTCGGCAGCGCATTTCTGGTCGCCCCGACCGACGGTGCCGCGTGCGGGAGCGGGCGAGCGTCGCGGTTAAGGTCGTCCCCGGCGGATGGTCCCCACGGACCGGTGGCACGGCCGGACGACGGACGGAGCGAACGGCAGATGACGAGGGTGTACGCGGTCAGCGACGTGCACGGCTACCGCGACGTCCTGGTGCGTGCCCTGGCCGAGGAAGGGCTCACGGACGCAGACGGACGGTGGGCCGGCCGGGACGCCCGGCTCTGGTTCCTCGGGGACTACCTGGACCGTGGGCCGGACGGCGTCGGCGTCATCGACCTCGTCCGGCGGCTCGTCGACGAGTCCGGTGGCGCCGTGGCGGCGCTCCTGGGCAACCACGAGGTGCTGGCGCTCGGGATGCGGCGGTTCGGTGCGACGACGATCCCGCCGCCCGGCGAGCCCGGGCGGAGCTTCGCACGGTCGTGGGCCCGCAACGGCGGCCTCGACCGCGACCAGGCGCGGCTCACCGACGAGCACGTCGCCTGGCTGGGCGCCCTGCCGATGGCGGCGCACGACGCCGGTGCGCTCCTCGTGCACTCGGACACCCTCGCCTACCTCGGGTGGGGTCGAACCCTCGAGGACCTCAACGCCGCCGGGCGGGACCGGCTGGCGAGCGACGACCTCGTGGTGTGGTGGGAGACGTGGCGGGACCTCACGTCCCGCGCGGCCTTCCGCGGGGAGCACGGTCCGCGGGCCGCACGAGAGCTGCTGGACCACCTCGGTGGTGACCGGGTCGTGCACGGGCACAGCATCGTCGCCGAGATGCTCGGCACTGCGTACACGGACGTCACGGAGCCGCACTCCTACGCCGACGGCCGCGCACTCGCCATCGACGGTGGGGTCTACGAGGGCGGGCCCTGCCTCGTCGCGCGGCTCGCCTGACGTCCGGACGCCCCGGCCGACCCCGACCACCTCCCCCGCGGGCGAACCGACACCCTAGGCCGCCAGGTCCTCCGGCCCGTCGTCCGGAAGCTCGACGACGACCTTGCCCTTCGCGCGGCCGCGCTCCAGGTAGGCGTACGCGCGGGCGATGTCGGCGAACGCGAACGTCCGATCGACCACGGGGCGCAGGTGCCCGTCGTCGACGAGGCCCGCCAGGACGGCGAGGTCCGACCCGCTCGGGTGCATGAAGAGGTAGCGGTAGCGGACGCCCGCGCGGCGGGCCCGGCGTCGGATCGCGGTGCTCGCCGCCCACAGGAGGGCCGCCTTGAGGGGGCCGGCCTCCAGGTCGACGCGTGCGGTCGTCGCGTCCGGGAGGCCGGCCACGGAGACGACGGTCCGGCCCGGCTCGAGGATCGTGAAGGCGTCGGTGAGGTCCTGCCCCCCGGTGAGGTCGAACACGCCGTCGTAGTCGTGCAGGACGTCGGCGAACCGCTCGCTCCGGTAGTCCACCACCCGCGTGGCGCCGAGCGATCGCACGAGGGCCGTGCCGCGGGCGGACGCCGTCGTCGTGACCTCCGCGCCGAGCCAGACCGCGAGCTGGATGGCAAGGGTTCCGACGCCGCCCGCGCCGCCGGTGACGAGCACCCGGTCCCCCGGGGCCACCTTCAGCTCGTCGCGCAGGGCCTGCAACGCGGTGAGCCCGGCCAGCGGCAGCGACGCGGCCTCGACGAACCCGAGCGACGCGGGCATCGCCGCCACCAGGCCCTCAGCGACCGCCGCGTACTCGGCGAACGCGCCCAGCCGCCGCTTGTCGACCCGCGCGAAGACCCGGTCGCCCACCGCGAACCGGGTGACCCCGGCCCCGACGGCCGCCACCTCACCGGCGAGCTCGCTGCCCGCGACCAGCGGGAGCCGGAGCCGGGTGATCACCCGCAGGCCGCCGTCGCGCGTCTTGTGGTCGATCGGGTTCAGGCCCGCCGCCCGCACGCGGACCAGCACCTCGCCCGGTCCGGCGACCGGGCGCGGCACCTCGCGCAGCTCCATCACGCCCGGGTGGCCGTAGCGCCTGAGCACGTACCCCTGCATCCGCACGTTCCCTCCCTCGGTGGTCCGCCACGCACCGCCCGCCGCCCGCCGCGACGTCCGGCGCGCGCCGCGGGCCGCGCCCCCATAGCGTGACACCGCGACCGGGCCGCGCCACCTGCGGCAGCGTCCGGCCGTCGTGACGAACCCCTGTCCCGCACCTCCCCGGCGGGACGTCACCCGCACCCCCGAGGAGGTACGGCCATGGCCGTCCAGGTCAGCATCGACAACTTCGCCCGCGCGGAGACGGACACGATGATCGCGAGGATGCTGCCGATGGTGGGCGGCCTCGGGACGTTCCACCACGACCGCGTCCTGGCCCCGCTCGACGAGCAGCCCGTGATCCGTCAGAACCGGGACACGCTGTACTCGGTGGCGATCGTCGACCTGGGCGCGGGGGACGCGACGCTGACCGTGCCCGAGGTCGGTGACCGGTACCTGTCGGTGATGGTGATCAACCAGGACCACTACATCAACCGGGTCCTCCACGAGGCGGGCCCGTCCGTCCTCTCCCGCGACGAGTTCGGCACGGACTACGTGGTCGTCGCGGCGCGCACGCTCTTCGACCCGACGAGCCCCGCCGACGTCGAGGAGGTGCACCGCCTCCAGGACGGGCTCACCCTCGTCACCGCAGAGCAGCGCGAGTTCGTGCGCCCCGACTACGACCCGGCCAGCCACCAGGAGGTGCGCGGGGCCCTGCTCACCCTCGGCCGCACGATGGGCGGCCTCGAGCACTGCTTCGGCCGGGCGGAGGACGTCGACCCGGTGCGGCACCTCGTCGGCACGGCGCTCGGGTGGGGCGGCCTGCCCGACGCCGAGGCGTCGTACCTGAACGTCGAGCCGCGGCTCTCGGTGGGCCGGTACACGATCACGTTCGACGACGCGCCGGCCGACGCGTTCTGGTCGCTCAGCGTCTACAACGCCGACGGCTACTTCGAGCCCGGCCCGAGCGGCCTGACGAACGTGAACTCCGTCTTCGCGACGCCGGACCCGGACGGCCGCGTCACGATCCACCTCGGCGACTGGCCCGACGACACGCCCCACCGCATCCCGCTGCCCGAGGGGTGGAACTTCACCGTCCGCCTGTACCGGCCGCGGCTCGACGAGCTCGCCGCCTGGACGGTCCCGCCCGTCGTGCCCGCCTGACTCCCCGCCGAGGCCCGCGGTCCGGTTCGGCGCTCAGCCGACCCGGACCCGGCCGTAGCCGACGGCGACGGCGGCGCCGGCGAGCGCGAACCCCGCCCACGCCCAGCCGCCGTGGGCGAGCGGGCCGGCGAGCAGCGCGCCGACGACGGACGACCCGACGACGCCTCCGACGGCGAGCGCCAGCCCGTTGACGCCGAACCGGGTGGCGACCGACGCGGCGGGCGCCCCCTCGGCGACGACGGCGCTCATCGCGGGCTGGAAGACCATCTGCCCGAGGGTGAACACCACCATCCCGGCGACGAGGGACACCACGCCCGGCCCGCCGCCCAGGACGGCGATCCCGGCCCCCATGGTCGCGACCCCGAGCGCGAGGACCACCGGCAGCCGCAGCCGCGCCTGCAGCCACCGCGTGGCGGGCACCGTCAGGGCCAGGACGAGGACGGCGGCCGCGGCGTACACCGCGCCGACGCCGACGCTGCTGCCCAGCACGGCGTCCAGCCGCAGCGGCACGACGAGCTGCAGCTGCGTGAAGATCGCCCACGCCGCCGCGTTGAGCACGCACAGCGCGACGAGCGCGCGGCGCGCGTCCGGGTCCGCGACGAGCGCGGCGAGCACCGGCCCCCACGGGTCGCCCTCGTCCGTGCCGTCAGGGTCGTCGCCCGGGTCGTCGTCGGGGTCGCCCACCGCGTCGAGGTCCGCGACCGCCTCCACGTCCCCGACGTCGACCCCGGGGCCGACACGGTCGGCGAGGAACCGCAGGTAGTCCTCCCAGCCGGACAGCCAGCCGGCCGGGTCGTCGGGACCGTGCTCGGGCTCGGGGTCCGCGGGGTCGGGCGTGAGCACGTCGGCCACCCGGTAGGTGTCGACGTCGGCCCGCACCCCCAGCGCGACGAGCAGCGGCGCGGGGTAGTACGCGACGGCGGCGCGCGTGACGGGCGCGAGCCCCGGCATCGCCGCGGCCGCCCACGAGCCGGG
>JADHZE010000154.1 GCA_026934365.1 Isoptericola sp. QY 916 | reverse complement strand
CGGCCGCCGCGCGCAGCGGCGCGGACGCCGGCCAGGCGGCGTGGTGCACCGAGCCGGCACGCCACCACGACCAGACCTCCTCCGTGGCGAACGGCAGGAACGGGGCCAGCAGTCGCAGCAGCGTGTCGACGGCGAGGGCGAGCGCCGTGCGTGCCGACACCGTCTCGGGCGTCACCTCGGTGGCCGCGGCCCCCGCGCCGTACGCGCGGTCCTTGACCAGCTCGAGGTAGTCGTCGCAGAAGGTCCAGAAGTACGTCTCCGTGGCCTCGAGCGCGCGCGTGTGGTCGTACGCCTCGAACGCGGCGGTGGCCTGCTCGACGACGTCCGCCAGCCCGGCGAGCATCGCGCGGTCCAGGGGGACGGTGACGCGGGCCGGGTCCAGGACGATCTCGCCGGCGCCGGTCTCGGGGTCGACGCCGAAGGTCAGCGCGAACTTCGAGGCGTTGAGCACCTTGATCGCGAGGCGGCGGCCGATCTTCATCTGGCCGACCTCGAACGCGGCGTCGGTGCCGAGGCGCGCGGCCGCGGCCCAGTAGCGGACGGCGTCCGCGCCGTGCTCCTCCAGCAGCGCCATCGGCGTGACGACGTTGCCCTTGGACTTGGACATCTTCTTGCGGTCCGGGTCGAGGATCCAGCCGCTGATCGCCGCGTGCTTCCACGGCAGCACGCCGCACTCCAGGTGCGAGCGCACCACCGAGGAGAACAGCCAGGTGCGGATGATGTCCTGGCCCTGCGGGCGCAGGTCCATCGGGTACACGCGGGAGAAGAGGTCGGCGTCGCGCTCCCAGCCGGACACGATGAGCGGCGACAGGGACGACGTCGCCCAGGTGTCCATGACGTCGGCGTCGCCGACGAAGCCGCCCGCCGCGCCGCGCTGCGACTCGTCGTAGCCGGCCGGGGCCTGCGACGTCGGGTCGACGGGCAGCTCCGCCTCCGTCGGCACGATCGGGTGGTCGTGGTCGACGTCGCCGTCCGCGTCCACGGGGTACCAGAGCGGCACCGCCACGCCGAAGAAGCGCTGGCGCGAGATGAGCCAGTCGCCGTTGAGCCCGTTCACCCAGTTCTCGTACCGCACGCGCATGAAGTCGGGGTGGAAGTCGAGCTCCTTGCCGCGGGCCAGCAGCTCGGCCTTGAGGTCGCGCTTCTCCCAGTCGCGCCCGCCGTTGCGGATGTACCACTGGCGGGAGGTGACGATCTCGAGGGGCTTGTCGCCCTTCTCGTAGAAGTTCGTCATGCGCTGGGTGGCGCTGGGCTCACCGTCGAGGTCGCCGCTGGCGCGCAGCGCGTCGACGACGGCCTTGCGGGCGCTGAACGTCGTCTTGCCGGCGAGCTCCTCGGCGTACAGGGACTCGCCGGGGCCGCCCGCGACCCACTCGGGCGTCTCGCGGGAGAGGCGGCCGTCGCGCTGGATGACCGAGCGCGTGGCGAGCTGCAGCTCGCGCCACCACTGCACGTCGGTGAGGTCGCCGAAGGTGCAGCACATGGCGATGCCGGCGCCCTTGTCCATCGCGGCGGCCGGGTGCGCGAGCACCGGCACCTCGACGCCGAACAGGGGCGAGGTCACGGTGGTGCCGAACAGGCCCTGGTACCGCTCGTCGTCGGGGTGGGCGATGAGCGCCACCACGGCCGGGATGAGCTCCGGGCGCGTGGTCTCGATGTACAGCGGGCTGCCGTCGGGCCGGTGGAACGCGACCCGGTGGTAGAACCCGGGGTACTCGCGCGCCTCGAGCTCGGCCTGCGCGACGGCGGTCTGGAACGTCACGTCCCACAGGCCCGGCGCCTCGGCCTGGTACGCCTCGCCGCGGGCGAGGTTGCGCAGGAAGGCGCGCTGCGACGCGGCCCGGGAGGTGGCGTCGATCGTCTGGTAGTTCTGGGCCCAGTCCACGGACAGTCCGAGGCGGCGCCACAGCTCCTCGAACTGGCGCTCGTCGTCGGCGGTGAGCCGCTCGCACAGCTCGATGAAGTTGCGGCGGCTGACCGGCACCTGGTCGCCGGGCTTGACGTTCTTGCCGTCCGTGCCCTGGTGCGGAGGCTCGAAGCCCTCGACGTACGGCAGCGACGGGTCGCAGCGCACGCCGTAGTAGTTCTGCACGCGGCGCTCGGTGGGCAGGCCGTTGTCGTCCCAGCCCATCGGGTAGAAGACCTTCTTGCCCCGCATCCGTTGGAAGCGGGCGACCGTGTCCGTGTGCGTGTAGCTGAACACGTGGCCCACGTGCAGCGAGCCGGAGACCGTGGGCGGCGGGGTGTCGATCGAGTACACCTGCTCGCGCGTGGCGGTGCGGTCGAAGGCGTACGTGCCCTCGGCCGACCAGCGCTCGTCGAAGCGCTGCTCCAGGCCCTCCAGGCTGACCTTGTCCGGTACCTCCCGGACCACCGCGCGGACGACGTCGCCGGCTACCGGAGCAACAGAGCTGCCGGCGGGCGGGGTCGCTGCGGGGGTCTGCGCGGGCGCGGTCGGCGCCTCGGGGGTCGGGAAGTCGCTCATGGTCGCTCATTCTCCCAGATCCGAGCGGGCTGCCGGGCACGGCCGTCTCGATCGGCGGACGGCGCCGGAGCGTCGGGCGAATCCTCTGACTAGAGTCAGAGGCATGACGGGATCGACGGGCGGGGCGACGGCGGAGACCGGTGGGCGGGTCGAGCGGCAGGTCGACGTCGTGCGGCGGTTCAACCGCAGCTACACGCAGCGCGTCGGCGCGCTCGAGGACTCGTTCCTGGGCACCGGGATGCCGCTGGGCACCGCCCGCCTCCTGTTCGAGATCGGCACCGAGCCGGGCACGACCCGGGACCTGCGTGCCCGGCTCGGCCTGGACTCCGGGTACCTCAGCCGCCTGCTGCGACGCCTGGAGTCCGACGGGCTCGTCGCCGTCGTCCCCGACGCCGACGACCGGCGGCGCCGCCGCGTCGACCTCACCGCCGCTGGCCGGCGTGCCTGGGACGACCTGGAGCGCCGGTCGGTGGACCGGGCCCGCGACCTCGTCGCGCCGCTCACCGCCCGGCAGCGCGCCCGCCTCGCCGCCGCCCTGGCGGAGGCCGACCTGCTGGTGCGGGCCGCCACGGTGACGCTCTCGCGCGTGGACCCGGCGTCCGACCTCGCCCGGCGGGCCGTCGCGGCCTACGTGGCCGAGCTCGACGAGCGGTTCCCCGGCGGGTTCGACCCAGGCCCCCGGCCCGCGGCGGGCGAGCCCGACGCCGAGGACGCGCGCCTCACGCCGCCGTCGGGCGCGTTCGTCGTCGCGACGAGCGACGGCGAGCCCGTCGCGTGCGGCGGCGTGCGGACGCTGTCGGACGGCGACGGCGGCGACGGCGCGGCCGGGGGCGTGGGGGAGATCAAGCGGATGTGGGTGCACCCCGGCTGGCGGGGCGCCGGGCTCGGCTCCCGGCTGCTGCGCCACCTCGAGGGCGTGAGTCGTGACCTCGGCCACCGGGAGGTACGGCTCGACACGAACGGGACGCTCACCGAGGCGGTCGCGATGTACGAGCGGGCCGGCTACCGGCGCATCGCCCGGTACAACGACAACCCGTACGCCGAGCACTTCTTCGCCAAGCGGCTGGGCTGAGCGGCCGGCCTGAGCGGCTGGGCCCGGTACCACGTACCTGGTCGTCAGCCGGGGATAGGGTCGGAACCATGGCTGCGAACCCCGACCTGACCATCGGCTATGCCGCGATGCTCGAGCAGTTCCACCCCACCGACGTCGTCGAGTACTCGGCCTACGCGGAGGAGCACGGCTTCTCCGGCGTCATGGCCGCCGACCACTTCCAGCCGTGGGTGCCGCAGCAGGGCGAGGCGGCCTTCGTGTGGAACGTGCTGACGGCGCTCGGCGAGCGCACCCGCGGCGACCTGGGCCCCGGCGTCACCGCGCCGACGTTCCGCTGGCACCCGGCGATGGTCGCGCAGGCGTCGGCCACGCTCGCCGCGATGTACCCCGGCAGGCACTGGCTCGGCCTGGGGTCCGGCGAGGCGCTCAACGAGCACGTCGTGGCCGGCTACTGGCCCGAGGCCCCCGAGCGGATCAACCGCATGTTCGAGGCCATTGACATCATCAAGAAGCTCTTCGCGTCCGGCATCGACGGCAAGGACGTCAAGCACTCCGGGCAGTACTACAAGATGGAGTCCACGCGGCTGTGGACCATGCCCGAGGTGCCGCCGGAGATCCTCGTCGCCACGGCCGGCCCGATCACCGCCAAGCGCGCCGGCAGGCACGCCGACGGACTCATCACCGTCGGGGCGCCGCTGGAGAAGATCGAGATGCTGTTCGGCAAGTTCGACGACGGCGTGCGCGAGTCCGGTCGTGACCCGCATGGGATGCCCAAGGTGCTGCAGGTGCACATGTCGTGGGCGGAGACCGACGAGGAGGCGCTCGCGAACGCGATGACCGAGTGGCCCAACGGCGGCATGAAGTTCCCCAAGGCCGACATCCGCTCGCCGCACGACTTCGCCCAGATGGCGAAGCTGGTGCGTCCTGAGGACTTCGAGGGGCGCATGGTCATCAGCGCCGACCCGGACGAGCACCGTGCGGCGATCCAGAAGTACGTCGACCTCGGCTTCGACCGGATCTACCTGCACAACGTGGGACGCAACCAGAAGGAATGGATCGAGGTCTTCGGCCGCGAGGTGCTCCCGAAGCTGGCGCGGTGAGCGCTCGGCTCACCGTCTGGGCGCCCGGCGGGTTCCCGGAGGTGCGGCCCGGCGACGACCTGGCGCGGCTGGTGGGCGACGCCCTGGCCGCCGACGGCGCGGCGTCGGGGGACCCTCTCGCCGAGGGTGACGTCGTCGTCGTGACCTCCAAGATCGTCTCGAAGGCCGAGGGGCGCGTGGTGCGCGCCGCCGACCGCGAGCAGGCGATCACCGACGAGACCGTGCGCGTGGTCGCGACCCGCGCGCGGCCCGACGGGCAGCCGCCCCTGCGCATCGTCGAGAACCGGCTGGGCCTGGTGATGGCGGCCGCCGGCGTCGACGCCTCCAACACCCCCGACGGCACGGTGCTCCTGCTGCCCGAGGACCCGGACGCCTCGGCGCGCGCGCTGCGGGCCGCCCTGCGCGCGCGGCTCGGGCTGGACCGGCTCGGCGTCGTCGTCACCGACACCGCCGGGCGGACCTGGCGCGACGGGCTCACCGACATCGCGATCGGCGCCGCGGGCGTGGACGTCGTCGACGACCTGCGCGGCGGGGTCGACGCGCACGGGCGCCCGCTGTCGGTCACGGTGACCGCCGTCGCCGACGAGGTCGCCGCCGCGTCCGAGCTGGTGCGCGGCAAGGCCGAGGGCCGACCCGTCGCGGTGGTGCGCGGCCTCGCGCGGCACGTCCGCGCGGGGGAGGGCCCGGAGGCCGACGGCCCCGGCGCCCGCTCGCTGGTGCGCCCCAGCGCCGACGACCTGTTCCGCGAGGGCAGCGCCGAGGCCTACGCGCGCGGGGTCGCCGACGGGGCCCGCACCGACCCCGTGAGGTAGTACAGAACCCCGTGAGGTAGTACGGGACCCCGTGAGGTAGTACGGAACCCCGTGAGGTAGTACGGAACCTCGTGAGGTAGTACGGAACGCCGCGAGGTAGTACCGGACCCCGCGGGGTCCGGATTCCGCTCGCCCGGGACCGTTGGTGTCGCCTACCGTGCCGACATGCCTGCGCCCGAGACCTCCCTGCCCGCGGACTGGATCGAGCACCGCCGCCCCGACGACCGTGAGGCGCTGGGCTGGCTGCGCCCCGAGGGCGACGGCTGGGTGGCCGTGTCGCTCCTCGGCCGCGACGTGAGCGGGCCGCTCGACTGGACCGACGCCGAGGAGGCCCTCGAGTCGACCGGCCTGTCGTGGATGGCCGACGTCTGGACGCTCGAGCGCGACGGCGGCGAGCTGCTGCGCGTGAGGCTCGTCGAGGTCACGCCCGACCACGTGGTCGTGCAGACCGACGACTTCGGCGCGATCGACGTCGCCGTCGAGCGCTTCGAGCTGCCGTGGCCGGCCCCGGCGGCGCTGCGCCCCCGCCGCGAGGGAGACCCCGACGGGCGGGTGCTCTTCGCCCGCTGAGGCGCCCCGGGCGGCCGGCCCGTAGGGGCTCAGCCGGCGTCGGTCGTGCCCTCGTAGAGGCCGATCCGGTTGCCGTCCGGGTCCTCCAGAATCGCCCACCAGCTGGTGGGGCTGATCTCGGACTTCTCCATGAGCACCGTGCCGCCCAGGTCGCGCGCCCGGGCGAGCGCCTCGTCGATGGAGTCGACCTCGACGTAGCTGCGCGGCTGCTCGAAGCCCTCCCCGCGCGGCGCCAGCCCGCCCCCGCTGATCTGGTTGGGCGCCCGCCACATGGGGTAGTCCTCGAACCCCGGCGGTGCCTCGATCTGCCAGCCGAACAGGCCGGAGTAGAAGCCCTTGGCGCGCTCCTTGTCCGTCACCGGGATGTCGATGTGCGTGATGTCGCCGTGAGACATCGTCGTGCTCCTCGCTCGTCCGTGCGGTGGGTCACCACGCTAGTCCCGGCCCGGCGGCCGGCAGGGCGGGTGCCGGGGGCAAGGATCCTCGGCGCGTCGAGTGGTAGACGCCGTCGCATGTCGTGATACTCGGTCTCGGCGTTCACCGTCGAACGCCTGCGGACACAACAAGGGAGTTGTCATGCGCCTCGCACGTCGCACTCGCCGGACCGCCCTCGCCGCGGCCTCCGCCGCCGTCGGCATCGTCGCCACCGTCGGCCTCGTCGCCACCGCCGCGCCCGCCGGGGCGGCGCCGGACCCGCTGCGGTACGTCGCCCTTGGCGACTCGTACTCCGCCGGGTCGGGCATCCTGCCGCCCGATCCCGACGCCCCGCTCGCCTGCCTGCGCACGACCCTGAACTACCCCCACTTCGTCGCGGACCGGCTGGGCGCGGACCTCGTCGACGTCACCTGCGGCGCCGCGCAGACGGCGGACCTCACCGAGCGCCAGTACCCCCGCGTCGCGCCGCAGCTCGACGCCGTCACCGAGGACGCCGACCTCGTCACGCTCACCATCGGCGGCAACGACAACAGCACGTTCATCGGCGCACTGCTGGCCTGCGGCTCGGCCGGAGCCCTCACGGCCGGGCGCGGCAACCCGTGCGAGCGCACCTACGGCGACCGGTTCACGAGCCAGGTCGAGGAGTCCACGTACCCGGCCGTCCGGAAGGCACTCGAGGACATCATGGCCCGGGCCCCGCACGCCGAGGTCGCGATCCTCGGCTACCCCTGGATCGTGCCCGAGGAGAAGGGGTGCTTCGCCAAGCTTCCTGTCGCGGCCGGCGACGTGCCCTACCTGCGCGACCTGCAGGCCACGCTCAACGGCGTCATCGAGCGGGCCGCCGACGAGACGGGGGCGACGTTCGTCGACCTCGCGGAGCGGAGCGAGGGCCGCGACGCCTGCGCCCCGGCGGGGGAGCGCTGGGTGGAGCCGCTGCTGTTCGGCACGAACGTGGTGCCGGTGCACCCGAACGCGCGCGGCGAGAGCGCGATGGCGGACGCGGCCCTCGACGCGCTGGGCTACTGACCGTCCGGGGCGGCCGGGGACCCCTCCGCGGGCGGCGCGACCGGTGTCGGCGTGCCGCCCGTGATCCGCACCAGCTCGTCGTAGGACGTGGGGAACACGGTCTTCGCGTGCCCCGCCGCGGCCCACACGACGTCGTGGACACGCAGGTCGACGTCGACCAGCGTGCGCACCGGCGCAGGATGGCCCACGGGCGCGACGCCGCCGATCACCTGGCCGGTGGCGTCGCGCACCGTCTCCTTGCTCGCGCGCGCCAGGCGGCCGCCGAGCCGGGCGCCGAGGAACGCGGTGTCGACGCGGTGCGCGCCGCTCGTCATGACGAGCACGGGCTCGTCGTCGAGCGTGAAGAGCAGCGAGTTCGCGATCGCGCCGACCGGGACGCCGAGCGCCTCGGCGGCGAGCGCGGCCGTGGTGGCGTGGTCGTCGAGCCACCGGATCTCGCCGCGAGCCCCGGCCGCGTCCAGCGAGGCGCGGACGCGGTCGACGGCGGGGTGGGAGGGCGCGGCGCCCGGACCCGCCGCCACGGCGGTCGTCGTGGGCGTCGCGGCCGGCACGGCCTGGCCGGCCGCGTCGGGGCGCTCGTCGTCGGGCGTGACGTCGTCCCCGGAGAGCCAGCGGAGCCACACGGTGCGCGAATCGCCCTCGAGGACGAGCGCGCGCACCAGCAGGGTGAGCGGGATGGCGAGGATCGCGCCGAGCGGGCCGATGACGAACGTCCAGAAGACGACCGACATGAAGCTCAGCGTGAGGCTGAGGCTCACGGCGTCGGAGACGAACTTGGGCTGCACCAGCACCTGGAGCACCACGTTGACGACGCAGTAGACCGCCGCGACGGCCAGGGCCAGGGGCCATCCGCCGACGACGAACGCCATGACGAGCGGCGGGACCAGGCCCAGCACGAACCCGATGTTCGGGATGAAGTTGGTGACGAACGCGAGGATCGCCCACACGACGGGGGCGGGGACGCCGAGCAGCGCGAGGGCGAAGCCGTCGACGATCGCGACGACGGCGCCGAAGGTCGCGTTGACCACGAAGTAGCGGCGCACACCGGTGCTGAACCGCGTCGCACGGCCGATCTGCTCCGCGTGCGTGGCGCCGAAGACGCGGGACGCGGTCGCGTACCGGGCAGCGTCGGCGGCCATGAAGATGGAGTACGCGAGCACGAAGAAGAACGCCGTCGCGATCGACAGGACCATGCCGCTCACGCTGCCCGCCAGGGACAGTAGGCGAGAGGGCTCCAGGAACGACGTCGCCGCGTCCGTGACCTGCGTGTCGAGGCCGAGCTCGGCCAGCTGCGCGGCGATCTGGCTCACCGACTGCTCGAGGTCGCGGAAGTACTCGGTCACCAGGTCGGCGAACTGGAAGCCGGCGAAGACGAGCATCGCGAGCAGGGCCGCGAGGATGAGGTATGCGACGACAATCACGGCCGTGGTCGCCGCCCAGCGCGGCCAGCCCCGGGCCTCCAGCGGGCGGCGCACCGGGTGGCAGATGATGACGATCACCGCGGCGAGGAACACGGGCGACAGGACGTCCCGCGCCCAGTACATGCCCGCGAGGACCAGCACGGCACCGCCGAGGGCCAGCAGGGTGCGGGTCGCGGGGTTGAGGCCGCCGGGGCCGGTGGTCGGGCTGCCGGGCGCAGTGGTCGCGGTCGAGGTCACCCCGCGACCCTAGCGACCGCGACCGGCGGCGGCGCGCGCGACCACGCGGCTGCGGCCCTCAGGCGCGGCCCCGCTCAGATCCAGCGCTTCCACCGGAAGACGGCGAAGAGCGCGACGCTCACGCTGAGCATGGCGACGAGGGCCGCCGGGTAGCCCCAGGCCCAGTGCAGCTCGGGCATGTCGTCGAAGTTCATCCCGTAGACGGTCCCGACCAGGGTCGGGGCGAAGAGGATGGCCGCCCAGCCGGAGATCTTCTTGACCTCCTCGCCCTGGCGGATGCTCACCTCGGTGAGGTGCGTCATCTCCTCGTTCTGCCGCTGGGCCACGAGGGTGGCGTTGACGGTGAGGATGTCGCGCAGGGCGGCGCGGAACGACTCGACGCGGTCCGCGACCTCGGTGAGGTGGTCGGCGACGTCGCGCAGGTACGCCTGCATCTCCTCGGTGACGCCATACTTCTCCGCGCCCTTGGCGAGCGATCCGCACACGCGCTGCAGCGGGCGCACCGCGCGCTGGAACTCGACCACCTCGCGCGAGAGCTCGTAGATGCGCCGGGACACGGCCGCGTCGCCCCCGAACACCTCGGACTCGATCTCGTCGATGTCGCCGTCGAGGCCGGCCACGACGGGCGCGTAGTCGTCGACGACGCGGTCCACGATCGCGTACAGCACCGACTCCGGCCCGCGGGCCAGCATGGCCGGGTGCGCCTCGAGGTGGGTGCGCACGCCCGACAGGTCGGGGCACGCGCCGTGCCGCACCGTGACGACGAAGTCGGGGCCCACGAAGACGTGCAGCTCGGAGAACTCCACCTCCTCCGCGTGGTCGAGGTACCGCGCGGCGTGCAGGACGACGAACAGCGTGTCGCCGTAGCGCTCGATCTTGGGCCGCTGGTGCGCGACGATCGCGTCCTCGACGGCCAGGGGGTGCAGGTCGAACTCGCGCGCCAGCTGGGCGAGCTCGTTCTCGTCGGGCCGCTCGAGACCGATCCACGCCATGCCGCCGGGGTGGGCGCGCAGCTCGCGGAACGTGTCGGCGAGGCGCGTGAAGCTCGCGACCCGGCGGCCGTCGGCGTCGTACAGGGCGGACTCGACGATCGACGAGCGGCCGGGCACGTCGCGGCGCGCCGTGGCCGCGTCGGGGCGGGCGCTGCCGAGCTGGCCGCCGGCGCCGGAGGCCGGGGTGGCG
>JADHZE010000153.1 GCA_026934365.1 Isoptericola sp. QY 916 | reverse complement strand
CCGCCGGCGCCGTGCGGTCCGGGTCGGCCCGCGCGCTCCGGGCCGCGCGACGGCACGAGCCGGTCTATGTTGGCGTCGTCCACCTGCCGTCCGCGCCAGGAGACCGACCGATGACAGCACGCCGCTGGACATCCGCCGCCGCCGTCGCCGTGGCGCTCGCGCTCGTCGCCACCGGGGCTCCCGCGACCGTGGCGGTGCCGCACCTCCCGGCGCGGTACGCCACGACGTCCGCCGGGGGCGGCGCGGGCGGCGACCCGTCCGCCGTCGAGGCGACCGTCGAGGTGACGCCGGCGGCACCGCCCGCCCCCGGCACCGCCCGCACCTTCGGCTCGGACGAGGCGCGGGCCACGGGCGACGACGTCGTCACCGCCACCTCCGACGTCAGCGGGTTCGCGACCGTCGGCGTCACCTGGTCGGGTCGCGCCGACGCCGACCTGGACGTCGCGGCCCGCACCTCCGACGACGGCGGGGCCACCTGGTCGGCCTGGGGCCCGATGGAGGTCGAGGCCCCCGATCCGGGCGCGCCCGAGGGCGGGTCCGCGCCCCTCGTCGTCGGGGAGGTGGACCGGGTCGAGGTGGCGGTCGGGAACGTCGCGGCCGAGGACGTGCGCGACGTCGAGCTCGTCGTCGTCGACCCCGGCCGGGGGGCGGTGGACCGCGCCGCCGCGGACCCGTCGCTCGACGACGACGGCGCTCTCTCGCCCTTCGGGAAGGGTGCCGGCGGCGTCGTGCGGCTCCCGGGCGCCGTGGCGACCGGGGACCAGCACGACGGCCCCGCCGTCCGGTCCCGCGCCGACTGGGGCGCCGACGAGTCCCTCATGACCTGGACCCCGCGGCAGGGGCAGGTCGAGGGCGCGATCATCCACCACACCGCCGGGACCAACAGCTACACGTCCTCGCAGGTGCCGTCGATCATCCGCGGCATCTACACGTACCACGCGAAGACCCGCGGCTGGGGCGACATCGGCTACAACTTCCTCGTCGACCGGTGGGGCCGCATCTGGGAGGGACGCACCGGCGGCGTCGAGCTCGAGATCGTCGGGGCGCACGCCGTGGGGGTGAACGACGAGACCGTCGGCGTCTCGGTCCTCGGCAACTACGAGCAGGCCACCGTCAGCGACGCGGCCGTCCGCGGCGTCATCGACCTGCTGGCCTGGAAGCTCGCCCTGCACGGCGTCCCGGCCCGCGGCTACACCACCCTCGACGGCTCGCGCGAGGCCCGGATCTCCGGGCACCGCGACGTGGGCAGCACCGCCTGCCCGGGTGCCTCGATCTCCCGGCGCATGACCGAGATCCGCAGCAAGGTCGCGCACGACCAGGCCAGGTGGGGACACCTGTGGAACAAGAGCACCGGGTACCTCGTCGAGTACCGGCCGCACGCCACCCGCGACGAGGTGTGGTTCGTCTCCGGCAGCACCCGGCACCTCCTCACGAGCACCAGGGCGCGCGCCGCGCTGGCGAAGCGGCTCGGCCGGGCCTCGTACGCGAGCCGCACGTTCCTGACGAGCCTGGAGCGGGGCACCGACTTCGACTCCCGCTGGGCCCGGGTGCCGTCCGGCCGCTACGTCATGCTCGACGGCAACGGCGACCTCATGTGGGCGACCGCCTGCGGGACCGTGCGCCACTGGGGTGGCGACTGCACCGACCCCCGGATCCCCGACCGGGCCAAGGACGCCTTCGACGTCGAGCCCATCTCGTTCTTCGCCAGGTCCGACCGGACGGGCTACCTCTACCGGATCCACGAGGGCCGCAGGGAACGCGTCTACACGAGAGACGCCTGGTGGCGGCTCACGCGTGCGGTCGGCTGGAGCGAGCTGCGGGACGTGAAGGTCACGTCAGCGCTGCTGAACGAGTTCCCCGCCGGTCCGTCGCACCGCTAGGCGCCGGTGACGACGTCGTAGCCCAGCTTCACGATCAGGGCGCCCACCACGACGACGAAGATGACGCGCACGAACGCGCTGCCCTTCGCCACCGCCATCCGTGCCCCGACGTACGCGCCCACGAGGTTGGCGGCGCCGATCATCAGCCCGAGGCCCCACAGGACGGCGCCGTGCGGCACGAAGAACAGCAGCGCGCCGAGGTTGGTCGCGAAGTTGACGATCTTGGCCAGCGCCGACGCCGGCAGGAAGGCGTACCCCAGCACGCTCACCAGCGCGATGACGAGGAAGGTGCCGGTGCCCGGGCCGAGCAGCCCGTCGTAGGCGCCGATGACGAGGCCGATGCCCGCGGCCGTCCAGCGGTGCCGGTTGCCCTCCCAGCGGAGGTTGTCGTGCGCACCGAGCTTCGGCTTGAGCACGGTGTACGTGGCCACGCCGATCAGCACGACGAGGATGATCGGCTTGAACAGGTCGGCCGGGATGCGGCTCGCCAGGGCGGCGCCGCCGAACGCCCCCACCAGCGCGGCGACCGCCATCGGTCCCGCCGTCGTGAGGTCCGGGCCCACGCGCCGGTAATATGTCACGGCACTGGTGGACGTGCCCATGATCGAGCCCAGCTTGTTGGTGGCCAGCGCCTGCACCGGCGAGATGCCGGGCACCAGCAGCAGGGCGGGGAGCTGGATCAGGCCGCCGCCGCCCACGACGGCGTCGACCCAGCCGGCGGTGAGCCCGGCCAGCACGAGCAGCACGATGGTGAGGGTGTCGAGGTCGGGCACCGGGGAATCCTGTCATGCCCGCCGTCGGCCGGTGCCCGTCCCATCTCCCGACGCACGCCTCTCCGTGCCACCCTGGGAGGCATGACGGACGAGCAGCGTCCCGCCGTCGCGGCGACCGGCACCGTCGAGCACGGGCCCGGCGGGCGCGAGCTCGTCGTCGTGCGCAGGTTCGACGCCGACGCCGCCGACGTGTGGGCCAGCATCACCGAGCCCGGACCGCTCGAGGCGTGGGTCGGCCGATGGGAGGGCGACCCAGCGACCGGCACGATCCAGTTCTTCATGACCGCCGAGAGCGCGGACGCCGAGGCCGCCGAGTGCGTCATCACGCGGTGCGAGCCGCCGCGCGGGTACGCCGTCGACACGGCCGCCCCCGGAGGGGTCTGGCACCTGGCGCTCGACCTCTCGGAGGACGACGGCGTGACGACGCTGACGTTCCGGCAGCGGCTGGGCGCGGACGACGACGTCGCCTCGATCGGGCCCGGGTGGGAGTACTACCTCGACCGGCTCGTCGCGGTGCGCTCGGGCCGGGGTGCGGACTCGGTGGCGTGGGAGTCGTACTACCCCGCGCAGCGCGAGCACTACGCCCGCGCGGCGGCGGCCGCGGGCTGACGAGCCCCGCCCGGCTCAGGAGTGCAGGGCGTCGTACTCCGCCTCGGCGGCGACGTCGTCCGCGACGTCGAGCCGCAGGTGCGCCAGCACGCCCTGCAGCACGCGCAGCGCCGACGACGCGCGCTCGCCCCACACCGACAGGTAGCTGAACTGCCACCACCACAGGCCCTCGAGCTCGTGGCCGTCGTCGAAGTGCTGCAGGCCCTTGGCGATCTCCTCGGCGACGCACGCCAGGTCGCCGGACAGCGTCGCGGGCGCGACGTCGGCGCTCAGCGCCGGGTCGGACACCTCGACGTAGTCGTCGAAGCCGTCGAACATCTGCGCGAGGGCGTCGCGCAGCGGGTCGACGTCGGTCTCGGGCCCGGCGTCGGGCTCCCACCGCTCGGCAGGGACGACGTCCACGATGGCGGCGAGCCGCGCGCCCGCGGACAGCAGGTCGGACGTCGCGAGGATGAGCAGCGCGATCTCCGCGCCCGGCGCGGCGCCCGACGCGACCTGGGTCGTCGTCGAGAGGAACACGCGTGCCTGCGCGGACATCTGCTCGGCGACGTCCCGGAACTCCGATCCCGCCTCGATCTCCCCCACGGTGCTGCCCCCTCCCGCCGCGGTGGCGGCGTCGGTGATGCCGGTCGGTGCGAGTCTCGGGTGCGTCTCGGCTGGTCAGCCGCCGACGACCCGCCGGCCCTCGAACGCGCGACCGAGGGTCACCTCGTCCGCGTACTCCAAGTCTCCCCCGACGGGCAGACCCGACGCGAGGCGGGAGACGGTGACGCCCATGGGCGCGATGAGCCGCGACAGGTACGTGGCCGTCGCCTCGCCCTCGATGTTGGGGTCGGTGGCGAGGATGACCTCGGTGACCGTGCCGTCGGCGAGGCGCGTCATGAGCTGGCTGATGCGCAGGTCGTCGGGGCCGACGTTCTCGATCGGGTTGATGGCGCCGCCGAGCACGTGGTACCTGCCGCGGAACTCGCGGGTGCGCTCGATCGCGACGACGTCCTTGGGCTCCTCGACCACGCAGATCACGTCGTCGGAGCGGCGCGGGTCGGCACAGATGCGGCACCGCTCCGACTCGGCGACGTTGCCGCACGTCTCGCAGAACTGCACGCGCGCCTTGACCTCGGTGAGCGCGTCGGCGAGCCGGCGCACGTCGGCCGCGTCCGCCGCGAGCAGGTGGAACGCGATCCGCTGCGCGCTCTTGGGCCCGACGCCGGGGAGGCGGCCGAGCTCGTCGATCAGGTCCTGGACTGCGCCCTCGTACACAAGGGTCCAGCCTACGGGCTGGCGGGGACGGTCCGGCCTCTCAGAGCCAGCCCTTGGCGCGCGCCAGCCGGACGGCCTCGTGCCGGTTCGCGACGCCGAGCTTCGCCACCGCCGACGACAGGTAGTTGCGCACCGTGCCGGGCGCCAGGGCGGCGCGCTCCGCGATCTCCTCGACGGGGGCGCCGTCCGCCGCGAGCTCGAGCACGTCCGCCTCGCGCGCGGTCAGGGGCGAGTCGCCCGCGGAGATCGCGTCGGCCGCGAGCTCCGGGTCCACGTACCGGCCGCCGCCCGCGACCTGTCGTACGGCGCCCGCCAGCACGGCCGCCGACACCGACTTGGGCAGGAAGCCCCGGACCCCCGCGGCGAGCGCCTTCTTGAGGTGCCCGGGTCTGCCGTGGCTCGTGACGATGACGACACCGCAGGCCGGCACCGTCCTGCGGACCGCCTCGGCGACCTCGATCCCGTCGGCTCCCGGCATCTGCAGGTCGAGCACCGCCACGTCGGGGGCGTGTCGCTCGATCGTCGCCACGGCCTCCGTCCCGTTCCCCGCGACCGCCACGACCTCGAGATCGTCCTCGAGGGCGAGCAGCTGGGCGACCGCGTCCCGGATCAGCGTCTCGTCGTCGGCGAGCACCACGCGGATCACGCGTCCACCTCCCCCGGCACGCGGGCCGTGAGGACGAACCGGTCGCCGTCGGCCGCCACGTCGAGCGCTCCCCCGACGGCGGCGAGCCGCTCCCGCAGCCCGACGAGGCCGGCGCCGCCCTCCAGCCCGGCCACCCCGGCGACGCCCACGCGGGCTCCGTCGTTGCTCACCCTCAGCACCATCTCCCCCGTCTCCTCCTGCCGGTCAAGATCGATCCGGCACTCGCGTGCGGCGGAATGCCGCACGATGTTCGTGACGGCCTCGCGCACCACCCAGGCCAGCGCGTCGGCCTGCGGGGCCGCCAGCTCCGGCACCTCGCCCACGACCCGCACGGTCACCCCCGCCGCGCGCAGCACGGACCGGGCTCCGTCGAGCTCCGTCGACAGGTCGGCCGCCCGGTAGCCGGCGACGACGCGGCGCACCTCGCGCAGGGAGTCCTGGGCGAGCGAGCGCACGTCGTCCATCTCGTCGGCACCCCGCGGGTCGCCGCGGCGCGCGAGCGCGGCCGCGAGCTCGGACTTCACCGCGACGGCGGACAGCGCTCGGCCGACGACGTCGTGCATGTCGCGCGCGATGCGCAGCCGCTCCTCCGCGACGGCGAGCCGCGCCGAGGCCTGCCGCGCGGTGTCGAGCTCGCGCACCACCTCGACGATCCACATGGACAGCCGCACCGTCGACGCCCAGAACAGGAGGAACACGTACGCGCCCAGGCCGGTGCCGAGCGCGGACGCGACCGTCCCGGCGGTCGGGTCGGAGGCGAGCCTGACGCCGATGACGACGACCGGCACAGCAAGTCCCACGGTCAGCACGCGCCGGATCGGGGTCGCGACGGCGAGCGCCCCGCACGTCGCCGCCCCGGCCACCGCGATCATCATGCTGCGCGGGTCGCCCATGAGGCCGTCCCCGGCGGCCTCGGGCAGCACGACGACGGAGACGACCACGACGGCACCCGTCACCGCGAGCAGCGCAGCGACCACCGGGCGGGGGCGGCGCCGCCCGGTGGTCAGCGGCTCGTCGAACCCGACGTGGATGGTGCCGAGGCACAGCACCACGTGCACGAGGCCCAGGGCCGCCAGGACCGCCGCCGGGCCGACCGCGGGGACCTCGTCAGTGCCGGCCAGCGCCGCCACCGCGTACAGGGAGAAGAAGGGCTCGAGGAGGACGAACGAGTAGAGGCTCACGCGGGTGTACGTCTCGACCCCGCGCGCACCACCTGCCAGGGCCGTGGCGGGCCGACGACGTGTTCTCACGCCGTCAGCCTGCCATGGCGCCAGGACCGGCCGCCCCGGTGGCAGGTGGGTCACCGACGCGGCTCCCAGCGCATCCACCGCCGGGCGGCGAGCACGCCCACGACGGTCCACGCGGCGAGCACGGCGGCGGGCAGCGCGGCGGCGCCGAACGTCTCGGCGAACGTCACCACCTGGCCGTCCCCGTCGATCCCGCCGGCGCCGAGCAGCATGAGGTCGGTGATCGGGCGCAGCGGGGTGAACGTGCCGATCGTGTCGAGCACGCCGCTCGACGCACCGGGCGCTCCGAAGAGGCCGGCGAACGGGATCGCGACGACGAGCAGCGGCAGCGTGGTGAGCTGCGCGGACTCCACGGTGCGGGACAGGCCGGACGTCGCGGCGGCCAGCGCCGTCAGCATCGCGGCCCCGCCGAGCACGGCCACGACCATCAGCAGCGGGTTGACGAACGCCGGCGGCGTGAGGAACACCGACACCGCGACGATCCCCAGCAGCGTCTGCGCCAGCGCCACCACGACCGCGGGCACCGCGGTGCCGACCAGGATCTCCGCCCGGGAGCACTCCCCCACGAGGTAGCGCTTGAGCACCAGCTCCTCGCGCCGGGCCACGAACGCGACGGTGAGGTTGTAGTAGACGACGAACGCGAGCGCCATGAACGTCAGCAGGTTCAGCAGGACGGCGCCCGCCGCGGCGGGCGCCCCGTCCCCGACGACGCCGAGCGCGGCGAACAGCCCGACCGTCATCGGCGGGAGGGCGAGCGCGTTGAACAGCGCGGTGCGGTTGCGCACGAGCAGGCGCAGCTCTGCGCGGGCGAGCGCCGCGACGCGGCGGGCGCCGCCGCCCGTGCCCGGCGTGGCCCGTCGGCGCGCGGGGGTGGTGGTCGTGGTGGTCGTGGTGGTCATGCCGCTGCCTCCGTGTCGGTCGTGCGCTGCGCGCCGGGCGTGCCGGCGGTGTCGTCGAGGGCGAGGAACGCCTGCTCGAGCGACGCCGCCCGGGCGTCGAGGTCGTCGAGCCGCAGGCGCCGGGCGTCGGCCCACTGCAGCAGGGTGAGCAGGTCGTCCTGCAGGCGCGTGGTGCGCAGCCGCAGGCGGCCGGTGCGGTCGACGTCGGGTGCGCCGACGAGGCCGGCCAGCGCGGGCAGGTCCGCCAGCGCGGGCGTGACGGCGCGGCCGCCGTCGTTGCGCACCACCGCCTCGACGCGGGCGGGCTCGGCGGCGACGACGTCGGCGACCGACCCCGTGCGCACCACGCGGCCGGCCTGCATGATCGCGATCCGGTCGGCGAGCTGCTCCGCCTCCTCGAGGTAGTGCGTGGTGAGCAGCACCGTGGTGCCCGCGTCGAGCATGCCCTGCACCAGCGCCCAGGTGGCGCGGCGGCTCTCCGGGTCGAGGCCGGTCGTGGGCTCGTCGAGGAAGAGGAGCTCGGGGTCGCCCAGGGTGGCGAGCGCCAGGTCCAGGCGGCGCTTCTCCCCGCCCGAGAGGCTGGCGACGCGCACGTCGGCGCGGTGCTCCAGCCCGACCGCGCCGAGGACGTCGGCGACCGGTCGCGGGCGCGACAGGGTGCCGGCCCAGGTGCGCGCCGTCTCCGCGACCGTGAGGTCGCCGGAGAACCCGGCGCTCTGCAGCATGATCCCGAGGGACCCCACGACGCGCCGCCGCTCGCGGTACGGGTCGTGACCGAGCACGCGGACCGTGCCGCCGGAGGCAGGCGCGAGCCCCTCGACGAGCTCGACGAACGACGTCTTGCCCGCGCCGTTGGTGCCGAGCAGGGCGACGAGCTCCCCGCGGTGGACGTCGAGGTCGACCCCGCGGACGGCCTCGAACGTGCCGTACCGGCGGCGTGCCCCGCGGACGTGGACGATGGGTTCCGAAGTCATGCCTCCACCCTCGCGGCGGGGCGTCGTCGCAGGTAGTGCCGCCCGTCACCGGGTGACGTGAGCCGCGCACGGGCGGGCCGTGACATCTGTCATGCCGGCCGGCGGGTGCGGCAGGATGCTCGTATGGGCGAGGTCGCGGGGGCCGAGGTCGTGGCGCTGTACGACGAGGCGGGGCGCGAGTGCGGGACGGCGCCACGCGCGCAGGTGCGCGCCGAGAACCTGCGGCACGCGGCCACCGCCGTCGTCGTGCGCAACGCCGCCGGCGACGTCTACGTGCACCGCCGCACCGACACGAAGGACCTGTACCCCGGCCGGTACGACTTCTGCGCGGGCGGCGTGCTGCGCGCCGGCGAGGAGCCGCTCGACTCCGCGCGCCGCGAGCTGGCGGAGGAGCTCGGCGTGACCGGCGTGGAGCTGGCGCCGCTCGGCGTGGCCGACTACGCCGACGACCGCACCCGGATGCGCGAGTTCCTCTTCGAGTGCACCTACGACGGACCCGTCACGTGGCAGCCCGAGGAGGTCGCGTGGGGCGCGTGGGTGCCGGCCGCCCGGTTCCTGCGCATGCTCGACGAGGTGCCGTTCATGCCCGACTCCGTGGCCAACCTCGCCGGCTGGCTGGACGACCTGCGCGCCGCCCTGCCGAGGTAGTACGGGCTCCCGCGAGGTAGTACGAGCTCCCGCGAGGTAGCACCGGTCCGGGGGCGGTCAGCCCGCGACGAGCTCGGCCTCGAAGCCGTCCGCGTCCTCGAGATAGGCGGCGTAGTGCTCGGGGCCGCCGGCGCGCGGGTGCCGGTCCGGGAAGAGGAGCGTCCAGCCGTGCCGGGGTGCGGCGGCAGCCAGCGCGTCGACCTGTGCGCGCGACCCGGCGTGCAGGGCGAGGTGGTTGAGGCCCGGCCGACGCCGGTCGTGGGCTGCCGCGGTCATCGCGGGGCTCTGCTCGACGACGACGTAGCCGTCGCCCAGCAGCCAGGACCGCCCGTGCTCCCACGACTGGTGCGGCCGGTAGCCGAGCTCGCCGAGGAGCCAGCCCCAGGAACGCACGGCGCGCGGCAGGTCGGGCACCCAGAGCTCGACGTGGTGGATCGCCCCGCGGCGCGGGACGTCGTTCATCCGGCCGGGCGGCGTGCGGCGACGTCGGTCATGAGGTCCGCGGACAGCGGCGCGAGCGGGTGCGGCGCGACCGGGGAAGCCGGGTCGACCCAGACGTGCTCGGCGAGCTCGGCGCGCGTCTCGACGGCGAACCCGGCGGGGAGCGCGACCTCGAAGACGTGCGCGTCGACCACGTGGTCCGGCTCGTTGGCGGCCACGGCGGTCCGGCGCCCGAGCGGGCCGACGGCGGCCGGGTCGACGACGAGGCCGATCTCCTCGGCGCACTCCCGCACGAGCGCGGCGACGGGCTCCTCGCCCGGCTCGATCTTGCCACCCACCTGCATGAACGCCGTCGTGCCGCGCTTGCGCACGAGCAGCGCGCGGCCGTCGTCGCGCACGATGACGGCCGCGACGATGTGCAGCGTGGTGGTGCGGGTCGTGCCGTCGGTGGTGGTGTGGCCGGTCATGTCAGGGCTGCTCCGCGATCTCCTCGATGACCTTCCCGTCGAGCACCTGCACCACGAGGTGCACGCCGACCAGCCCGGCGGACGCGATGTCGGGGTCGTCGGCGGACGGCTCGTCGTCCGCGGGGTTCCCTCCGGACGCGGACGCCCGGGACGACCGGCCCTCCGACTGCTGCGCCTCGCGCACCCGACGCTCGGCGGCCTGCCGCGGGGTCTCGCGCGCGGGCGGCACCGCGGGGGCGGGCGGGGACGACGACGCCGGGGCGGCCGCGGGCGCGCTCGCGACCAGCGGTGTCTCGGGCGCGGGTCGCGGCGGCGCGACGGGTCGGGCCACCGGGGCTGCGACCGGCTCGTCCAGCGGCGGCTCGGGGAGGTCGTCGGGCGGGGGCTCGTGCAGGGAGACGCCGGCGAGCCAGGCCGCGTCGGCCTCGTCGACCGAGGCGACCTGTCTCGCCTGCTGCTGCGGCTGCGGGGTCCGCGGGGC
>JADHZE010000152.1 GCA_026934365.1 Isoptericola sp. QY 916 | reverse complement strand
GCAGGCGCGACGCGTCCCGCAGCGCGGGGGAGGGCGTCCGCGCCGCCCAGGCGCGCACGACGGCGTCGACCCGGTCGTCCGGCGCGTCGACCGTCCCGGCGGCGGGCCCGGCGTCGGCCAGCAGCCGGGCGGTGACCACCGCCGTGCCGGCCTCCACCAGGCTGACCGTCGTCGCCCGACCGACCATCCACGCCGGCACGTCGGCCGGCGGCATGCCGCCGCGCAGCGCGGGCTCGAGGCTCGCGGAGTGGGCGTGCCCGCCGCCGGGCAGGCGGGCGTCCGCGAGCAGCATCGCGACCGTGGCGGGGTGCGGGGACAGGGACGTCATGGGCGGCCTAGAACATCGAGTAGAGCTGGGCGAGCGGCAGGCGCACCGCGGGTGCGGGCTCGACCAGGTCGCCGTCGACGCGGATCTCGAAGGTGTCGGGGCGGATGTCGATGTCCGGCAGCGCGTCGTTGTTGCGCATGTCCGCCTTGGTGACGCCGCGCGTGGGTGCGACGGGGGCGAGCTGCCGGCGCAGGCCCAGGCGCCCGGCCAGGCCGTCCTCGATCGCGGCCGGCGCGACGAACGCGAGCGAGGTGTCGGCGCCGACGGCGTCGCCGAACGCGGGACGCATGAGCACCGGCTGCGGCGTGGGGATGGACGCGTTCGGGTCGCCCAGCGCCGCCCACGCGATCACCCCGCCCTTGATCACGAGCTCGGGCCGGACCCCGAAGAACCGGGGGTCCCACAGCACGAGGTCGGCCAGCTTGCCCGGCTCCACGGAGCCGATGTGGGCGTCGACGCCGTGCGCGACCGCCGGGTTGATCGTGTACTTCGCGACGTACCGGCGGGCGCGCTCGTTGTCCGCCGGCTCCGCGCCCGACAGCGGCCCGCGCCGGTGCTTCATCACGTGCGCCACCTGCCAGGTGCGGGTGATCACCTCGCCGATGCGGCCCATCGCCTGGGCGTCGGAGGAGGTGATGGAGATGGCCCCGAGGTCGTGCAGCACGTCCTCGGCGGCGATGGTCGACGCCCGGATCCGCGACTCGGCGAACGCCAGGTCCTCGGGGACGGCGGGGTTGAGGTGGTGGCAGACCATGAGCATGTCGAGGTGCTCCGCCACGGTGTTCACCGTGTGGGGCAGGGTCGGGTTGGTCGACCCCGGCAGCACGTGCGGCAGGCTCGCGATGGTGAGGATGTCGGGGGCGTGCCCGCCGCCCGCGCCCTCGACGTGGTACGCGTGGATCCCCCGGCCGCCGATCGCGTCGATCGTGGACTGGACGAACCCGGCCTCGTTGAGCGAGTCGGAGTGCAGCGCCACCTGGAGGCCCCACTCGTCGGCGGCCCGCAGCGCCGCGTCGAGGGCGGCGGGCGTGGAGCCCCAGTCCTCGTGCACCTTGTACCCGGCCGCTCCGGCGAGGGCCTGCTCCGCGAGGGCCTCCTCGCCCACGGTGTTGCCCTTGCCGAGCAGCAGCACGTTGAGCGGCAGGTGGTCCAGCGCGCGCAGCACGGACCGCAGGTGCCAGGCGCCGGGCGTCACCGTGGTGGCCTTCGAGCCCTCGGACGGGCCCGTGCCGCCCCCGGCGACGGTCGTGATGCCGGTGGCCAGCGCCTCGTGCAGCGCCGACGGCGACAGCAGGTGCACGTGCGGGTCGAAGCCGCCGGCGGTGAGGATCCGGCCCTCGCCCGAGATCACGTCGGTCGACGGCCCGATGACGAGGTCCGGGTGCACGCCGTCGGCCACGTCCGGGTTGCCCGCACGGCCGAGCGCGACGACCCGCCCGTCGCGCAGCCCGACGTCCGCCCGGACCACGCCCCACCAGTCCAGGACGACGACGCCGGTGATCACGGTGTCCAGGGCCCCGGCGGCACGGCTCCGCGTCGACTGCGCCATCGACTCCCGGATGGACTTGCCGCCGCCGAACACGGCCTCCTCGCCGCCGACCGTGCGGTCCTCGGTGACCTCGATCCACAGGTCGGTGTCGCCGAGGCGCAGCTGGTCGCCGACGGTCGGCCCGTACAGGGCCGCGTAGCGCTCCCGGTCGATCCAGACCATCAGTCCTCCTGCTCGTCGTGCGGCGCCGTGGCCTCCGGGGACGGGACGGCGCCGAGCGCGCCGCCGTCGGTCTTGCCCCGGCGAATGCCCGGCACGCGCCGCGCGCCGCGGATCGTCACGGCGTCGACCTCGCGGCTCACCCCCGGCTCGAACCTCTGCGACGTGCCGGACGGGACGTCGAGCCGGAAGCCGTGCGCGGCGGCGCGGTCGAAGCGGAGCGCGTCGTTGGCGTCGGGCAGGTGCACGTGCGAGCCCACCTGCACCGGCCGGTCGCCGGTGTTCTCCACGACGAGGCGCAGCCGCTCGTGCGCCGGGCGCACGTTGAGCTCGAGGCGCCCGGGGGCGACGCGGGTCGCGCCGGGGCCGGTAGCGACGTGTGCGGTCACGGGACCTCCTGGGTCGGGGTCGGGTCGAGGCGGCCGGCGGGTGCCGGGGTCACGGGATGGGATGGTGCAGGGTCACGAGCTTGCGGCCGTCGGGGAAGGTGGCCTCGACCTGCACGTCGACGAGCATCTCGGGCACGCCGTCCATCACCTGCTCGCGGCCCAGCACCTCGCGGCCGTCCTGCATGAGGGTCGGCACGTCGGCGCCGTCGCGGGCCCGCTCGATCACCCAGCACGACAGCAGGGCGACCGACTCGGGGTGGTTGAGCCGCACGCCGCGCGCGAGGCGGTCGCGCGCGACCATGCCCGCCACGGCGAGCAGCAGCTTCTCGGTGTCGGCGGGGGTCAGGTGCACGCGTCCTCCTCGGTGCGCACGGGCGTGCGGCTCACAGCGCCATCGCCTCGCGGGCGCCGGCGAGGGCGTCGGCGCCGCCGCCCGTGCCCCGGTGGGTCACCCGCCCGGAGGCGAGCACGGCGTACCCGGCGGCGTGCTCGACGGCGTAGCCGAGGTGCTGCTCCACCAGCAGCGCGGACAGCCCGCCCGCCGCCGTCAGCGACGTGATCGCCGCGTAGATCTCGCTCACGACGTTCGGCTGGATGCCCTCGGCGGGCTCGTCGAGCACCAGCAGCTGCGGGCCGGTGACGAGTGCCCGGGCGATGGCGAGCTGCTGGCGCTGGCCGCCCGACAGGAGCCCCGCCTGGCGGCCGAGCAGCTCGCGCAGCGCGGGGAACAGGTCGAGCGCGTCGTCGGTGCGGCGACGGCCGGCGGCGCCGTGGGCGTCGGCGACCACCTGCAGGTTCTCCCGAGCGGTGAGCTGGCCGAAGGACTGCTGGCCCTGCGGCACGTATGCGATCCCGGCGCGCACTCGCCGGTGGGTCGGCCAGCGCGTGACGTCGTCTCCGGCCAGGCGCACGGACCCGGCCCGGGCGGGCAGCAGCCCGAGCACGGCCTTGAGGAGCGTCGTCTTGCCCGCTCCGTTGTGGCCGAGGACGGCGGTCAGCGTGCCGTCCGCGACGTCGAGGTCCACGTCGTGCACGACGGCCGTGCGGCCGTACCCCGTGCTCAGGCCGCTCAGCTCGAGCATCATGCGGGTCCCTCCGTCGTGGTGGCTCGTTCGCCCGCCGGGGCGCCGAGATAGACCTCGACGACCGCCGGGTCCTGCTGCACCTCGGCTACCGTCCCCTCGGCGAGGACGGCGCCCTGGTGCATGACCGTCACCGAGTCGGCGTAGGAGCGCAGGAACTCCATGTCGTGCTCCACCACCACGACGACGCGCTGGGAGCCCACCCGGCGCAGCAGCTCGCCGGTCTCCTCGCGCTCCGCCTGGGTCATGCCCGCGACGGGCTCGTCGAGCAGCAGCAGGTGCGCGTCCTGCACCAGCAGCATCCCGATCTCGAGCCACTGCTTCTGGCCGTGCGCCAGGACGCCCGCGGGCACGTCGCGCAGCGCGGCGAGGCCGACGGTCTCCATCGCCTGCTCGACCGCCTCCGGGACGCCCCGTCGCCGGCGGAGCATCGTCGTCGGCCGGCGGCGCGCGCCGGCGGCGATGTCGAGGTTCTGCAGCACGGTGAGCTGCTCGAACACGCTCGCCGTCTGGAACGTGCGGCCGACGCCCGCCCGGGCGACACGGTGCGTGGCCCGCCCCAGCAGCTCCGTCCCGCCGAACCGGGCCGAGCCGCCGGCCGCCCGCACGAGGCCGGTGACGGCGTCGATGAGCGTCGTCTTGCCCGCGCCGTTGGGGCCGATGAGGAACCGGAGGTCCCCCTGGGCGACGGTGAGGTCGACGTCGCGGACGGCGACGAAGCCGCCGAACTCCACCCGCAGGCCGCGCACCTCGAGGTAGTCGTGGCGGAACCGGGCGGTGTCGTCCCCCAGCAGCGCCTCCGCGGCGGCGAGGTCGATCTCGGTCTGCTCGCTCATGCGCGGCTCCCTTCGGGCAGGAGGTCGGGGGACGGGGCGTCGCCCGGCGCGGCGGGGGCCTCCGGCTCCGCCTCACGGCCGGCGCGACGCCGGCGACGCAGCATCGGCACGACCGACGCCAGGCCGCCGGGCAGGAAGGCGACGACCAGCACGAACAGCGCCCCCTGGAGGTAGATCCAGCCGGAGGGGAACTGCTCGGACAGCGAGGTCTGCGCCCAGCTCACGGCGACGGAGCCGAGGACGGGGCCGAGCAGGGTCGCCCGGCCGCCGATGGCCACGCCGACGAGGAAGCCGATGGACGGCACGACGCCGACGTCGGCGGGGGAGACGATCCCGACGATGGGCACGAACAGCGCCCCGCCGACGGCGGCCATCACGGCCGCGACCACGTAGACGACGGTCTTCACGGCCGCCGGGTCGTAGCCGAGGAACCGGACGCGGTCCTCCTGGTCGCGGACGGCGACGAGGACCTCGCCGAAGCGCGACACCATGAGCTGGCGGGCGCCCACGACCATCACGAGCAGCACCCCCGCGGCGATCAGGTAGAGCATCCGCTGGTTGACCGGGTCGGCGAGGTCGTAGCCGAAGAACGACCGGAACCCGTTGAGCCCGTTGGTACCGCCCGTCGTCTGCTGCTGGCCGATCAACAGGATGGCGAACGCGGCGGCGAGGGCCTGCGACAGGATCGCGAAGTACGCGCCCCGCACCCGCCGCGTGAAGACGGCCCAGCCGAGGGCGGCGGCGAGCGCGGCGGGCACGAGCACGACCAGGGCGAGGGCGACGGCCGGCGAGCGCAGGGGCTCCCACCAGCCGGGCACCTCGCCGGTGCCGTAGAGCAGCATGAAGTCGGGCACGCCGCCCGGGCCGGCGTCGGCGAGCTTGAGGTGCATCGCCATGACGTAGGCGCCCAGGCCGAAGTACACGCCCTGGCCGAGGGTGAGCAGGCCGCCGCGGCCCCAGGCGAGGCCGATGCCGACGGCGACCATGGCCAGGCACAGGAACTTACCGAGCAGGCCGAGCCGGAACGGGCTGAGCAGCACCGGCGCGACGGCGAGGAGCAGGACGGCCGCGAGGCCGAACCCGGCCGTGGCGCGCGCCCGGCCCGGGCGGACGAGGGCGGACAGTCGTGCGGTGCGGGTGCTCGTGCTGCCGGTCATGCGAGGCTCCTCGTCCGGACCGAGACCAGGCCCTGGGGTCGTACCTGCAGGAAGGCGACGATGACGACGAACACGAGGACCTTCGCGACGGACGCCGTGGTGGAGTACTCGAAGAACGCCTGCAGCAGGCCGAGCGCCGTCGCCGCGATCACGGTGCCCTTGATCTGCCCGATGCCGCCCGCGACGACGACGAGGAACGCGTCGACGATGTAGCCCGTGCCGAGCGTCGGGCCGACCGAGCCGAGCAGGGTCAGCGCGACGCCGGCGATCCCGGCGAGGCCGGAGCCGACGAAGAACGTCAGCCGGTCGGTGGCCCGCGACGAGATGCCGGACGCCTCCGCCAGGTCGCGGTGCTGCACCACGGCCCGGATGCGGCGTCCCAGCGGGGTGGCCTTCATGACGACGGCCAGCGCGACCAGGCACACGACGGCCAGCGCGAGGATGAACAGCCGGGTCCTGGGCAGCGCGAGCCCGCCGACCGTGACCGCGCCCGACAGCCAGCCGGGCGCGGCCACGTCCACGTTGGGGGCGCCGAACACGTCGCGCGCCACCTGCTGCAGCAGCAGCGCGACGCCCCAGGTGACGAGCAGCGTGTCGAGCGGCCGCCGGTACATGCGGTGGATGAGCGTGGCCTCGAGCAGCAGCCCGAGCGCCCCGCCGACGAGGAACCCGAGCGGCAGCGACACGAGCAGGCTCGCGCCGGGGTCGCCGAGCAGCCCCTGGATCACGAACGCCGTGTAGGCGCCCGCCATCATGAACTCGCCGTGGGCCATGTTGATCACGCCCATCTGACCGAAGGTCAGGGCGAGGCCCAGGGCCGCGAGCAGCAGCACCGAGCCGAGGCTCAGGCCCGCGAAGAGCTGGGAGAGGAGGGTGTCCATGTCGTGTCCAGGGGCCCCGGTCAGGAGAGCCCGTCGGCCCAGTCGTAGCCCTCGAGGAACGGGTCGGGCTCGATGGGCTCCTCGGAGCTCCACTCGGTGTGGATGAGGCCGTCCTCGCCGATGCGCCCGACGAGCGCCGTCTTGGCGACGTGGTGGTTCTCGCCGTCCACGACGACGGTGCCCTCGGGGGCGTCGAAGGTGACGCCGTCCGCGGCCGCCTGCACGTCCGCGACGTCGAAGGAGTCCGCCTTCTCGACCATCGCCTTCCACAGGTACAGCGACGTGTAGGCGGCCTCCATCGGGTCGGACGTCACACGGTCGTCGCCGTACTCGGCCTGGAACGCCTTCACGAACGCGTCGTTCTCGGGGCTGTCGACCGTCTGGTAGTAGTTCCAGGCGGTGAGCTGGCCCTCGATGTTGTCCACGCCGATGCCGCCCACCTCCTCCTCCGCGATCGAGACGGAGACGACGGGCATGTCGTCGGCGGACAGGCCGGCGTTGTTGTACTCCTTGAAGAACGCGACGTTGGAGTCGCCGTTGAGGGTGTTGAACACCGCGTCCGCCCCGGCGGCCTTCACCTTGTTGACGATGGTGGAGAAGTCCGTGTGGCCGAGCGGCGCGTACTCCTCGCCGACGATCTCGATGCCGTGCGCCTCGGCGTACGCGTTGATGATCTTGTTCGCGGTGCGCGGGAACACGTAGTCGGAGCCCACGAGGAACAGCGACGTGGTGCCCTGCTCGGCGAGGTAGTCGAGGGCGGGCACGATCTGCTGGTTGGTCGTGGCGCCGGTGTAGAAGATGTTCTCCGAGGCCTCGAGGCCCTCGTACTGCACCGGGTAGAACAGCAGCGAGTCGTTCGCCTCGAAGACCGGCAGCATCGCCTTGCGCGACGCCGACGTCCAGCCCCCGAACACGGCCGCCACGCAGTCGCTGGTGATGAGCTTGGTGGCCTTCTCCGCGAAGACGGTGGGCTCGGACTGGCCGTCCTCGGAGACGATCTCGAGCTGCTTGCCGAGCACGCCGCCGTCGGCGTTGATCTCGCCCGCGGCCAGCTGGAGCGAGTCGTGCACGGTCTGCTCGGAGATCGCCATCGTGCCCGACAGCGAGTTGAGGAAGCCGACCTTGACCGTGTCGCCCGAGGTGTCGACGCAGCCCTCCGCCGCGGAGGCCGAGGCGTCGCCGCTCGCGGCGTCCACCCGGGCCCCGCAGGCCGAGAGGGCGGCGACGGCGAGGACGGCGAGGGAGGCGACGACAGGTCGGGTGGTGCCGGTGCGCGTGGTGCCCGTGCTGCTTCGAGGACGCATGGTGCTCCTTCGTGGCCGTGGCCCGGGGGCCGGTTAGGTTCAGATGAACCCAAGTACGTCCACGTGTCCCCGCCGTGAGTTCGGTGTCACCATCGTGTTACGGCTGGTGGGGACGGGTGCCGGAGAGGTGGCCGGAGCGTTCGCCCCCGCGCCGGTGCGATCATGGGGCCATGGCATCCGCGCACGGGGTCGGTGACCCCCTCGTCCTCGGTATCGAGACCTCCTGCGACGAGACGGGCGTCGCGCTCGTCCGCGGCGACGAGCTCCTGGTCGACGCCGTCGCCAGCTCGATGGAGGAGCACGCGCGCTACGGCGGGATCATCCCGGAGGTCGCGAGCCGCGCCCACCTGGAGCAGATGGTCCCCACGATCACGCGCGCGCTCGGTGAGGCCGACGTCGACCTGTCCGAGGTGGACGCGATCGCCGTCACCGCCGGCCCGGGCCTGGTCGGCCCGCTCACGATCGGCGCGTCCGCGGCGAAGGCGCTCGCGATCGGCCTGAACAAGCCGCTGTACGGCGTCAACCACGTCATCGGGCACGCCGCGGTGAACCAGCTCGTCGACGGTCCGTTCGAGGGCCGCACGATGGCGCTCGTGGTCTCGGGCGGGCACAGCTCGCTGATGCTCGTGGACGACGTCGCGACGGGCGTCACCGAGCTCGGCTCCACGCTCGACGACGCGGCGGGGGAGGCCTTCGACAAGGTCGGCCGCCTGCTCGGCCTGCCCTACCCCGGTGGCCCGCACGTGGACCGGCTGGCGCGCGAGGGCGACCCGGAGGCCATCCGCTTCCCGCGCGGCCTCACCGCCGCGAAGGACCAGGCGAAGCACGCCTACGACTTCTCCTTCTCCGGCCTCAAGACGGCGGTCGCCCGCTGGATCGAGGCCTGCGTCGACGCCGGGCGCGAGGTCCCGGCGGCCGACGTCGCCGCGTCGTTCGCCGCCGCGGTCGCCGACGTGCTCACCGCCAAGACGATCGCCGCGTGCCGCCGGCACGACGTCGAGACGCTCGTCGTGGGCGGCGGGTTCTCCGCGAACAGCCAGCTGCGGGAGATGGCCGCGAAGCGCTGCGCGGAGGCGGGCATCGACCTGCGCATCCCGCCGATCCGCTACTGCACCGACAACGGCGCGATGATCGCCGCGCTGGGTTCCGCCGTCGTGCGCGCCGGGGCGGCGCCGTCGAGCTTCGACTTCCCGGTCGACTCGTCGATGCCGATGACCACCATCACCGTCTGAAAAGACCTCGTGACCACCGGGCCGCGTCGGTAGCGTCCCGACCGTGGACACCGACCGCCCCACCATCTACCAGCACCCGCTCGCGTACCTCGTCGGGCTGGAGGGCGTGGCGCTGCTGCGCGCGTTCGCCGGCGAGCACGACCGCTCGTTCGTCGAGGCGCGGCTGGCCGACGTGCGCGCGCTGCTCGACGCCGCCGACCGCTTCGGCCCGGGCCACGAGGTCCCGCCGATCACGACCCGCGACGGCTACCGGCACTGGGCGCCCCGCTACGACGGTCCCAACGGGTTCTGGGGGATGGAGGAGCCGCTCGTCCGGCCGCTGATGGAGCACCTGCCCCGCGGCGTCGCGGTCGACGCGGCGTGCGGTACGGGCCGGCACACCGAGTGGCTCGTCGAGCAGGGGCACGACGTGCTCGGCGTCGACTCGTCGCCCGACATGCTCGAGATCGCCCGCGCCAAGGTCCCGGGGGCACGGTTCACCGAGGGCGACCTGCACGAGCTGCCGGTGGATGACGCGTCCGCCGACCTCGTCCTCGTCACCCTCGCGCTGTGCCACGTGCGGGATCTGGGGCCCGTGTTCGCCGAGCTGGCGCGCGTACTTCGCCCGGGCGGCCGCCTCGTCGTCTCGGACACGCGCGGGTACTTCACCGGGTCGCCGCTCTATCCGCTCGTCGAGGGCGCGGACGGCGAGTTCGGGTACATCCCGAACTGGTTCCACGCCACGAGCGAGTACCTGCAGGCGGCCCTGCCCGTGGGCCTGGCGCCGCGGTTCTGCCGCGAGTACGTCGGCGGCGGCGCGGACCATGCCGACGGGGGAGCCGACGGGGGAGCCGGCGGCGGCCGCGAGTACACCGCGGCCCCGGACGCCGGGACGGGGGCCTTCGACCCCGCCGCCGACGTGGAGCTCGAGGACCCGGCCAGGCCGCCGACCCTCTGGGAGCTGATGCCGTGGGTGCCGGCGGCGGCGGGCGCGGCGTACGCGGGCACGCCCTCGCTCGTCGTGTGGGACTTCGAGAAGGAACGGGGGTCCGGGCGATGAGCCTTCTCGCTGCCGAGCGCGCGCTCCAGGCCGCCCAGCGCGCCGGCGACGTCGACGCGCTGGGGGCGCTGCTGCATCCTCGGTGCGTCGGCGCAGGCCCGGACGGCTCGGTGTTCTCCCGGGAGGACGACCTGGAGAGCTACCGGTCGGGGCTGCTGCGGATCACCCGCCTGGAGGAGGAGTCGCTCGACGTCCGGGAGGACGCGGCGAGCGGGACGAGCCGGCTGGTCGCCGCCGTCGACGCGGTCCAGGGCGGCACCGCGGTGTCGGCGCGGCTGGTCTACACGCGCCTCTGGGTGCGGGCCGACGAGGGCTGGCAGGTCCTGGCCGCCACGCTCGCGCCGGCCGCCGAGGCGGCGCCCTAGCCTGCCG
>JADHZE010000151.1 GCA_026934365.1 Isoptericola sp. QY 916 | reverse complement strand
GCCGCGGCGTCGAGCTGGCCGTCGGCCAGGTCGCTCACCCAGGCCCCGAGGTGCCCGGACCCGGCGTACCCCGTCACGACGCCGCCCCGCCGTTCGCGTCCCGCGCGGTCACCTCCGCGCGCCGGTGCTCCAGCGCGTCGCGGAGCTGCGCACGGGCGCGGTGGATGCGGGAGCGGACCGTGCCGAGCTTGATGCCCAGGGTGACGGCGATCTCCTCGTAGCTGAGGCCCTCGATGTCGCACAGGACGACCGCGGCGCGGTACTCGGGGCGCAGCGCGTCGAGCGCGGCCTGCACGTCGTGGTCCAGGTTCGCGTGCTCGAACCCGCGCTCGGGGCGACCGTGGTCCTCGGGGGCGGCGACGCGGGCGGCGTCGTCGCCCATCGCCTCCATGCGGATGCGCTTCTTGCGCCGCACCTGGTCGAGGAACAGGTTCGTCGTGATGCGGTGCAGCCACCCCTCGAACGTGCCCGGGGTGTAGCTGGAGAGCGACCGGAACACGCGCAGGAACGTCTCCTGGGTGAGGTCCTCGGCGTCCTGCCGGTTGCCGCTCAGCCGGTACGCGAGCCGGTACACGCGCGCCGAGTGCTCGCGCACGATCTCGTCCCACGTCGGGGGCGTCCATGCCGGCGCTGACGCGGCGTCCTCGGGCGCGCCGAAGGTCGCCTCGGCGGGGGCCTCGGGCACGTCCTGCACGGGAGCGGGGTCGGTCGTCATCATCACCATCGTCCCACGGCAACGTCCGGGCGCGCCGCGGCGTTCCCGCGTACGATCACCGCAGCATCACCCGCGCCGGCCGTCCGCCGGCGACCCCGCCGTGGAGGACCGCCATCACCACCGACGTCGACGCCCGCAGCGGTCGCACCGCAGCCTGGGCCTACAGCGAGTCCTTCGTCCCCGAGGACGAGGTGCTGCTCCGTGCCCGCGAGCGCGCGGCGGAGCTCGGCTGCGGGGCCGTCTCCCCCGGCACGGGGGCGCTGCTGCAGGTCGTGGCCGCGGCGCTCGGCGCGCGGGCCGTCGTGGAGGTCGGCACGGGCACCGGCGTCGCCGCCCTCTGGCTCCTGCGCGGCATGCCCGCCGACGGCGTGCTCACGACCATCGACGCCGAGCTCGAGCACCAGCGCGCCGCGAAGCGGGCCTTCGCCGAGGCCGGGGTGGCACCGGGGCGCACCCGGGCCATCCCCGGCCGGCCCGCCGACGTCCTGCCCCGGCTCACCGACGGCGCGTACGACCTCGTGCTCGTCGGGGCGGAGCCGCACTCCTATCCCGAGTACGTCGAGGCCGGCCTGCGGCTGCTGCGCCCTGGCGGCGTCCTCGCCGTCGACGGCGCGCTCCACGGCGGGCGCGTGCCCGATCCTGCGCGGCGCGACGAGGTGACCACCGTGGTGCGCGACGTCGGGCGCGCGCTGCGCTCCGACGACCGGGTGCTGTCCGCCCTGGCCCCGTCGGGGGACGGACTGCTCCTCGCCGTACGGCAGTGAGACACCGCGGGCGCCGGGCGACCTCGTCGCCCGGCGCCCGCCGTCCTGCTCCTACCGCGCCGTCGTCACGCGACGACGGCCTGGAGTGCCTCACCCAGCTCGGTCGCCTCGGTGGCGTTCAGCTCCACGACCAGACGGCCGCCACCCTCGAGCGGGACCCGCATGACGATGCCGCGTCCTTCCTTGGTGACCTCCAGCGGCCCGTCGCCCGTCCGCGGCTTCATCGCAGCCATCTGTGGCTCTCCATTCCGTTGTCCGGTTCCTCGGCCTGCCCCCTGCCCGCTGCCCGCCGGTCGGCGGGGGCGAGACGAGGCGCGCCCCACCATTCTAGGTCAGAACCCACCCCTGACTTCCACACCCCGGACGTCAGGGGTCGACTGGCGAGACCCGGCCCGGCCCGGCCAGGTCAGGCGGCCTCAGGCGAGGCCGCGCAGCGCGGCGGCCGGCGGGGCCTCGTCGCGGACGGCGGCGACCAGGTCGAGCACGCGCCGCGTGGCGACGACGTCGTGGGCGCGGAAGACGGTGGCGCCCTGCCAGGCCGCGAGCGCGGTGGCCGCGAGGGTGCCCTCCAGCCGGTCGCCGGGGGCCAGCCCCAGCGTCTCCCCGACGAAGTCCTTGCGGCTGAGCGCCATGAGCAGCGGGTAGCCGAGCCCCGCGAGCACGGCGGTGCGGCGCAGGAGGTGCAGCGACTGCCAGGTGTTCTTGCCGAAGTCGTGCGTGGGGTCCACGAGCACCGACCGTGGCGGGACGCCGCAGGCGACGGCCCGCGCGGCGGCCGCGCGCAGCGTCGCGACGACGTCGTCCAGGACGCCGTCGCGCGGGTCGGCGGCCTCCCCGGGCCCGGCCTGGTCGACGGACGGGTGGTCGACGGGCGGGTACTCGACGCGGTACGGGTCGGTGCGCGGCACCGCCCCGCCGGTGTGGGAGCACACGACCCCGACTCCCGCCGCGCCGGCCACCTCCACGAGCGCGGGGTCGTGCCCCGCCCAGGTGTCGTTGACGAGGTCCGCCCCGGCGGCGACGACCTCGCGGGCGACGCCGGAGCGCCAGGTGTCGACCGACACGAGCAGGTCGGGCAGCTCCTCGCGCACCCGCGCGACGAACGGGACCACGCGGCCGATCTCCGCCGCCTCGTCGACGTCCGGGCCGACGCCGGCGCGCACCCCGCCGACGTCGAGGATCTGCGCGCCGTCCGCCCAGGCCTGGTGCGCCGCGTCGAGCGCGGCGCCGTCGTCGGGCCGCCGGGCCGGGGCGTAGAAGGAGTCCGTGGTGCGGTTGACGATCGCCATCACCACGGGCCGCAGCACCCCGTCGGGGCCGCGGCCGACCTCCCGCCCGCGCAGCACCAGCGGGGTCCCCGCCGCCGGGACGCCGGCCGGGGACGGGGCGTCGGTCGTCACGAGGCGTCGGCCGCCTCGCCCGCGTCGTCAGCCGCGTCCCGCTGGTCCTCGACGAGCTCGTCCAACGCCTCGCGCTCCGAGGCGGCGAGGGCCCGCCCGCGCTCGATCACGTACCGCACGGCCTCCTCCGGCGAGTCCGTGAGGTGCAGCAGGTCGAGGTCGGCCCGGCCGATCATCCCGCGGTCCGCCACGGCGGTGCGCAGCCACTCCAGCAGCCCGCCCCAGTAGTCGGAGCCGACCAGCACGATCGGGAACTCGGTCACCTTGTGGGTCTGCACGAGCGTGAGGGCCTCGAACAGCTCGTCGAAGGTGCCGAAGCCGCCCGGCAGCACGATGAAGCCCTGCGCGTACTTGACGAACATCGTCTTGCGGGCGAAGAAGTAGCGGAAGTTCACGCCCAGGTTCACGAACTCGTTCATGCCCTGCTCGAAGGGCAGCTCGATGCCGAGCCCGATGGACGTGCCGCCCGCGTGGTGCGCCCCCTCGTTGGCCGCCGCCATGATCCCCGGGCCGCCGCCCGTCATCACCGCGTAGCCGGCCTCGGCGAGCAGCCGCCCGACCTCGACGGCGAGCGCGTGGTCGGGGTGGTCGGGGGACGTCCGGGCCGACCCGAACACCGACACCGCGGGGCCCACCTCGGCGAGGGCGCCGAAGCCCTCGACGAACTCCGACTGGATCCGCATCACGCGCCACGGGTCGGAGTGCACCCAGTCGGAGTCGCCGCCGCCGGAGAGGAGCCTCTGGTCGGTGGTCTGGGCCGGGATCTCCTTGCCCCGCAGCAGCACGGGCCCCTTGCGGTAGCCCTTGCCCTTCTCGGGCACCCCGTCGTCGCCGCGCTCGGGTCCGTGGGCGCTGGGGGAGGTCGTCGCTCGCGTCATGACTCGAGACTATCCACGCCACCCGCGGGCCCGCCGAGCAGCCAGCCGCGCAGGGCGTCGCGACCCACCGCGAGCCGGGCCACGGGCAGGCGCTCGTCGTCCTTGTGCGCCAGCACGGGGTCCCCCGGGCCGAAGTTCACGGCGGGGATGCCGAGCTCGGCGAACCGCGCGACGTCGGTCCAGCCGTACTTGGGCGTCGGCGCGGTACCGGTCGCGGCCTGGACGGCCGCGGCGAAGTCCGCCACGAGCGGGTCGTCGAGGCCCGGCCGGGCCCCGGGGGCGGCGTCCGTGACGACCACCTCGAAGCCCTCGAAGAGCTCGCGCACGTGCGCCTCCGCCTCGGCGACGCCCCGCGACGGGGCGAAGCGGTAGTTCACCGTGACGGTGCAGGCGTCCGGCACCACGTTGCCCGCGATGCCGCCGCGGATGCCGACGGCGCCCAGGCTCTCGCGGTACACCAGCCCGTCCACCTCGACCTCGCGCGCCTCGTAGGCGGCGAGCCGGTCGAGCACCGGAGCCGCCGCGTGGATCGCGTTCACCCCGGCCCAGGCGCGCGCCGAGTGCGCGGCGACGCCGTGGGTGCGGACCTCGACGCGCAGCGTCCCGTTGCAGCCGCCCTCGATGCCGTTGTTGCTCGACTCTCCCAGGATCGCGACGTCCCCCTCGAGCGCCTCCGGGTGGTTCCGCACCAGACGGCCCAGCCCGCTGAGCGACGCCTCGACCTCCTCGTGGTCGTAGAAGACGTACGTGACGTCGTGGGCGGGCTCGCTGCCCGCGCGACCCAGCTCGACGGCGAGCGCGAGCATGATCGCCACGCCGCCCTTCATGTCCACGGTGCCGCGGCCCCACATCTCGACGGTCCCGTCCGCGGCCGACTGGAGGCGCGCGGGGAGGTTCGGCGGGTCGGTCAGCGGCACGGTGTCCAGGTGACCCGCGAGCACCACGCGTCGGGCGCGGCCCAGGCGGGTGCGGGCGACGAGGGCGTCGCCGTCGCGCAGCACGTCGAGGTGGGGCTGGGCGCGCAGCACCCGCTCGACGGCGTCCGCGAGCGCGGCCTCGTCGCCGGAGACCGACGGGACGTCGCAGATCGCGGCCAGCAGGTCCACGAGGTCCGACGTCGCGACCGTCTCCGGGTCGAGCAGGGCGTCCAGGCGGGCGTCCGCGCGGGGGCCGGGGTGGGGGTCGCGAGAAGGGGGTGTGCTGTCCGTGGTCACGCGCACCATCGTGGCAGACGCGCCGACTACGCTGGGCCGCATGACGACGCCTGCCTTCTCCCGCCCCGCCTGGGGCCTCGGTCTCGCCACGGTCGCCGACGACGGCACCACGCTCGACGTCTGGTACCCCGCGCCCGTGCTGGGCGCGCCGCCGGAGACCGACGTCGACATCCCGGCCGAGCTCGACGCCCTCACCGAGCGGGACGACGCGCGCCGCGTGGACGTCGTCGTCGTGCGCACCGTGATCGACCTCGACGCCGCCCCCCAGGACACCCGGGACGCGTACCTGCGGCTGCACCTGCTCTCCCACCGCCTGGTCCAGCCCCACGGCCTCAACCTGGACGGCCTCTTCGGCGTCCTGACCAACGTGGTGTGGACGTCCCACGGCCCGTGCGCCGTCGAAGCCTTCGAGGCCACGCGCCTGCGCCTGCGCGCCGACACCGGCCGCGCCGTCACGGTGTACGGGATCGACAAGTTCCCGCGCATGGTCGACTACGTCGTGCCCGCCGGCGTGCGGATCGCCGACGCCGACCGCGTGCGCCTCGGCGCGCACCTCGCGTCGGGCACCACCGTCATGCACGAGGGCTTCGTCAACTTCAACGCCGGCACGCTCGGTGCCTCCATGGTCGAGGGCCGGATCTCCGCCGGGGTCGTCGTGGGGGACGGGTCCGACGTCGGCGGCGGCGCGTCGATCATGGGCACCCTGTCGGGCGGCGGCAAGGAGGTCATCAGCGTGGGTGAGCGGTCGCTGCTCGGCGCCAACGCCGGCCTCGGCATCCCGCTCGGCGACGACTGCGTGGTCGAGGCCGGCCTCTACCTCACCGCGGGCACCAAGGTCACCGTGCTCGGCGAGATGGGCGCCGACGGCGACCCGCTGGTGGTCAAGGCCCGCGACCTCGCCGGTCGCGACAACCTGCTGTTCCGCCGCAACTCGCGCACCGGCGCGGTCGAGGTGCTGGAGCGGGGCGGCGTGGGCATCGAGCTCAACGCCGCGCTGCACGCCAACTGAGGTGTCCGGCCGACGGGGCCGGCGGAGAGGCCGGCGGGGGGCTGCCGGCGCAGCCCTCGCCGTGGTCCTCGTCGCCGGCGCCGGGGCGACGGCCGGCGTCGTCTGGTTCCTCAACCGGGTCGACACGCCCTCGGTGCAGCGGTGCGCGGCCGAGCTGGACGGCACGTCGTGGTACCTCACGCCGGTCCAGGCGGACAACGCCGCCCTGATCGTCGGGTCGTCCGTGCAGCGCGGGCTGCCGGGCCGGGCGGCCACGATCGGGCTGGCGACGGCGCTGCAGGAGTCCCGGCTGGTCAACATCGACTACGGCGACCGGGACTCGGTGGGCCTCTTCCAGCAGCGCCCCTCCCAGGGGTGGGGCACCGTCGACGAGATCATGGACCCGGTCTACTCGACGGGGAAGTTCTACGACGGCCTCGTCGAGGTCGACGGCTACGAGGACCTCGAGGTCACGGTCGCCGCCCAGGCGGTGCAGCGCTCCGGGTTCCCCGACGCGTACGCGCAGCACGAGACCCGGTCGCGGGCCTGGGCGTCCGCGCTCACCGGCCACTCCCCCGGGGCGATCACCTGCGACCTGCCGCCCACCGAGGACGACGAGGCCCCGTCCGGCGCCGCCGCCCGGGACCTGCTCGCCGAGCGCGGCGCGCGCGACCTCGGCTTGCCCGCCGACGCCCTGCGCGCCGACACGTCCGACCAGGACGTGAACGCCGTCGTCGTGGACGCGACCGCGGTGCCGCTCGACGGCGAGCTCGCCACGTGGGCCGTCGCGCACTGGGCGGTCGCGACGGCGTCCGTCTCCGGGGCGCAGGAGGTGCGGGCCGACGCACAGGTGTGGACCCGCGAGGACGGCACGTGGTCCGTCGTGGACGACGACGCCGACCGCCGGCCCGACGGCCAGGTGACGATCGTCCTGTCGTGATCGTCCTGGTCGCGGGCCGACGGCCGGCGTCGGTGCGGTACCCGTCCTGGAGGCGAGAGCCTCAGCGCTGCTCGAGCGGCACGTAGTCGCGCTCGGTCGGACCGGTGTAGACCTGCCGCGGGCGGCCGATCTTGGTCTGCGGGTCGTTCATCATCTCGCGCCACTGGGCGATCCAGCCGGGCATGCGGCCCAGCGCGAACAGCGGCGTGAACATGGCCGGCGAGAAGCCCATGGCCTTGTAGATGAGCCCGGTGTAGAAGTCCACGTTCGGGTAGAGCTTGCGCTCGACGAAGTAGTCGTCGTGCAGCGCGATCTCCTCGAGCCCGCGGGCGATGTCGAGCAGCTCGTCCTTGGCGCCGAGCTGGCCCAGCACGGCGTCCGCGTGCTTCTTGACGATCGCGGCGCGCGGGTCGTAGCTCTTGTAGACGCGGTGGCCGAAGCCCATGAGCCGGACGCCGGCCTCCTTGTTCTTGACCTTCTTCATGAAGGTCTCGACGGAGTCGTCGCCGCTGCGGATGCTCTCGAGCATCGTGAGCACCGCCTCGTTGGCGCCGCCGTGCGACGGGCCCGACAGCGCGTTGATGCCGGCGGCGACCGACGCGTAGAGCGTCGCGTTCGACGAGCCGACGATGCGGACGGTGGACGTCGAGCAGTTCTGCTCGTGGTCCGCGTGCAGGATGAGGAGCTTGTCCATCGCGGACACGAGCACCGGGTCGGACTCCCACTGCTCGTACGGCCGCGAGAACGTCATGCGCAGGAAGTCGTCGACGTAGCCGCGGGCGTAGTCCGGGTACATCAGCGGCTCGTCGCGCGTGGCGCGGTGCAGGTACGACGTGATGGTGCGGATCTTGGCGAGGATCAGCACCGTGGCGAGCTCGACCGCCTCCGGGTCGTGCGGGTCCAGCGACTCGGGGTAGTACGTCGCGAGCGCGTTGACCGCCGAGGCCAGGATCGACATCGGGTGGCCGCCGCGCGGGAACGACGACAGGAAGGCACGGAAGCCCTCCGGCACCAGCGTGTGGCGGTTGACCCGCTCCTCGAACGCCGACAGCTCGGCCGGGGAGGGCAGCTCGCCGTGGATCAGCAGGTACGCCACCTCGAGGAAGGTGGACGAGTCGGCCAGCTGCTCGATGGGGTACCCGCGGTAGCGCAGGATGCCCTGGTCGCCGTCGATGTACGTGATCTCCGACTGGCACGACGCGGTGTTCGTGAACCCGGGGTCGACCGTGACGAGCCCGGTGTCCTTCAGCAGGGACGACACGACGATGCCGTCGTTGCCCTCCGTGGCGGGGACGACGGGCAGCTGGCGAGCGGTACCGTCGACGACGAGCTCGACCGAGGCGGAGTCGCCCGTGGTGCCTGCGGCAGGCGTGGTGGACGTCATGTCTTCCTTCCGTGACGGGCCTGCCGACTCCCGACGACGGGACCGGTGGGCGCGTGACTCGTGACTCTGGGACGGGGGCGGCCCGGGGCACGCCGGCCGTGGCATCCTCCAGGGCTACCTCGGCCTGCGGTCGAACCTACCCCCCAACACCAAGGTGTTCCAATCCCTCACCCAGCCGCAGCCATCCGTCGGGTCACAGAGTTGTGATGCGCGCCACAGCCTCGGCCACGGACCCGTCGGGTGCGGTGAGCGCGACGCGGACGTGCGACCGCCCCGCGTCGCCGTAGAACTCCCCCGGCCCCACCAGGATGCCGCGGCGGGCGAACCACGCCGCGAGGTCGCGCGACGTCGCGCCCGCGAGCGGCGTCCCGTCCGCCGGGCGGGCCCACAGGTAGAGGCCGGCCTCGGAACCGTCCACGACGAAGCCCGCCGTCCCGAGCGCGCCGAGCAGCGCGGCGCGGCGGCCGCGGTAGACCTCGCGCTGGGCCGCGACGTGCGCGTCGTCGCCCAGGGCGGCGGTCATCGCCGCCTGGACCGGCGCGGGAACGATCATCCCGAGGTGCTTGCGGGTGGCCAGGAGACCCGACACGAGGGTGGGGTCGCCGGCCACGAAGGCCGCGCGGTACCCGGCCACGTTGGACTGCTTCGACAGCGAGTACGCCGCGAGCAGACCCTCGGTGCCACCCCCGGTGACTCGCGGGTCGAGCAGGCTGGGCACCCGCGAGACGCCGTCGTCGCCGACCCAGGCGTCGGCCCACGGCAGCTCGGCGTAGCACTCGTCGCCCACGACGACGGCGCCGATCTCCCGCGCCGCCTCCACCACGCGGCGCAGGTGCGCGACGTCGGCGACCTCGCCGGTCGGGTTGCCGGGCGAGTTGACCCACACCAGGCGCACGTCGCGGCGCCCCGCCCAGGCGTCGACGTCGTCCGTGGCCAGCGGCGTCGCACCGGCCAGCCGCGCCCCGACGTCGTAGGTGGGATAGGCGACCGCCGGGTGCACGACGACGTCGCCCGGGCCCAGGCGCAGCAGCGACGGCAGCAGGCCGACGAGCTCCTTGGAGCCGACGGTGGGCAGCACGGCGTCCGGGTCGAGACCGGGGACCCCGCGGCGGCGGGCGAACCAGCCCGTCACGGCCTCCCGGAGCGCGGGCGTGCCGTGCGTCAGCGGGTAGCCGTGGGCGTCGGACGCCGCGGCGAGCGCGTCGCGCACGACCTGCGGGGTCGGGTCGACCGGCGTGCCGATCGACAGGTCCACGACGCCGCCGGGGTGCGCACGGGCGGTCGCCCGCACGTCCTCGAGCGTGTCCCAGGGGTAGGGCAGTCCGCTGAGGTCGGCGAACCCCATCAGGCCTGGGGCGGCAGGCCGGCGATCATGGGGTCGTCCTTCTCGATGAGCCCCATCTTCGCGGCGCCGCCGGGCGAGCCGAGGTCGTCGAAGAACTCGACGTTGGCGCGGTAGTAGTCCTTCCACTGCTCGGGGACGTCGTCCTCGTAGTAGATGGCCTCGACCGGGCACACCGGCTCGCAGGCGCCGCAGTCCACGCACTCGTCCGGGTGGATGTACAGGGAGCGCGAGCCCTCGTAGATGCAGTCCACGGGACACTCCTCGATGCACGCCTTGTCCTTGACGTCGACGCACGGCTGAGCGATCACGTAGGTCACTGCGGGCTACCTTCCAGGTGACGAGGGCGCGCGCCGGAGAGCCGGGCGCCGAACCAACTCTAGTATCGCTGACGTGGTGCCTCCGCCGTCAGCCGTCCCACCTGCCGTACCCCCGCCCGCCTGGCGCGGGGTGCCCGCGGGCACCCGCGTCGTCGTGCGGCGGCGCCTGTCCCCCGCCGAGGCGGCCGAGCACGGGGCCCGGTGGGCGGACGTCGTGGGGATTCTCACGGCCGTCGGGCCCGCCGGCCTGCGCGTGCGTCCCGACCGCTCCCCCGACCTGCCGGAGGTGGCCGTCACCGCCGACGACGTCGAGGCCGTGAAGCCGGCCCGGATTGCGGAACTCGTCCACTCCTACCGCTCGCGCGGCCACCTCATGGCCGAGACCGACCCGCTCGCCTACCGCCAGCGCAAGCACCC
>JADHZE010000150.1 GCA_026934365.1 Isoptericola sp. QY 916 | reverse complement strand
GGGCGCGACGAGCCGGTCGGCCACGCGCCGGCCGAGCCGGGAGCGCACCAGCGTCCCGAGGTCGGTGGTGTCGGCGACGAACCGCGGCAGCACGCGGTCGAGGGCCGCTCGTGCGACGCCGGGCCAGCCGATCGCGCGGCGGACGTCGGGCGCCCACGGCACGGAGGGGATGCCGAGCACTCCCGCCTTCGGCAGCGGGAAGGCGCGGCCCGCCGCGTACCCCCAGGCGGACAGCGGGGCCGGGCTCACGACGTCCAGCCCGAGCTCCTCGGCCAGGTCCGTGACGGCGGTGCCGCGCGCCGCGAACGACTCGGCGCCGAGGTCGAGCCGCACGGGGAGCGAGCCGAACGCACCGCCGCGCACGGGCCCGCCCACGCGGTCGGACGCCTCGAGCAGCACCACCTGCAGGCCGCGGTGCACCAGCGTGCGGGCCGCGACGAGCCCGCCGATCCCGCCGCCGACCACCACCGCGTCGACGTGCTCGGGCGGCCGGGCGGGCCGGCCCGAGGGCACGTCGACGGGGGCGCCGAGCGGCGGGAGCGGCGTCACAGCGAGTGGACCAGCTCGACGACGCGCGTGAGCACGGTCGGGTCGGTGTCCGGCGGGACGCCGTGGCCCAGGTTGACCACGTGGCCGGGGGCCCCGGCGCCGCGCGCGACGACGTCGCGCACGTGCGCCTCGAGCACCGGCCACGGGGCGCCCAGCAGCGCGGGGTCGATGTTGCCCTGCACGGGCACGGCGCCGCGGGGGTGGTCGGCGAGCAGCCCGGCGGCCTCGTCCAGCGGGGTGCGGTAGTCGACGCCGACGACGGGGTACCCGATCCCGGCGGTGTCGAGCACGTCGCGCAGCGCGGGCAGCAGGTGCCCGGTGCCGGTGCCGAAGTGGATCGCCGGGAGGCCGTCGCCCTCGTCGGCGCCCGGCGTGCGCAGGTCGGCGACGTGCGCCAGCGCGGCGGTCGACGACGGCGCCACGTGCGCGGTGTAGTCGGCCAGCGAGAGGGAGCCCGCCCACGAGTCGAAGAGCTGCACCGCCGAGGCGCCGGCGAGCACCTGCGTGCGCAGGAAGCGGCCGGTGAGCTCGGCCGTCCAGGCGGTGAGGCGGGCCCACGTCCCGGGGTCGGCGTGCATGAGGGTGCGCGCGGCGAGGTGGTCGCGCGAGGGCCGGCCCTCGACCAGGTAGGCGGCGAGGGTGAAGGGGGCGCCGCCGAAGCCGAGCAGCGGCACGTCGCCCAGCTCGGCCACCGTCAGCCGCACGGCCTCCGCGATCGGCGCGAGCGCGCCGTCGTCGAGCGTCCGCGAGGTGAGCCGCGCGACGTCCTCGGCCGTGCGGTACGGCTGGTCCATGACGGGCCCGACGCCGGGCTTGATGTCCACGTCCACGCCTGCGAGCCGCAGCGGTACGACGATGTCGCTGAAGAAGACGGCGGCGTCGACCCGGTGGCGGCGCACGGGCTGGAGGGTGATTTCCGCGGCGAGCGGTGGCCGGAGGCAGGAGTCGAGCATCCCTACTCCTTGACGGACCTCGCGGTACTCGGGCAGGGAGCGGCCTGCCTGCCGCATGAACCACACGGGGGTCACGTCCGGACGGTCGCCCCGCAGGGCACGCACCAGCGGGGCACGCGTCGTCCGGCCGTCGACCAGCGGGTGGTCGGCGGGGAGCGGGTGGGTCTCGCGGCTCGGCTCGGGAGCGATCGTGGGGGATGTCACGGTTCATGATTCTGCCCCGCCTCGTCGGCCCTCTTAAAGTGGAGCCACTGTGGTACTCCTCTCCCTCACCGCCTCGCACCGCGAGCTGGACCTGGACGCGCTCGAGCGGCTGTCCACCGGGTCCGGCTCCGTCGGGCGCGTCGCCGTGGGGTCGTGCGGGCCCGTGCAGGGCGCCGTCGTGATCTCCACGTGCAACCGTTTCGAGCTCTACCTCGACGTGGACGCCCCGTTGCACGGCGACGCCGTCCGGCACACGACGAAGCACGTCGCGGCGCTGGTCGCGGCCGGCTCCGGGGTCTCGGAAGAGGTCGCGGCCGACTCGTTCACGGTCCGCACCGGGCCGGAGGTCACCTCGCACCTGTTCACGGTGGCCGCGGGCCTGGACTCGATGGTCGTGGGGGAGCGCGAGATCGCCGGGCAGGTGAAGCGCGCCCTCGCCGAGGCCCGCGACGACGGCACCACGTCCAAGACCCTCGAGCTGCTGTTCCAGACGGCGTCGCGCACGTCCAAGCGCGTCGGCACGCGGACGGAGCTCGGCGCCGCCGGGCGGTCCGTCGTGTCGCTCGGGCTGGACCTCGCCGGCCAGGACCTGCGGCGCGGACGCGCGGCCGAGCTCGACGCGTCGTGGCGGGGCCTGCGCGTGGTGCTCATCGGCACGGGCTCGTACGCGGGGGCGTCGGTGGCGGCCCTGCGTGCCTGCGGCTGCGACGACGTGCGGGTGTACTCGCGCTCCGGCCGCGCCGAGATCTTCGCGCAGGGCCACGACGTCGAGGCGGCGCCGGACCTCGTCGAGGCGCTCGCCGACGCCGACCTCGTGGTGTCGTGCTCGGGCGCCCGCGGCCGCCGGGCCGGCGGCGTCACGGACGGGCGGGCCGAGGCCTCCCTGGAGTACGTGCTCGACGCGGCCGCCGTGGTGCGCTCGCGCGAGCGGGCCGCGGTCGCCGCGGGCGACGAGCCGGAGCCGCGCCCCCTGGTCGTGCTCGACCTGGCGCTGCACCGCGACGTCGACCCGCGCGTCGCGGACGTCGAGGGCGTGCTGCTGTACGACCTGGGAACGCTCAAGGCGCACGCCCCGGCCACCGCCGCGGACGTCGTCGACCGTGCCCGGCGGATCGTGGACGACGCGGCCGCGGGCTTCGAGGAGACCCGCCTGGGCCGCGCCGCGGACGCCGCCGTCGTGGCGCTGTTCGACGCGGCCGAGGTCGAGGTCCGCCGGGAGGTCGACGCGGCGGTCGACCGCCTCACCACGGAGCTGGCGGCGCGCGGCGGGACCACCCCCGACGAGGCCGACGTCGACGCCATCGCGCGTGACGTCCGCAAGCGGGTGCACGCCGCCCTGCACGGCGAGATCGTGGCCGCGCGGGCGGAGGCGCTGGCCCGGGCGCGGGCCGAGGAGGCCGCCGTCGTGGCGGGCGCCGAGGAGCTCGTCGAGGACGCCGAGCGCGCCGACCGGCGCTGATCGTCCCGCCTGTCGCGAACCTCCCGCAGAGCCCGGTTCGCCGGTTGGGGGCCTAGATCACCCCGTTTCAGCGCGCGCGTCCGGCATGTCGGCACTAGCGTGCCGAAAGCGGGCACCTGGCCGCCCCTGTCGGCCGTCGACGGTGTGGGAACCGCCTTCGAAAGGACGCGCTGAACATGGACACCTTCTGGGACTTCTTCTGGTACCTCGTCTGGATCTTCCTCTTCGTGGCTTACCTGATCGTCCTCTTCCAGATCCTCACCGATCTCTTCCGTGACCGGGACCTGTCGGGCTGGTGGAAGGCGGTGTGGGTCATCTTCCTGATCTTCGTCCCGATGATCACCGCGCTGATCTACCTCATCGCCCGCGGGCGGGGGATGTCGGAGCGCCAGCTCGCGGCGGTGAAGGAGGCCAAGGCCGGCACCGACGCGTACATCCGGGAGGTCGCGGGCAGCCCGGCCGACCACATCGCCCAGGCGAAGAAGCTGCTCGACGAGGGCACCATCACGCCGGAGGAGTACGCGCAGCTCAAGGCGAAGGCGCTCGCCTGACCACTCCCGGCTGACCGGCTCACGACGCCCGGCCCCGCCCCGCGGGACCGGGCGTCGTCGTGCGCGGGGCGGGTACGGCGTCCGACGCCGCCGCTACGCTCGGCTGCCATGAGCAGCGCAGCCCGGGCCTCCGCGCCCCGCCTCGGCGTGATCGACATCGGCTCCAACACGGTGCACCTGCTCGTGCTGGACGCGCGGTACGGCGTGCGGCCGGTGCCGCACGCGGAGCGCAAGATCACGGTGCGCCTCATGCGGTACCTCGACGCCGACGGCGCGGTCACGGACGAGGGGCGGCGCACGATCCTGGCCGCCGTCGACGACGTCATGGAGCTCGCCCGCGAGTCCGCGGTCGACGAGCTGCTGCCGATGGCGACCTCCGCGCTGCGGGACGCCGCGAACGGCACCGCGGTGCTCGCGGAGATCGCCGGGCGCGTGGGGCGCGAGGTGGTCGTGCTGTCGGGCGAGGACGAGGCCCGGCTCACGTTCCTCGCCGCACGCCGCTGGCACGGGTGGGCCGCCGGCCGGCTCCTGGTGCTCGACATCGGCGGCGGCTCGCTGGAGATCGCGACCGGCGTCGACGAGGAGCCGGACCTCGCCGCGTCCGTGCCGCTCGGCGCCGGCCGGACCACGAGGGAGCACCTGCCCGACGACCCGCCCCCGCCCGACCAGGTCCAGGCGCTGCGCGTGCACGCCCGCGCGCTGCTGACGCCCGTCGTCGACAGGCTGGCCACCGTGCCGGCACCCGACCACGTGGTCGCGACGTCGAAGACGTTCCGCTCGCTCGCGCGGCTGGCCGGCATGCAGGTGGAGGCCGTCGGCCCGGACGACCGCTGGCGGTTGCGCCTGCCCCAGCTCGCGGACTGGGTGCCGCGGCTGGCCCGCCTCACCGCCGAGGGCCGCACCGCGCTGCCCGGCGTGACGCCGGAGCGCACCTATCAGATCGTCGGCGGTGCGGTCGTGGCGGAGGAGACCATGCGCGCGCTCGGCGTCGACGAGGTCGAGATCTGCCCGTGGGCGCTGCGCGAGGGCGCCGTGCTGCAGTGGCTCGACCACCTGTGAGGCCCGATCCTCGGGGCAGCCGGCACTGATCCGGCCGGCTCAGCGGGGCGGGGCCTGCACCCAGGCCGCGCCGGACGCGGACACGCGGACGCCGTCGGGGCGCTCGACGACGACGAGCAGAACGGCGGCGCAGGTCGCGCAGCGCACGACGCCGCCCATGGCGGACAGGTGCACGGTCGTGCGGGCGAGGACGTCGGTGTGCCCGCAGCTCGCGCAGCGCACGACGGCGCTCGTGGTCTCGAAGGCGTAGACCTCGCTCAGTGCGCCGGCCAGGGCCGACCCGTCGAGGACGGGCCCGCCCGGGGCGGACGGCTCGGGGGACGACATCAGGCACCTCCGAATCGCTCGGTGCGGACCCGGTCGGGCGGGTGCCCGAGGCCGGTCAGCAGGCCGGCCGCCGCCTCCACGAAACCGGTGGGGCCGCAGACGAAGACGTCCGTGCCGTCGTCCGGGCCGAACCCGGGGGCGACGAGGTCGTCGGTCGTGATCCGGCGGGGCGGAGTCGGCCACCCCGCCGGGGCCTCGCGCGTGAAGACCCAGCGCACGTCGAACCCGCGGTCGGGGGTGTCGACCTCTCCGCGCTCGATCACGTCGGCGGGCGTGCGCACGGAGCACACGAGGCGGAACGGCGCGCGGCGGCCGGTGCTGCGGCGGGCGCGCAGCATCGCGAGGAACGGCACGACGCCGGAGCCGCCGGCGACGAGCAGCACCGGGGCGGTGTCGGCGTCGTGCCAGACGAAGTACCCGCCGAGCGGACCGCGCACCTCGAGCTGGTCGCCCGGCCGGGCGTCGCGGACCAGGTAGGGCGACACCTCGCCGTCGGGGACCTCGTCCACGACGAGGTCGACGCGCTCGTCGTGCCCCGTCTCGGCGAGCGAGTAGGCGCGGGTGGCCTGGTAGCCGTCGGGGGCGGTGAGCCGCACGTCGACGTGCTGGCCGGGCAGCGCCCCGACGAACCCGGGCACCGCCAGGGTCAGGGCGCGGGCGGTGCGCGTCAGGGGCCGCGCCCCGACGACCGTCGCGACGTGCCAGCTCACGCGTACCGCTGCTCGAGCCAGGGGTCGCCGTAGGCGTGGTACCCGTTCTGCTCCCAGAACCCCAGGTCGTCGTCGTCCATGAGGTCCAGGCCGCGCAGCCACTTGGCGCTCTTCCAGAAGTACAGGTGCGGCACCAGCAGCCGGGCAGGCCCGCCGTGCACGGGCTCCAGCGGCTCGCCCTCGAACTCGTACGCCACCCACGCCTGCCCGTCGAGCAGGTCCTGCAGCGGCAGGTTCGTGGTGTAGCCGCCGTAGGAGCGCGCCATGACGAACTCGGCGCTCGTCTCGACGTCGGCCAGCAGAGTGTCCAGGGAGACGCCGCGCCACGTCGTGCCGAGCTTGGTCCAGTGCGTCACGCAGTGGATGTCGGTGACGACGTCCTCGGCCGGCAGCGCCAGGAGCTGCTCCCACGTCCACGAGACGCCCTCGCCCGTCTCCGTGCGGACGGTGAGCTCCCAGCGGGACACGTCCACGTCCGGGGTCGGCCCTGCCGACAGCACGGGGAAGTCGTCCGTGACGAACTGCCCCGGCGGCACCTCGTGCTCCGGTTCGGGGCGCCGGCCCCCGAACCCTCGTGTCACGACCGCCATCGCCGACCCCTCTCACGCCGCGGCCCGGACGGTGCGTGCCGGGTCAGGTCCGATGACACCAGAGGCCCGGCCCCTTCGCACGTCCCGGGCCGAGGATCACCCCGGCAGCGGCGTCGACCAGGCGGCGTGGTCCGTGCCCCAGGGGTGGGCGGGCGCCGGGTGGTCGTCGTGGCCGGGCAGCGCGGGGCGGGCGGTCGTGACGCGCGGGCGACGGCCGTGGCTCACGACCGCTTCCGGTCCGGGCGCCGCGGCCGGCGGGTGCGCGGGGTCGCGGCCACCGGCGTCGAGCAGCCAGGCGGCGGTGCGCGCGAGCGACGCCGCGACGTCGCGCCCGCGGCCGTCGTCGCGGCGGGCGGCGAGCGTGTCCACGACGCCGGCGGCGAGCAGGTAGCCCGTCGCGTGGTCGAGCGCCTGCGCGGGCAGCGCGCCGGGGGTCTCGCCGTCCGGCGACTCGAGCAGCGCGACGCCCGACGCGGCCTGCACGATCGAGTCGAAGCCGCGACGGTGCGCCCACGGCCCGGCGTCGCCCCACGCGGACACGTGCGCGACGACGGCGCCCGGCGGCGGACGCAGCCCGAACCGTGTCAGGGCCCCGGGACGGTAGCCGGTGACCAGCACGTCGGCGTCGTCGAGCAGGGCCTGCGCGCGCTCGCGGTCGCCGTCGTCGCGCAGGTCGAGCAGGGTCGTGCGCTTGCCCTGCCCGACGTCGAGGTGCTGGTGCCGGATCTCGGCGGGCAAGGGCGGGTCGACGCGCAGCACGTCGGCGCCGAGGGCGGCCAGCGCCCGGGTGGCGACGGGGCCGGCGATGACGCGGGTGAGGTCGAGCACGCGCACCCCCGCGAGGGGTGCGGCCCCGCCCGCCAGGACGGCCGGCCGGGCGACGACGTCGTCGCGCACCCCGGCCCGCACCAGCGCCCCCCGCGAGGCGGCCCGGCCGGGCGCGGACGCGCGCCACCCCGCCTCGGGGCGCACGCGGACGGCGATCGCGCCCGCGGCGGCGGCGTCGTCCTCCACGGCGCCGGCCGAGGTGTCCGCGAGCCGGGCGGCGAGGTCGTCCCGGTCGGCGCCGTCGCGAAGGCCGAGCAGGCGCAGCAGCCGGACCCGGTGATGCGGGTAGTTGGCGTGCGTGCGCACCCAGCCGTCGCGGGTGCGGAAGAAGCCGGACAGCGGCGCGAACCCCGGGACCGGCCGCCCGTCGAGCCGCAGCAGCCGGTCGGAGCCGAACGACGCCGCGAGCCTCGCCGGCGACGGCCCGCGCTCCACCAGGGGGCCGGTCGCGCCCGCGCGGCGGGCGGCCGAGGCGAAGGCCGCGACCGACCCTGCCGCCAGGTCCAGCGCCGGCAGCGTGCCGGCGAGCCAGTGGTCCCGCGCGCCGTCGAGCGGCGGGACGTCGTCGTCGGTCCGGGCACCGTCGTCGAGCCCGGACCGGTAGTCCGCCACGAGGCGGCGCCACGGCTCCATCCCGTCACCGTACCCACGCCCTCCGGGGACGACCCGACCTGGCGAGGTAGTACCGGACCCGTCGAGGTAGTACGAGATCGCGCGAGGTGGTGCCGGGCCCCGCGAGGTGGTGCGGCACGCCACGAGGTACTACCTCGGCAACCTCCGTACTACCTCGGCGAGCCCCGTACTACCTCGGCGGGACCGGTACGACCTGGGCGGGAGGGGGGTGTGCCGGGCCGATAGGATCGCGGGCATGGCCAAGAGCTCTGCGACCGCCCCTGTCCTGCGTCCGTTCGAGGGTCTTCCCGGGGAGGCGGACTGGGTCGCGCTGCGCGAGGTGGTGCCGTCCGCCACGGCGACGGCGCGCACGACGGCCGACCACGGCGGGCGCGACGTCACCGTCACGACCGTCCTGCCCGGCGGCTGGTGCGCGCTGCACCGTGAGGACGGCACGGTCCTGCTCGCGCTGCAGGGCCTGGGCGCCTCCGACGACCTCAGCCGCGACCTGGCCGCCGCGCTCCTCGCGGCGCTCGCGGCGGAGCCCGGCTCGGGCATCCTGCCCGAGGAGCTGCCGGCCCCGGCGGACGACGACCCGCGCCTGCAGGACGTGCTCGACCTCGACGTCCCGTTCGAGGTGACCGTGCACGACGGCTACGACTACTGGATCGACGCCGGCACGCAGATGACGGACGAGATCCGTGAGTCCCTCGACGAGGCGGCGGAGTCGTCCATCCCCACCGTGAAGCTGGCGTCGGTCCCTGCGGCGTACTGGTGCCGGATGTCGCGCGAGTTCCTGCGCTGGGCGCGCACGGAGGACGAGGACGCCGTGGTCGACGCGATCGCGCGGCTGCACGCGCGCCGCGAGTCCGGCCTCGCGGGCGGCAAGTTCCTCGGGATGTTCCGCGCCTGCGGGCTCGTCGTGCCGGTCTGGGAGCTGCCGCGCGGCACCGAGGCGGCGGAGCTGGAGGAGCCGGTGGCGGAGCTCGCGGCCCGGCTCGACGAGGCGCTCGCGGTGACCGAGCCGCTGGACGCGAACGAGCGACGCGCCCGGGCCGGTATCGTCTCCCGACAGGTGACGCTGCGCTGACGCGGCGCCGCCCGGCGGCCTCGGCCGCCGGCGGTACCCCGCGACGTCGCGGGCTCCGCACGATCTTCACGGACCGTCCCGCTCGACACCGTTTCTTGACCAGAGATCGGGCGTTCCGGGGGAGTACAGTTTCTCAGGAAAAGTTTGCTCTTCTGATTCCCGGTGATTCCCCCAAGGGGACACCGCACAGCACGCCGGCGGAGCGCCGGCCGACACGGGCGAGAGAACCCAACAGGCAGGGAGTCGTGAACACGGACCACGGAGCGACCCGCACGGGCGCTGAGGTGTCCACCAGCCAGGACGAGGCCGGCGAGCGGAACTCCGTCGCCGGCGGCGACGGCAGCGTCGTGACGACCCGCGTGGGCGCGCTGCCGGTCGCCAAGACCCCGCGGCCACCGGTCGCGCAGGGGAGGCGCAACCCGCAGCGCGTCGCGGTGATCATCCCCGCGAAGGACGAGGCGGCGCGCATCGCGGCGACCGTGCGCTCGGCCCGCGCGATCCCGCACGTCGACCTCGTGCTGGTGGTCGACGACGGCTCGACCGACGACACGCAGCACGTCGCGCGCGACGCGGGCGCCGTCGTCGTGCGCCACTCGCACAACCGCGGCAAGGCCTCCGCGATGGAGACCGGCGCGGCGGTCGTCGCGATGCGCGACGCCGACGGCCGGGCCCCGCGGCTCCTGCTGTTCGTCGACGGGGACCTCGGCGACACCGCCGTCAACACGGCGCCCCTCGTCGCCCCGGTGCGCGAGGGCGTGGCCGACCTCGCCATCGCGCTGCTGCCGAAGCAGACCGGGGCCGGCGGTCGCGGCATCGTCGTCGGCACGGCGCGCCGCGCCATCCAGCACCTCACCGGGTGGAGCCCGAGCCAGCCGCTGTCCGGGATGCGCTGCCTCACCCGCGAGGCGTTCGAGGCGGCGACGCCGCTGGCGCACGGCTGGGGCGTGGAGACGGGCATGACGATCGACCTGCTCCGCCAGGGCTACGTCGCCGTCGAGGTGCCGTGCGACCTCAGGCACCGCGCGTCGTCGAACGACCTCAAGGGCCAGCTGCACCGGGCCGGGCAGTACCGGGACGTCGTGCTCGCGGTCAACGCGCGCCGCGTGCGCGGGGCGGTGGACGCGGTGCGCGGCATCGGGCGTTCGCACGAGAGCGCGCAGTCCTGACCCGGGCGACCTGACCGGGCCGCCGGGGCCGATCTGGCCCCTGATCAGCGCCGACACCTCGCGTCGACAACCTCGCCGGGGCGTGGCTAGGCTCGCAGCGCCGGGACGAACGCGTCCCGTCCCGCCCCGACGGAGGCCTGATGCCCACCACCACTGACACCGGAGCTCCCGGCCCGCTGCGCGGGTCCGACGTCCTGGAGGTGCTCGACGCGCTGGTGGCCGCCGGTCCGGCCGACGACGCCTCGGTCGCCGAGGCGACCGGCCTGCCCCGCGCGACCGCCGCGGACGCTCTCGCGGCGCTCCGGGCGAGC
>JADHZE010000015.1:31160-38000 GCA_026934365.1 Isoptericola sp. QY 916 | reverse complement strand
TCCGCGCCGCGAGCGCCGCGGCCCCCGCCGGCCGGGCCGAGGCCGCCCGGCTCGCCGAGCGGGACTGGCAACGGGAACGGGTGCCCGCCGAGCTGCTCGCCCTGGTCCTCGACGACCAGCGGGCGCGCTCCGCGATCTGCTGGGACGTCTTCGACGACTAGCCCGGTCGGGCGCGCACCGTCAGCCCTTCACCGACCCCGACGCGAGCCCTGCCACGTAGTACCGCTGCAGGGCCACGTACAGCACGACGCACGGAATCATCGCGACCACGGACCCGGCGGCCAGGAGCCCGAAGTTCACCTGCCCGTACGCCCCCTGCTGCAGGTTCACCAGCGACACGGGCAGCGTGTAGAGCGACGAGTCGGTGAGGAACGTCAGCGCACCGAGGAACTCCGTCCACGAGGCGAGGAACGCGTACAGGGCTGCGGTCGCGGCACCGGGCAGCACGAGCGGCCGGAGCACCGACACGATCATGCGCACGGTCCCCGCGCCGTCCACGTGCGCGGAGTCCTCGATCTCGCCGGGCACCGACTCGAACGCGTTGCGCATGACGAACACGCAGAACGGCAGGTTCACGGTCGTGTAGAAGAGCACGAGGCCGAACAGGCTGTCCGTGAGCCGCATGGCGTTCATCTGCAGGTACAGCGGGGTGAGGATCGCCTGGAACGGCACCATGAGGGTCACCAGCACCAGCCCGAACAGCAGGCCCCGGCCGCGGAAGCCGAACTTGGCGAACCCGTACCCGGCGAGGGTCGCGAGGACCGCGGTGAGCACGGCCGTCGCCACGGACACGACGACCGAGTTCACGATGCCGCGCCAGATCTCCGGCTGGTCGAGGATCAGCCGGAAGTTGACCCACGACAGGTCGAGGAAGCGCCCGTCCGGCGCGGCCACGACGACGTCGCCGGGCTGCCCGGACCGCACCAGCGCCAGCGCCAGGGGCACGAGGAAGACGAGGGCGGCGAGGATGCCGCCCACGGCGTACAGCGTGCGGCGCACGCGCGTGTCGCGCTCGGGGCCCGACGCCGGCCCCGCCGCCCCGGGCGAGGACCCGCGGCCCGGGCTCGTGCCGCGAGAGCTCCCGCCCGGTGCGCCCAGCCCGGTCGTGCCCGGTGCGCTCGTCGTGACCGCCATGTCAGCTCCTCTCCCGCAGCAGCCAGAACTGCGCCGCGGTGACCAGTCCGGTGATGACGACCAGCACGAGCGACATCGCCGTCGCCGCGCCCAGCTGCAGCTGCACGAACGCCCGGCGGTAGATCGCCATCACCACGGTGGTGGTGTCGGAGCCGGGGCCGCCCTGGGTCAGGATGTAGAACTGCGTGAACGCGAGCAGCGACCCGATGACCGACAGCACGACGGTCATCGCGATGGTGCGCCGCAGCATGGGGATCGTGATCGATCGTTCGCGCACCCACCACGAGGCGCCGTCGAGCTCGGCCGACTCGTAGACCTCGCGCGGGATGCCCTGCATCCCCGACATGAGCAGCACCATGGTGAGCCCGGACACCGCCCAGATCACCATGACGCACAGCAGCCCGGTGGCGAGCGGCCCGTCGACGAGCCACGCCGTCGAGCCGTCGGTGATCCCGAGGGCCTTGAGCACCACGTTCACCATGCCGCTGTTCGGCTGCGCCTCGAGCAGCATGAGGAAGCTGAGCGTCGTGAGGCCGATGACGTACGGGACGAAGAAGATCGTGCGCAGCACCGTGGCGCCGCGGCGGTTGGACCGCACGACCACCGCCAGCGTGTAGCCGAGCACGAGGATCGGCAGCGTGACGATCGCGGTGTAGAGCAGCGTGTAGCCGACGGCCCGCCAGAACGTGGGATCCGTGAGCACGGACGCGTAGTTCTCCAGGCCGACGAACCGCCACGTCCCGATGAGCGGGAGGTTCGTGAACGAGATCCCCACGGCGGAGACGAGCGGCACCAGCACGAAGACGACGACGAACGCCACCGCCGGCGCGACGAGCAGCACCCCCGTGCGGGCGGGATGCGTGAGGGTGCCGTGACGTCGTGCGGGCCGGGCGACGGCCGGGGCGCTCATGCCTGGGCCTGCCGCAGGATGCGGTCGTACGTGGTCTGGGCCTCGTCCATGGCGGCGTCGACCTCCCCGTCGAAGACGGCCCTGCGGAACATGCGCAGCCAGGGCCCGTCCTGCTGGTTGTAGATGAGGTTGTAGGCGAGCGTGGTGGGGGCGTACCCCGAGTCGAGCTGCTCGAGCGTGGGCGTGACGAGCGGGTGCTCGCGGGCGAACTCCGGCGTCACGACGTCGGAACGGATCGGCGAGTAGAACCCGTCGGGCATGCGTGCCTGCTGCTCCAGGGCGACGGCGAAGCGGATGAGCTCGGCCGCCCCCTCCGGGTTCTTCCCGCCCGCGGGCATGCACAGGTTGTCGCCGCCGTCGAAGAACGCGCGGCCGCCGTCCGGCCCGGGCAGCAGCACGACGCGGCTGCGCTCCAGGAGCTCGGGCGACGCGTTGGGGGCGACGACGCCGTACCCGGCGGGGAACATCCCGAGCTTCCCGGCGACGTAGTCGGCCGACCAGCGCGACGCGTCGTCGGCGAAGCAGCCGGGCGGCACCAGCTGCTCCTCCCACAGCGTGCGCTCGAGGTCGAGCGTGCGGCGCAGCGCGTCGTTGCCGGCGACGTTCCCCCGCTGGTCGCCGACGTCGCCGGCGATGAGGTCGGCGCCCGTGGCCCACACGTGCGGCTGCACGGTGAACCCCAGCGCACCGGACGCGTTGCCGGGGAACGACCAGCCGTACGTGTCGTCCCCGAGCCCCGCGATCGCGCGGGCGGCCTCGAGGATCCCCTCGAACGACGCGGTGTGCTCGTCGACGTCCAGGCCGGCGCGGTCGAACAGCTCGGTGTTGCAGAACAGGACCGAGAAGTCGCCGAGGAAGGGCACCCCGTAGTGCTTGCCGTCCTTGGTGGCGAGGGCCAGGTGGCCGGGACTGAGGGCGTCACCGAGGGCCAGGTCCTCCACCAGCGGCGTGAGGTCGGTGAACACGTCGCGGAAGGCGAACATCGTCGAGTAGATGTCGTCGATGTCGATGACGTCGGGCACCCGGCCGCCGCGGATCGCCGTGGCGACCTTGGTGACGTACTGACCGTTCTGGATCGGCGTGAGCCGCACCCGGACGCGGTCCTGCGCCGTGTGGAACGCGTCGACCACGGCCTGGACGCCGTTGACCGTGTCCGAGCGGCACCACATCTCCACCGTGCCGCGCGCGCCGTCCCCGAACCCGGGGGCGCCGACGTCGACGGCGGTGGCCGGCGTCGCGCAGCCGGCCAGTCCCACGCCGGCGGCGGCGGCGCCGCCCGCGCCGAGCAGCGCGAGCAGCTGCCGTCTGGTGAGCTCCATCGCTCTCCTCCTCCGCGCCCCTCGGGCGCCGTGTCCTCCGTGTCCTGCCCGCGGGCGGCGGTGCCTGCGGGGGGCGGGGCGCCCGCGTCGGGCGCCCCGCGTGAGGTGCTGCCGGTCAGGCCACGGGGATCCAGACCCGCATGGCCTGGGGGCCGCGGTTGGCCCACAGGTGGTACGGGACCGCCCGCAGCGTCACCGCGCCGGTCACGGGCGGGGCGGGCGTCTCCGCCGGCCGGTACGGGCCGTCGCCCGCGGGCGACGCGGGCCGGGACCGCACGGACCCGGTCGCCGTCACCACGACCGTCCCGCCGAGCAGGTCGGGACGGTCCTCCTCGCCCAGGGGCCCGGCGACGTCGATCAGGACGTCGTCCACGACGGCGCCCGCGTCCTGGTCCTCCTGCTCCAGCGCGTACACGAGCGGGCCGCGCTCGATCGCGACGCAGCCACGGGAGTCGTCGACGCGCGGGTCCGCGGCCGTGAGGCGGGGCGCCACGGGCAGCTCCAGCACGACGACGTCCCCGGCCGCGAGCGCCCGGTCCACGGTGGCGTAGCCACCGGCCGCGACGGGGGCGCCGTCGAGCGTGGCGCCCTCGGCCCAGCCCGGCACCCGCAGCGCGAGCCCGGCTCCCGTGTGCGCCTCCTCGACGTGCAGCGTCACGCGGCCGGCGTACGGGTACCCCGTCTCGACACGCACGCGCAGCACGCCGCCGGGCAGGTCGGCGGCGATCGTGCCGGGTGCGTACTGGTGCACCTGGAGCGCGTCGTCGGCGACCGTCGCGAGGTACCCCTCGAGGCTCGACAGCGTCCGCATGATGTTGGGCGGGCAGCAGGCGCAGCCGAACCACGGCCGTCGTCCGGCGGCGGGGTTCCGCTCCTCCTCCGCGTGGGCGCCCGTGCGCACCTGCAGCGGGTTGACGTAGAAGTACTCGGTGCCGCCCAGGGAGAGCCCGGAGAGGAAGCCGTTGAGCAGCATCCGCTCGATCTGGTCGGCGTAGCGTGCGTCGCCCGTGGCGAGCAGCAGGCGCCAGGCCCACTGCACGGCGCCGATGGCCGCGCACGTCTCCGCGTACGCCCGGTCGTTCGGCAGCTCGTGCGCGTCGCCGAACGCCTCGCCGTCCCAGCGGGAGCCGAGCCCGCCCGTGAGGTACTGCTTGCCGTCGACCATCGCCGCGTACTGCGCCTCGAGCGCCGAGAGGAGCTCGCGGTCGCCCGTCTCGACCGCGACGTCGGTGGCGCCCGCGCCGAGGTAGACGGCGCGCACGGCGTGCCCCTCGACCGTCGTCGCCTCGCGGACGCGCACCCGGTCCGAGAAGTAGGTGGGCTGCTTGCCGTGGGCCGCGATGATCCCCGTGCCGCGGGCCTCGACGAACCACGACGCCAGGTCCAGGTACGCCCGCGTCCCCGTCTCCCGGAAGAGCTCCACGAGCGCGGTCTCGATCACCGGGTGCCCGTCGACCTCGCGCCGCCGTCCCTCGCCGTCGCCGAACGTCTCGACGAGGTGGTCGGCCAGGCGGACGGCGACGTCGAGCAGCTCGCGCCGGCCGGTCGCCCGCACCTGCGCCACCGCGGCCTGCATGAGGTGGCCCGCGCAGTAGTGCTCGTGGCTCCACGGCAGGTCGGAGTAGCGCTCGACGCCGCGCAGCTGCGGCACCGAGTCGAGGTACCCGTCCGGCGCCTGGGCGCCGGCGACGGCCCGGGTGACCTCGAGGATGTCGGCGAGCAGCGCCTCGTCGGGCTCGCGCCCGTACTCCCAGGCCGCGGCCTCGAGCCACTTGTGCACGTCGGAGTCCGCGAAGATCGGCCCCTGCGCCTCGCCCTCGGCCAGCCCGGCGGCGATCTCGAGGTTGCGCAGGTTCCCGTACTCGCGCAGGTGCCCGAGGCCCTCGGGCACCGAGGCGTCGCGGTTGACGCGGAGCCGGTGGCCCCACAGCCCGCCATGGAGGGTCGCGCTGCCCGGCGGCAGCGGCCGCAGGCTGCTGATCGCCGAATCTGTGGGCTCAGCCGGGCCGCGAGCGGTCCGGAGCGTCGTCGTCGTCATGCACCTCTCCCTCGAGGAAGGAAACTAGGAATCCGTTTTCCTCACGGTAGGGAGCGTTGTGCGAGTCGTCAAGCACCTGCCCGACAGGGGGAATCGCGTACCATCGGCAGCGCCGCCCGCCATCCTGCGGAACGGCAGGAATCTCGAGGAGGCCTCATGGCGGAGACTCCGGGCGTCGTGCGGATCACGGACGTCGCCGCGCTGGCGGGAGTGTCCCCCAGCACCGTGTCGAAGGCGCTCAACGACACCGGCTCCCTGCGACCCGCGACCCGGGCCCGCGTGCGCGAGGCGGCGGAACGGCTGGGCTTCGTCCCCGACGCGCAGGCACGGTCGCTGTCGGCGCGGCGCAGCTTCACCGTCGGCCTGCTGAGCACGGACTCGGCCGGCCGGTTCTCGCTGCCGGTGGTGCTCGGCGCCGAGAACGCGCTCGTCGGGGGTCAGATCTCTGCGCTGCTGGCCACGGCCCGGCACGACGCCGTCCGTGAGCAGCACCACGTCCGCAGCCTCGTCGCGCGGCGCGTGGACGGGATCATCGTCACGGGCCGTACCACCGACCCCCGGCCGCCCATCCGGGTGCCGATGCCGGTCGTCTACGCCTTCGCACCGTCGCAGGACCCGGACGACGCGTCCGTCGTGCCCGACGACGCGGCCGGCATGACCGCCGTCGCGGAGCACCTGCTCTCCCTCGGCCGCACCCGGGTCGCCTACGTCGGCGGTCGCGGCGACCAGGCGGCCTCCGTGCAGCGGCACGCCGCCCTGGCCGCCGCCCTCGCGGCGCACGGCGCCAGGATCGTCGGCGAGCCGCAGTTCGGCGAGTGGTCCGAGCGCTGGGGCCGTCTCGCGGTCGACGTCGTGCTCGGCGACCACCGGGCCGGCGACCCGTTGCCGGTCGACGCCATCGTGTTCGCCTCCGACCAGCTCGCCAGGGGCGGCTGCGACCGCCTGCGCGACCGCGGCGTGCGGGTGCCCGAGGACGTGGCCGTGACCGGCTACGACGACTGGGAGGTCATGGCCCTCGCCAGCAGGCCGCCGCTGACCACCGTGGACCCGCAGCTCGACCGGCTGGGGCAGCGGGCCGCCGAGCTCCTGCTCGCCGCGATCGACGGTCGCCCCGCGCACGGCACGGAGCTCTCACCCCCACGCCTCGTCGTGCGGGGCTCGACGGCCGGGGACTCCTGAGCCCGGGGCGGCGTCAGCTCGCGGGCGTCTCGCCCTCGGCCGGCCGGACCATGGAGATCGACGGGTCGAGGGCGGTCGCCACGGCCGCGAGCGCCCCGAGGACGAGCCCGACCCGCGTGTGCGGCAGCCGCCGCCCCTGGGCGCGCCACCGCTCGCCGCGCCGGTAGGCCCACTTCTCCCCCGCCACGGCGACCGTCACCGCGAGGGCGACCGCGGCCGCCGCGGCCGCTCCCGCGACGGCCGGGTCCGGCAGCGGGTCG
>JADHZE010000015.1:0-31150 GCA_026934365.1 Isoptericola sp. QY 916 | reverse complement strand
CACCCAGCTCGCGCAGCAGCGCCTGCACCACCCAGGAGGACGTTGTCCTCGAGATCGGCGTCGGCCACCCCGGCATCGTCGAGGCCCGCGTCGCCGAGGTCGCCGTCGTCGCCCTCGGGCGGCGCCTCCACGCGCCGGGCGAGGTCGCGCAGGTCGCGGACCTCGTCGCGCGCCTCGCGCACGCCGTCGACGGCGGAGCGGCCCTCGGCGGTGAGGGCCATCCCCAGGCCGAGCCCGCCGGCCAGCACGCCCGCCTTGGCGAGGGCGCGCGCCCAGCGGGGGCCGACGACGTCGGGCACGGCGTACCAGGCGAGCGTCGTGAGTCCGGTGATCGCGACGCTCCGGGCGTCGACTCGCCTGCGCGCGGCGGGCGTCTCCATGGGTCCACCTCCGGGTCGGGGGCTCGTGCGACGGCGACGCCGAGGTCCTCGGGCCACCCGTGGGTCAACGGGCGACACCGGGGCAGAGTTCCGCGACTCCGGGCCGGCGCGACGCCGACCTGCATGGATGACTATTTCTTGACCTGCACGCTCGGATCCTTGACCGACATCATCACCAGGTGATGATTCTGCGTGAGCGGGGCCACGCGGCGCCCCGGCAGAGTCGGGGTTTCGCCTTTTACCACAAGGTGGTTTGATGCGCACGTGGAACTGCTCAGAACCTTTGCTCCCGGCGCGTTCGCGTACGGGTTGGCGTCCTGGTCGTGGCTGGGGGTCCACGGCAAGACGCCCCGCTTCACGACCGTCTTCGGCGACGTCTTCCTCGAGTCCCTGGAGGGCTGGTGGTTCCTCGACACGATCGAGGGGACGCTCGAGCTCCGCTGGGCCACCGCCGTCGAGATGTACACCGAGCTCGACTCGGCGGACGGGCGCGCGGACCTCCTGCTGGAGGACCTGTGCCGGGAGGTGCTCGACGCCGGCATCCACCCGCGACCCGACGAGGTGCTCGCCTTCTCCCCGCACCCGGCGATCGGCGGCCGGCTCCATGCCGACCACGTGGCACCGCTGAGGTTCGAGCTGGCGCTGCGGCTCACCGGGGAGATGCACCACCAGCTGCGCACCACGTTGGACCCGTCGCCGTCCCCCCTGCTGCTCGGGCACGCCGACCCCCGGATGTCCGCGACCGCCCTCGCCTGGGACACGGCAGGGCACGACCGGCGACCGTGACCCACCTGTGACCTGCACGGTCCGCCCAGCAGATGCACGACCGGCCGTCGTGTCGTCTCCTGGAAAGGCACGGATGAGGCGGACCGTGGGAGGTAGGCATGAGACGGGTGCTCGTCGTCGGACTCGTCGTGGGGGTCATGGACGGGGCGTTGCTGGGCGCGTCGGCGGCGCTCGGTTGGACGTGGGTGGCGTGGGCCGCCCTCCTGGCCGGGCTCGGGGGTGCGGCCGTGGTGGCGATGTCCGTCCCGCCGGCCCGCGTCGCACGACCGGCCACCGTCACGCTCGGCCTGCCGTTGCGTGACGAGCGGGCGGCCGAGGAGGCGGCCGTCGTGCCCGCCCCGGTGCCGGGCACGACGGCGGGCACGGTCGAGACCCCGCCCGCCGTCGTCGAGGACTACCCGCAGCCGGTGCGCGCGGCCCAGCCGACCCCCGCCGCCGCCTGACGGGACGCCGAGAAGGCGGGTCCGCGAGACACAGAGAAGCCCGGACGGGACCGCAGCAGGTGCGGCCCGGCCCGGGCTTCTCACCGTGTCAGGCGCGCTTCTGCTTCTTCAGCGCCTTCTCGTTGATCGGCGCGGTGCCGTCGGCGCGCTGCCGGGCGTAGTAGGCCCGGGCCTCGTCCTGCCGCTCCGCCTCGATACCGGACGCGATGACCGCCCGCAGGTGGTCGGGCCCGTAGCCCCACGCGTCGACCAGGTCGACGGCGTGCGGACGCAGGCGGTCGAGCAGGCGGTCCACGTACGACGTCACGGTGCGCGCGCGCTGCGCGGAGAGCCGCCCGTTGATGAGGTACCAGGCGAGGTTGCGCTCGATGAGGGTGAGCCCGAAGACGTCGCGCACCCACGTCATGACGCGGCGGGTGCCCGGGTCGTCGATCTGCTCGAGCGCGTCGGTGAACGCCGACCAGCGCAGCAGGTCCGCGTGCGCCCTGGCCGCCTCGACGAGCTGCACCTGGTTCTCGTCGAAGATCCGCGCAGCCGTCACGGGGTCCGCCTTCTGCGCGGGACGCAGGGCCATCGCGACCTCCTCGACCATGGTCGCGACGCGGTCGGCCAGCAGCTCGCGCTGCGTCTCGGCGTCGCGCAGGTGCCCGGCGGCGCGGCGCGGGTCGCCCGCGTCGGCGAGGGCCTGGCCGGCCCGGCGCAGGCCGGTGCGGTGCAGCGCGGCGTCCGCGGCGCGGTCGACGACGAACCGGGCGATGCCGGCCGGCGTCGACGTCGCGCCCTTGAGGGCCTTGGCGTAGTCGCCCACGAGACGCTTGGCGACGAGCTGCAGCAGCACCGTGTTGTCGCCCTCGAACGTGGCGTACACGTCCATGTCGTGGTGCAGGCTCGTGATGCGGTTCTCGGTGATGAAGCCGGCGCCGCCGCAGGCCACGCGGGCCTCCTGCAGCGTCTCGAGCACGAACGTGGTCGACGTCGCCTTGAGCGCCGCCGCCATCGTCTCGAGGTCCTCGCGGTTCTCCGGGGTGTCCTTCTCCCCGGAGAAGACGTCGTCGAACAGGTCGAGGAGGCGGTCGTGCGCGAAGTGCGTCGCGTACGTCTCGGCGATGCGCGGGAACAGGCGGCGGCGGTGGGTCGCGTAGTCCAGCAGCACCGTCTCCTCGATCGGCGACGACGAGGTGAACTGGCGGCGCTCGGCGCCGTACTTCACGGCGATGGCGAGGCCCAGCTTGGACGCCGTCGACGCGGCGCCGTCCAGCGACACCCGGCCCTGCACCAGCGAGCCGAGCATGGTGAAGAAGCGGCGGCCCGGGCTGTCGATCGACGACGAGTACGTGCCGTCGGCGGCGACCGCGCCGTAGCGGGCGAGCAGGTCGGCGCGCGGGATGCGCACGTGGTCGAAGGCGAGCCGCCCGTTGTCGACGCCGCGCAGGCCGCCCTTGAGCCCGTCGTCGTGCCCGCTGATCCCGGGCAGGAACTCCATGGTCTCCGGGTCGCGCACCGGCACGTAGAAGCAGTGCACGCCGTGGTTGACGCCGTTCGTGATCAGCTGCGCGAAGACGGTGGCCGCCGTGGCGTGCACCGCCGCGTTGCCGAGGAACTCCTTCCACGCCGCGCGGAACGGCGTGTGGATCTCGAACTCCTCCGTCTCCGGGTCGTAGGTGGCCGTGGTGGCCACCGACGCGACGTCCGAGCCGTGCCCGATCTCCGTCATCGCGAACGCGCCGGGCACGGACAGGTCCATCGCCCCCGGCAGCAGGCGGTCCTGCTGCTCGGGCGTGCCCAGGTGCAGGATGGCCGAGCCGAACAGGCCCCACTGGACGCCCGCCTTGATCTGCAGCGACGGGTCGGCGACGGCGAGCTCCTCGAAGCCCGCCAGGTTCGCGCCCGGGGAGTCCGCCCCGCCGAGGCGCGTCGGGTACCCGAGCCACACCTGGTGCTTCGGGTCGGTCGCGAGCAGCTTCATCTGCTCGAGCACCCGCTCACGGTGCTCCGCCATCGAGAGCGACTCGTCCTTCCAGAAGGTCGGGTCGGTCGAGCGCGCGCGGGCGTGGCGGCGCCACTCCGGCCACCGGCCGAGCAGCTGCTCGGACAGGCCGGCGACGTCGACGCGCGGGGTCGCCTTGGGGGCGGGCGCGGCCTGCGTCGTCGCGGGACGGTCGGACGTCGTGGTCATCGGTTCTCCTGCGGTTGTGCGGGGTTGGAGGTCTCGAAGGCGTGGGAGGACCCGGCGAGGTCGAAGGGCGCGGACTCCTCGTGGTGGAGGACGCCGACGGGGCCGGTCCACAGCCAGAGCGTCACCTTCTCGGTGAGGTCCTCCCGGGTGAGCCGGTCGGGACCGCCCTGGTCCGCGGCGTGGCCGAGCCACCACTCGCCGGCGCCGCGCACGAAGCCGACGGCCCCCGCGGCCCAGGCGGCGGCGAGCGCCGGGGGCACCTGGACGGCCTTGGCGAACGGTTCGGCCACCAGCTCGATCACCGAGTCGAGGTAGGCGCCGAGCGCCTCGACCTGTCCCGTCCCGGCGGTGCCGGGCGCGGGCTCGTTGCCGCCGATGGCGGTGCGGGTGACGAACCAGTAGACGTTGGGCGAGTGCTCGATCATCTCGAGGTACACCCGGACCATAGCGCGCAGGGCCGCGTGCGGGGTGGGCGCGGCCTCGGCGGCCTCGCGGAGGGCGTCGTGCATCGTCGCGACGACGTGCGCGGCCACGGCGAGGCGCAGGCCCGCCTTGTCCTCGAAGTACCGGTAGACGATCGACTTGGACGTGCCCGCCTCGCCCGCGATCTCGTCCATCGAGACCCCTGGCCCGGCGCGGTGCACGGCCTTGCGCGCGGCGTTCACGAGCTGCGCCCGGCGCGCGGCACGATGGTCGTCCCACCGTGTCGAACGACCGTCGAGGGCCGAACGAGCATCCGGAGCCGAACGGGCGTCGAGCTGTTCCGCGGCCGTCATCGGCCGCACCTTGTGACTCGTCTCACGAGACTGAGAGTATCAGGTACTGTGAGTCCTACCTGACCGACGGAGTGAAGGATCTACCCCTGTGGCTACACGCAAGCCGTCCGGCACCTCCCGGAACACCCGCGAAGCGAACCCGTCCGCCCCCGCCGGAGTGCGCGACGCCGTGATCGTGGGCGGCAACCGCATCCCGTTCTCGCGCGCCGGCAAGAAGTACGCCGACGCCTCCAATCAGGAGATGTTCACCGCGGCGCTCGAAGGGCTCGTCGCCCGGTACGGCCTGCAGGGGGAGCGCCTCGGCGAGGTCGTGGGCGGGGCCGTCCTCAAGCACTCGCGCGACTTCAACCTGGTCCGCGAGTCGGTGCTCGGCTCCTCGCTGTCGCCCCAGACCCCCGCCTTCGACCTGCAGCAGGCGTGCGCGACCGGCCTCGAGGCCGCGATCACCGTCGCGAACAAGATCCGGCTCGGCCAGATCGAGTCCGGCGTCGCCGGCGGCTCCGACACCATCTCGGACGCCCCCGTCGCCGTGAGCGAGGGCCTGCGCCGCGCGCTGCTCGACGCGTCGCACGCCAAGACGCTCCAGGCGCGCCTCAAGGCCTTCGCGAAGATCCGCCCGGCCGACCTGAAGCCCCTCACGCCCGCCACCGACGAGCCGCGCACCGGCCTGTCGATGGGCGAGCACCAGGCCGTCACCACCGCGCGCTGGGGCATCTCCCGCGCCGCGCAGGACGAGGTCGCGCTCGCCAGCCACCAGCACCTCGCCGCCGCGTGGGACGCCGGGTTCTTCGACGACCTGGTCACGCCGTTCCGCGGCCTGACCCGTGACGACAACCTGCGCGCGGACACCTCGCTGGAGAAGCTCGCGAAGCTCAAGCCGGTGTTCGGCCGCGGCCTCGCCGAGCCCGCCGAGCCCACGATGACGGCCGGCAACTCCACGCCGCTGACCGACGGCGCCTCCACCGTGCTGCTGTCGTCGGCCGCGTGGGCCGCCGAGCGCGACCTGCCGGTGCTCGCGCGGCTCGTCGACGCCGAGACCGCCGCCGTCGACTTCGTGCACGGCCACGACGGACTCCTCATGGCGCCCGTGCACGCGGTGCCGCGCCTGCTGGCCCGCAACGGCCTGACCCTCGGCGACTTCGACTTCTTCGAGATCCACGAGGCGTTCGCGTCGACCGTCCTCACGACGCTCGCCGCCTGGGAGGACGCCGACTACTGCAAGGCGGAGCTCGGCCTCGAGGCGCCGCTCGGCAGCGTGGACCGGGAGAAGCTCAACGTCAACGGCTCCTCGCTCGCTGCCGGCCACCCGTTCGCCGCGACGGGCGGCCGCATCCTCGCCACGGCCGCCAAGCTCGTCGCGGCCAAGGCCGCCGAGACCGGCCGGCCGGCGCGTGCCCTGATCTCCATCTGCGCCGCGGGCGGCCTCGGGGCCACCGCCGTCGTCGAGTCCGTCTGAGAGGAACCCGTGACCGACTCCTACACCAAGGCCGTCAACTCCGGCTTCACCAAGACGCTCGCGAAGAAGCTGGGCCTGCCCCGCCCCGCGATCCTGCGCCGCTTCCGCGCGGGTGACCCGCTCACCGTCGGGCCGGTGCTCGTCGTCTCCGACGACGCCTCCACCGGCGACGCGGACAGGATCGCCCAGGTGCTGCTCGGCTGGGGCCTCGACGTGCGCCGCCAGCCCAGCGACGACGCCCGCTGGGGCGCCGTCCTGCTCGTGCTCACCGAGACCCGGCGCCCGACGGACGTCTCCGCGGCCGTGCTGGCCACGGGCTCGGTCCTGCGCCGGCTCGCCACCAACGGGCGCGTCGTCACCGTCTCGCGCGCCGCCGCCGACGGCGACGCCCCGGCGCTCGCCGCGGCGCGCAACGGCGTCGACGGCTTCCTGCGCTCGCTCGCCAAGGAGCTGCGCGCCGGCGCCACCGGCAACGGGATCGTGCTCACCGGGGGCGCCGCCGTCGACTCGACGTCCGTCCTCGCCACGCTGCGGTTCTTCCTGTCCGCTCGGTCCGCGTACGTGGACGGCCAGCTGCTGCCGGTCGGCCCGGCCGACGCCGCGGCCCCCGCCGACTGGGACCGGCCGCTGGCCGGGAAGGTCGCCGTCGTCACCGGTGCGGCCCGGGGCATCGGCGCCGCCATCGCGAAGACCCTCGCCCGCGACGGCGCCACCGTCGTGTGCGTGGACGTCCCCGCCGCCGGCGAGGGCCTGGCGCGCACCGCCAACGCGGTGGGCGGCACGGCGCTCCAGCTCGACGTCACGTCCGACGACGCCGGACGACGCATCCTCGAGCACGCGCGCACCCGCCACGGCGGCCTCGACGTCGTGGTGCACAACGCGGGAATCCTGCGCGACAAGCTGCTGGCCAACATGAAGCCCGCCCAGTGGGACGCCGTCATCGCCGTCAACCTCGAGGCCCAGCTGCGGATCAACGACCAGCTGCTCGGCCGCGACGGGGGCGAGGGCGTGGACGGGCTCCGCCTCGTGTCGCTCGCGTCGACCTCCGGCATCGCGGGCAACAAGGGCCAGACGAACTACGGCTACTCCAAGGCCGGCGTCATCGGGCACACCCGTGCCACGGCCCCGCTGGTCGCCGCGCGCGGCGGCACCGCGAACGCCGTCGCGCCCGGTTTCATCGAGACCGAGATGACGGCGTCGATCCCCTTCGCCACCCGCGAGGTGGCCCGGCGCCTCAACTCGCTGCAGCAGGGCGGCCGGCCGGTCGACGTCGCCGAGGCGATCGTCTTCCTCGCGTCGCCGGCGTCCGCCGGGGTCAACGGGCAGGTGCTGCGCGTGTGCGGCCAGAACCTGGTGGGGCGGTGACGGCGGCCGCGCCGGCCACCAGCGCCGGCGAGCCGCTGCGCGTCGAGACCCTGCCCACCCTGCCGGGCCTCGGCAGTCTCTACGCGCGCGGCGCCGCCGCCTCGGGGCGCATCGCGGCGGGGCGCGCGATGCCGGGCCTGCCCGTGATCGGCCAGGGCCGGTCGGAGGGAGACGGCGAGCCCGCACCCCTGACGCTGCCCGACGTCGCGTACCGCGTCACCCGCGTGCCGACGGCGGAGCTCGCCCACCACCTGCACGACTACCAGCGGCTGCTGCACGAGCCGGTCACCGACGTGCTGCCCGCGGGGTACCTGCACGTGCTGGCGTTCCCGCTGGCGACCGCGGTCATGGTGCGCGGCGACTTCCCGCTGCCGCTGCTCGGGATGGTGCACCTGGCGAACGACGTCGAGCTGCGCGGGCCGGTCGTCGTGGGCGACGTGCTCGAGGTGCGCGCCTGGGCCGAGAACCTGCGCCCGCACAAGCGGGGCGTGCAGGTGGACCTCGTCGCCGAGGTGCGCCCGCAGGCCGACCCGGACGCCGGCCCCGTGTGGCGGGGCGTGTCGACCTACCTCGCCAAGGGCTTCCACCTGCCCTGGTCCGACGAGGCGGACGCCCCGCGGGACGAGCCGGCGGACGCCGACGCCGAGGACCGCGCCCCCGCAGGTACGTGGACCCCGCCGCTGCCCACCGGCCGGTGGGCGCTCGGGCCGGGTACCGGCCGCGCGTACGGCGCCGTCTCGGGCGACCGGAACCCGATCCACCTGTCGGCGCTGTCCGCGAAGGCGTTCGGCTTCCCGCGCGCCATCGCGCACGGCATGTACACGGCGGCGCGCGCCCTGGCCGACGTCGGCCACGCGCGCGGCGATGCCTATCGCTGGACGGTCGAGTTCGCCTCCCCCGTCCTGCTGCCCGGCACGGTGGACGTGGCCGTGACCCCGGACGACGACGGCTTCGCGTACGTCGGCTGGAACGGCGGCCGACGCCGCCAGCACTTCCGGGGCACGGTCACCCCGCTCTGACCGGGCGCCGCGGCTGCCGCACAGGCGGTCGACACCTCGGGCCCGACGAGGCCCGAGGTGTCGACCGCCTGTCCGGCGTCCCGGGCGGACAAGCCGTGCGGCCACCGCGGCGCGTCGACTCCGCCGTCCTGCGCGTCCGCCGTCGCTGATCGGGGACTACCTCGGCAGCATCCGTACTACCTCGCGGGATCCGGTGCTACCTCAGCAGGAGCTGTACTACCTCGCGGGGTCCGGTACTACCTCGGCGCGCGGGGCTGGTGCAGGATCGGGTCATGGTGACCCTCGGCTGCATCCTCGCGCCCTACGGCAACCCGCCCTCGCGGTTCGTCCCGTTCGCCCGCACCGCCGAGGCCGCGGGCCTCGACGAGGTGTGGCTGTGGGAGGACTGCTTCCTCGAGTCCGGCCCGTCCGCGGCCGCGGCGATGCTGAGCGCCACCGAACGCCTGCGCGTCGGGATCGGCGTCATGCCGCTGCCGCTGCGCAACGTGGCCCTCACGGCGATGGAGACGGCGACGATCGACGGCATGTTCCCCGGCCGGTTCGTGCCGGGCGTCGGGCACGGCGTGCAGAGCTGGATGGGCCAGGTCGGCGCCCGGGTGGCGTCGCCGCTGACGCTCATGCGCGAGCAGGTCGGCGCCCTGCGCGCGCTGCTCGCCGGCGAGCGGGTCACGACGTCCGGCCGCTACGTGACGCTCGACGACGTCGCGCTCGACTGGCCGCCCGCCGTCGCGCCCCTCGTGGTCGCGGCGGCGAAGGGGCCCAAGACGCTGCGGCTGGTGGGCGAGGTCGCCCAGGGCGTGGTCATCGACGGCGACACGGGCGTCTCCGGGGCCCGTCAGGCGGTCGTGCTCGTGGACGAGGGGCGCGCTGCCGCCGGCCTGCCGCCGGTCGCCGAGTCCGCGCCCGAGGGCGAGCACCCGTTCCGGACGGTCGCGTTCGCCCAGGTCGCCACCGGGGACGGCGCGGCCGACCGCCTGCGCCGGTCCCTCGCGCGGTGGGACGTCGACGCGTCGTCGGACGAGGCGCTCGCCGACCACGCCAGCTGGGGGTCCGCGGAGGAGGTCGCCGACGGGCTGCGCCGCTACGTCGCGCTCGGCGCCACGACCGTCGTCGCGCAGCCGACCCTGGACGAGCCGGACCTCGACGGCTTCGCGGCGTTCCTCGGCGAGGAGGTCGCGCCCCTGCTGCGGTAGGCGTCAGCCGGCGGTGCGCGGGATCGTCCGCGTCCACCGCCGCTCGAAGACGACCTCGTCGCCGTCGCGCGCCACCACCTCGTTCTCGGTGTGGAAGGCGTGCTCGTCGCAGGTGATCTCCGACCGGGTGACGACGCTCGCGTCCCAGCCGTCGGTCATCCCCGCGGGCAGCGGGTCGCCGGCGCCGCGGCGCAGCCGCACGGTCCAGTCCGAGCGCGTCCGCGCGCTCGTGGCCTCCCTGCCGATCCAGTACCGCTCGAGCGCGTCCTCGGTGAACTCGAGCCCGTCGGGGTAGGTGCGGGTGCCGCCGTAGCGCGGGTCGACCTCGAGCAGCCACCGGCCCTCGGCGACGTCGCGCACCACACGGCGCTCCGGGCGGGCCTCGTCCGCCTCGCCGAAGACGACGCCGAGCGGCGGCGTCTGCTCCGGCTCCTCGAAGACGACGAGCGGGTGCGACGACGCGCGGTCGTGCACGGGCAGCTCGAGCGCGCCGTCGCCGACCGCGACGGCGAGCACGGCGTCACCCGGCTGCGGCCAGACCCACGGCCAGTAGGCGGAGGACACCGCCAGACGGAGCCGGTGGCCGGGCGCCAGCGCGTAGCCGGTCCCGGTGAGCTCGAACGTCACCTCCTCGGTGGCGCCCGGCGTCCACGGCACGGCCCGGTCGCGGCCGTGCCGGGCGGAGAGGTTGAGCACGCCGCGCGTGACCAGCGTCGACGCGCCGTCGGGCCCGACGTCGCACAGCCGCGCCACGACCTGCCCCTTCGCCGCCGAGCACGTGAGCCGCAGCCGCACGCGCGCCCGGCCGAGGATCTCCAGCGGGGCGGTCAGCGGGTCGGAGTCGAAACAGAGGGACCGCCCGTCCTCCTCCCGCTGGTCGGGCGGCAGGTCGGCGTCGTTGCCGAACGGGAAGAACCGGCCCGCGTCCACGCCCGTGTGCGGCGGCGAGTCCACCAGCCACGACGTCGGGACGGGGTGCCCGTCGGCGAGCGCCCCGACCGTCGGCGCCGTCGTCCGCAGGCCGCCCTCGGGAGGGTCGTCGGCGCCCGCGGCCACGAGCGGCAGCTCGCGGGCGAACACGTGCGGCGACGGCCACGTCGGCTCGCCCACCCACCGGCCGGGCAGCTCGTCGTAGACGGTGGCGGGCGGCACGGACTCGCTGATCCACGCGCGCAGCGGCGGGTCGTCGAGGACGCCGCGGTCGGCGCCCTTGAGCCAGTGGTCCCACCAGCGCAGCGTCTCCTGCAGGAAGCCGATGGCCGGCCCGGGCGGCAGGCCGCGGTCGGGGTACTGGTGCGACCACGGGCCGAGGATGCCGCGCACCGGGGCGCGCAGCGCGCCGTCGTCCCCCGCCGCGGCGAGCCGCAGCACCGTGTCGCGGTACGGGTCGTTCCAGCCGCCGACGGCGAGGACCGCGGCCGAGATCGTCGAGTAGTCCTCGATGACGCTGCCGTGCCGCCAGTAGTCGTCGCGGGTCTGGTGGTCCAGCCAGGTGTGGACGAACGGCTCCGTGCGCTCGAGCCGCTCGAGCCACTGCGCGCGCCAGCCCTCCCCCACGTACGCCGGGTCCGGCGGGCGCGAGCAGAACGCGAGCATCGTGGCAGCCCACGCGTGCATGTCGACGGCCAGCACGGAGCCGCCCGTGTAGTGCACGTCGTTGTCGTAGCGGTCGTCGGTGGAGCACACCGTGACGATCGCCTTGAGCGGCTCGGGGGCGAGTGCCGCGATCTGGAGCGAGTTGAAGCCGCCCCACGAGATGCCGAACATGCCGACCGAGCCGTCGCACCAGTCCTGCGCCGCCAGCCACTCCACGACGGCCACCCCGTCCGCGAGCTCCGTGGGCGAGTACTCGTCGTCCTGGAAACCGTCGGAGTTGCCGCTGCCACGGATGTCGACCCGCACCGACGCGTAGCCGTGCCCGGCGTAGTACGGGTGGCGCTGGGCGTCGCGGGGGGCGGTCCAGTCGGACAGCCGGTAGGGAAGGTACTCCAGGATCGCCGGGACGGGCGTGGGGTCGACGGGCCGCCAGACGCGGGCCGCGAGGCGCGTGCCGTCCGCCAGGGGGATCCAGTGGTCCTCGACGCGGGTCTCGTGAGGCAGGTCGGTGACGTATCGCATGGTGTCCTCCGGGAGGTCGCGGTCGGGCTCAGTGGACGGGGTGCATGGTGCGCTTCATCCACGGCGACAGGGCGAGGACGACGACGGCGACGATCACGGGCACCGCGCCGTTGACGGCGAAGTAGACCCCGTCGGGGACCTCGCCGTAGAAGCGGACCGTCTGCGCCTGGATGCCGTTGGCCAGCGCGATGGACAGGAACCACACCGCCATCGACTGGCTGGAGAACGCGAGCGGGGCGAGCTTCGTGGTGGCGGACAGGCCGGTGGTCTGCAGCAGCACGTCGCCCAGGCCGAGCAGGAGCAGCGAGACGAGCATCCACCAGACGGCGATCCGCCAGTCGCCGGACTGCCCGCTCACGGCGGGGACGAGGACCAGGTAGGACAGGCCGCCGAGCAGGGCGCCGAACGCGACCTTCTTCGAGGCGTGCGGCTGCCGCGGCCCGAGCCAGGTCCACAGCGCGGCGACGAGCGGGGCGACCAGCACCTCCGCCGCGCCGAGGTAGGAGCTGAACCACGACGAGGGCACGTCCCAGCCGAAGATCGTGCGGTCCACGTGGTCCTCGGCCAGCAGGATGAGCACCGAGTACGCCTGGAAGAGCACGAAGTTGAACGCGACCGACGCGATCCACAGCACGAGGAACGGACGCAGCCGCCCACGCTCCTCGCCCGTCACGCGGGGGCTGCGGAACATCACGGTGAAGTAGACGATCGGCGCGACCATCGCGATCACGGTGAGGGCGTCGACGACGCCGTCCACGCTGAGCCGTCCGACGAGGGCGAGGACGACGAGGACGACGACCACGGCGGCCGCCGAGCCGCCGAGGATCCAGCGCGTGCGGCGCGCGACGTCGGGCGGCAGCGCCGCCTCGGCCCCGCGGCCGTAGCCGGGGATGCCGCGTCGGCCCACGACGTACTGGATCAGCCCGGCCGTCATGCCGATCGCGGCGGCGGAGAAGCCCCAGTGCCAGCCGACCTCCGCGCCCAGCCACCCGGTGACCAGCGGGCCGAAGAACGCCCCCACGTTGATGCCCATGTAGTAGAGCGCGAACCCGGCGTCGCGCCGCTCGTCGTCGGTCCGGTAGAGCTTGCCCACGAGCGTCGACACGTTGGGCTTGAGCAGCCCGGTGCCGAGGCTGATGAGCACCAGGCCGACCCACGTGGAGAACTCGGCCGGGATCGCCATCGTGTAGTGGCCCGCGGCGATGAGGACGCCGCCCCACAGCACGCTCCGGTAGGAGCCGAGGACCCGGTCCGCGATCCAGCCGCCGCCCACGGACACCAGATAGACCATGGTGCCGTAGCCGGCCGCGATCGACGCCGCGTTGCCGGCCTCCATCGCGAGCCCGTCGTCCGCGACCGAGGCGGTGAAGTACAGGACGAGGATGGCCTGCATCCCGAGGAACGAGAACCGCTCCCAGACCTCGAGGCTGAACAGCGTGGCCAGGCCGCGCGGGTGGCCGAAGAACGACCTGTCGTGCGGCTCGCGCTCGGGTGTCGGTTCGACGGCGGCGGCGTCCTCGGTGGTCACAGGCTCTCCAGGGTTCGGGGACAGGTCTGGCCGCGAGCCGGCCACGTCACGCCTGGCCCGGGCCGGCCGTCGACCCTACCTGTCGTGCTCCCGCCAGGGTCTCACCGCCCGGCCGGTGGGACCCGTCGAACCGTCAGGCCGCCGCGAGCCGGCGCCGCAACCCGTCGCGGACGTCCGGCCACTCGTCGTCGACGATCGAGAAGTACGCGGTGTCCCCCACCGTGCCGTCGGCGGCGACGCGGTGCTTGCGCAGCACGCCCTCGGGCTTCGCGCCGAGGCGCTGGATGGCCGCGCACGAGCGCGTGTTGCGCGAGTCGGCGCGCAGCGCGACGCGGCGCATCCCCCACTCCTCGAACGCGTGCCGCAGCAGCAGGAGCTTGCACGCGGGGTTGGTCGTGCCGCCCCACCAGTCGCGCCCGTAGAACGTGGTGCCGATCTCCACGCGGCGCGGCCCGGGGGCCAGCTCGTAGAAGCGCGTGGACCCGCGGACCGCGCCGTCGTCGCCCACGACGGCGAACGCCATCGTGCCGGGCGTGGCGACCCCGGCGTCGATCCACGCCTCGAGGTCCGCGACGGTCGTCGGGACGGGCGAGGTCATGCCGAACCAGAGGTCGGCGTCGACGAGGGGGAGCAGCGCCGCGGCGTGCTGCGGGCCGAGGGGCTCCAGGCGCACGCCGTGGCCGGCGAGGACGAGGTCGTGGGTCACGCCCCCATCCTCGCCGACCCTGCACCTGGGCACGTTCTCGCGCCGCATGCCGAGCACATCTGCATGCTCGGCGCAGGATGGGGGTCATGGACGACGCCCTGCACGAGATGACCGCCGCCCGGCTGCGTGACCTGCTGCGCGCGGGCGAGCTCACGCCGACCGAGGTGGCCGACCACTTCCTGGCCCGGATCGAGCGCGCCAACCCCGCCCTGGGGGCCTTCGTCAGCGTCACCCCCGAGGCGGCGCGCGAGCGGGCGGCGCGCCTCGAGCGCGACGGCGCGAAGGCCCGGGGCGTGCTGTGGGGGCTGCCCGGCGGGGACAAGGACCTGTGGCTGCGGGCCGGCGTGCCCGCCGGGTTCGGCTCCCGCGCCTTCGCCGGCGACGACGCCGTGGTGGTTCCGGTGAGCGACGAGATCGTCGACGTCCTCGACGCCGCCGGCATGGTGAGCCTCGGCCGCACGACGGCGCCCGAGCTCGGCTTCCCCGCGTACACGGAGCCGCTGGCCGGGCCGGTGGCGCGCAACCCGTGGGACCCGGCGCTCGGGGCGGGCGGGTCGAGCGGCGGCGCCGCCGTCGCCGTCGCCGCGGGCCTGCTGCCGTGCGCGCCCGGGTCGGACGGCGGCGGCTCGGTGCGCATCCCCGCCGCGGCGTGCGGCGTCGTCGGGCTCAAGCCGAGCCGCGGCCTCGTCCCCGCGGGATCGGGGCAGGAGTCGCTCGGCGGTCTGGTCGTGGACGGGCCTCTCGCCCGCACCACGGAGGACACCGCGCTGCTGCTCGAGGGGATGCTCACCCGGACGCCCGACGGGCGGGTGGCGCACCCGCTGACGCTGCGCGCGCCGTCGGCCCGGGCCGGGGAGTACCTGGCCGCGGCCCGCCGCGGCGAGGTGGCGGGAGAGGGCGGCGAGGACGTGCGGGGCCGCTTCCGGATCGCGGTCACGACCGACTCCGCCTGGGACGACTTCTACGCGATCTCGACGTCGGACGAGGCGCGCGCCGCGCTCGACACCGGCGTGGCGACGCTCACCGGGCTCGGGCACGAGGTGGACGGCCTGTCCCTCGAACCCGACCCGACGTACGGCCCCGCGTTCCGCACCCTGTGGATGGCGGGCGCGTCCGCGGTGCCGATCGACGACGCCGCACGCCTCGACCGCCTCGAGCCGCTCACCCGGTGGCTCGTCGGCCGCGGCCGCCAGGTGCCCGCCCGCGAGCTCGCCGAGGCGTTGCGCGCCCTCACCGCCTTCGAGCGCCGGCTGGTCGCGCAGGTGTCGCGGTTCGACGCCGTCGTCACCCCCGCCCTCGCGATGACGCCCCGCCCGCTCGGCTGGTTCGACCCCGAGGACCCCGAGCGCAACTTCGAGCAGCAGTGCCAGTACACGCCGTGGACGTCGATGCTCAACGTGGCCGGCCTGCCCGCGATCACCGTGCCCACGCGGTGGACCGACGACGGGCTGCCGATGGGCGTGCAGCTGATCGGGCGGCCGGGCGGGGAGACGACGCTCCTCGCCCTCGCCGCACAGCTCGAGGACCGGCTGCGCTGGGCGGACCGGCACCCGCCGGCCTGGTGATCAGGCGGGAACCCGCTCCGCCGTCGCGCCGTCGAGGGGCGGGTAGCTCTCGCCGCCCACCCGCTCCGCCGCCGCGATGTACCCGGCCAGGGCCGAGCGCGAGCGGGCGAGCCTCGCCATCTGGTCCTCCAGGCGCCGCAGGCGGGAGCGCATCGCGGTCAGGAGCTCGACACAGCCGGGCAGCTGCGGCTCCTCGCCGACCGCGCACGGCAGCACGGAGGCGATGTCCTCGGACGACAGGCCCGCGTCGAGCAGGTGCCGGATCTGCCGCACCCGCAGCACGGCCCCCTCGTCGAACTCGCGGTAGCCGTTCGAGCGCCGGGCGACGTCCAGCAGGCCCTGGGCCTCGTAGTAGCGCAGCTGGTGCGTCCGCACGCCCGTGCGGCGGCTCAGCTCCCCGATCCGCATCCCGCTCCCCCTTGACCTTCACACCGGTATGAACGTCGACGATGCTGCCATGGTCACCAGAACCCACAAGCCGTCGTCCCCCGCCCCCGTCTCCGTCGTCGGTCTCGGCCTCATGGGCCGCGCGCTCGCCGGCGCGTTCCTCAGGGCCGGGCACCCCACCACCGTGTGGAACCGCACCCCCGCCAAGGCCGACGCGCTGGTGGCGGACGGCGCGCACCTGGCGCCCTCGGCGGCCGCGGCGCTCCGCCCCGACGGCCTGACGGTCGTCTGCCTCACCGACGACGACGCCGTGCGCGAGCTGATCGGCCAGGACGGTGTCGACGTCGCCGGCGCCACGCTGGTCAACCTCACGTCCAGCAGCTCCTCGCAGGCCAGGGAGACCGCCCGGTGGACCGCCCGACGCGGCGCGCGATACCTCGACGGCGCGATCATGGCCGTGCCCTCCGCGATCGGGACGGCGGACGCGGTCGTCCTGCACAGCGGGCCCCGGACCGACTTCGACGCGCACGCGGCCACGCTCGCGGCGCTCGGCACCGTCACCCACCTCGGCGAGGACCCCGGGCTGGCGTCCCTCTACGACGCGGCCGGCCTCACGATGATGTGGAGCGTCCTCGACGCGTGGCTGCACGGCACCGCCATGCTCCGGACGGCCGGGGTGGACGCCGCCGCCTTCGCGCCGTTCGCCCGGCAGATCGCGGAGGGCGTGGCCGCGTGGCTGCCCGGTTACGCGGAGCAGGTCGACCGCGGCCGGTTCCCGGCCGAGGCCTCGGCCCTCGAGACGGACGCGCGTGCGATGGCGCACCTCGTCGAGGAGAGCGAGGCGCTGGGCGTGAGCACCGAGCTGCCGAGACTGCTCAAGGCCGTGGCCGACCGTGGCGTCGCCGCGGGCCACGGTCACGAGCAGTACCCGGTGCTGATCGAGGAGTTCGGCCGCCCGACGCCCTGACCTGCCGGTCGCCGGCCGGAGGACCACGGCCTGAGACGTCGGCGTGCGAGCCGGCGGGCACGCGCCTACGGTCGGTCTTCGAGGTCGTTCGTCTGACGGAAGGAGCCCCGATGGGACTGGGAGACAAGGCCAAGCACCTGGCGGAAGAGGCCGAAGGCAAGGCCAAGGAGGCCACGGGCAAGCTCACCGACGACGAGAGCAAAGAGGCCGAGGGCAAGGCCCAGCAGGCCAGCGCGAACCTCAAGCAGGCGGGCGACGACGTCAAGGACGCGTTCAAGGGCTGACCCGCTGACACGACGGGGCGCCACCGCACGGTGGCGCCCCGTCGTCATGTCCGCCCGGGGCGGGACCGACGGCTCAGAGGTCGTCGGGCAGGCAGCCGAAGGCCTCGTCGGCGCCCAGCGCGGCGGTGGCGAGCAGCCCCTCGAGGCCGGAGCCCTCGGGCACGGGGCGAGGGTCGTCGACGACGACCCACAGCCCGTCCACGACGTCGTACCGCGCCTGCGGCCCCTCGGTCACGAGCGAACGGACGGCGGCGACGAGCCGCTCGACCTCCTCGCCCGCCGTGCCGAGACCCACCGACGCGCGGACGGCCCCGGCATCGAACCCGAGGCGGCCGAGCAGCGGGTGGGCGCAGAACCGGCCGTCGCGCACCCCGATGCCGTGCTCGGCGGACAGGTACGCGGCGACGAGGCCCGGGTCGTACCCGGAGACCGTGAACGTCACGACCCCCACCGGGTCGACGGCGTCGTCCCACACGTGCACGACCTCGACGCGCTCGACGTCGCCCAGCCCGTCCACGAGGCGGCGCCGCAGGGCGTCCTCGTGCTCGCCGGCGACCCACGGGTCGAGCGCGGCGAGCTCGTCGCACGCGGCCGCGAGCGCCACCGCGCCCACGACGTTGGGCGAGCCGGCCTCGTGCCTGGCGGGGCCCTCGTGCCACTCGGTGGTGGTGGTGCGGACCCGGCGCACGGCGCCGCCGCCGGCGAGGTACGGGGTGCCGGCGTCGAGCCAGTCGCGGCGTCCGACCAGGGCGCCCGCGCCGAAGGGCGCGTACGTCTTGTGGCCCGAGAAGGCGACGTAGTCGACGCCCGTCTCCACGAGCGAGAAGCGGCGGTGCGGCACCAGCTGGGCGCCGTCGAGCACGACGCGCGCGCCCGCGCCGTGCGCCGCGGCGACGACGTCGGCCACGGGCAGCGCCTCGCCGGTCACGTTCGACGCGCCGGTGAGCGCCAGCAGGGCGTAGGGGCGGCCCGCCGCGGCGGCGGAGCTCAGCTCCTCCTCGATCTCCGCGAGGGTGGCGGACACGGACGGCCCGCCGGTGACGACGGTCGCGTCGGTGACGCGCTGCCAGGGCAGCAGGTTGGCGTGGTGCTCGATGTCGAGCACGAGGACGCGGCCCGGCTCGCCGGTGGCCGGGTCGGCGGGCACGCAGCCCGCGAGCAGGTTGAGCGAGTCCGTGGTGTTGCGGGTGACGATCGTGAGGTCGTCCTCGCGGGCGCCGACGAACGCGCCGATCGTGCGGCGCGCCGTCTCGTACAGGGCGGTCGAGACCTGGGACAGGTAGCCGGCGCCGCGGTGCACGCTGGCGTACAGCGGCAGCACGCGCGCGACCCGGTCCGCCACGGCCTGCAGGGCCGGCGCCGAAGCCGCGACGTCGAGGTTGGCGTACGGCACCTGGCGGCCGTCGACGAGCGGCACGAGCGTGTCGCCGCCGACGACGGGCAGCACGGGGGCGACGTCGTGCACGGCGGCGGCGCGCGCGGCGGGCACCGCAGGCGCAGTGGTGAGCGTGGTCATGCGTGGTCCTCCTCGGTCGTGCCGGGGAGGTGGCTCCCCGCGCTTGCCCGCACGCCGGACGGCGCGGGGCCAGGTCGTCACCCGGGGCACCCCGCCGCGAGAGGAGGGTTGCCGGCCAGCGAGCCGGGGCTTCGCGCTGGCGCTCTTGACCTGCCGCCCATCGTGCGTGCGCGGCACCTCGCGGTCAAGCGGATCCGGCGTCCTTCTCACGATGCGGTCGAGGGTGGCCACCTCGGGTTCGGCGTCGCCGGCGCGCGACCCCGGGGGACGCGCGGCGTTCGCGTCGCGAGACGGGGTGACCAGCACGCGGACGGCGGGCGTACGATCGCCACGACCATCCCGAGCGGCCGAGTGACGTGGCACGTCGACGCCGCAGCAACCCGCGGGCCGGTCGTCGGCGACGGCGGCCGTACCGGACGAGGGTGCTACCGCCACGACCGATGGGAGGACTGCGATGAGCACCCAGATCGATCCCCGCCCCGCCGAGGGCTACGCCGGCGACCTCACCCCGCAGCAGGCGTGGGACCTGCTCGCCGGCGACCCCGACGCCGTCCTCGTGGACGTGCGCACCGAGGGCGAGTGGCGCGCGATCGGCGTGCCGGACACCGCCACCGCCGGCAAGGCCCCCCTCTTCGTCGAGTGGGTGCAGGCGGGCGGTCGCCCCAACGCCGGCTTCCTCGCCGAGCTGGCCGCCGCGGGCGTGACCGCCGACAGCCCGATCGTCTTCCTGTGCCGCTCCGGTCAGCGCTCGATCGGCGCGGCGCGCCTCGCGACGGCGTCCGGCCTGGGCCCGGCGTACAACGTGCTCGAGGGGTTCGAGGGCGGCCCCGGCTTCGACGGCGTCCGCGACCGCGAGGGCTGGAAGGTGCGCGGCCTGCCGTGGGGCGCGTTCGACGACGCCGCCGCGACGCGGGCAGCCCAGCAGGACTCGGAGCAGGCCCGATGAGCGACGCGCAGGTCCCGACCGGCCCCGGCGCCGACCCCACGACCTTCGGCGGCTCGCGCCCGCTGCCCGCCACGGTCCGGCCCGCGACGCTCGCCGTGCGCGGCGGGCACCGCCGCTCGGACTTCCAGGAGATGTCCGAGGGCCTGTTCCTCACCCAGGGGTACACCTACGGCTCGGCTGCGGACGCGGAGGCGGCGTTCACCGGCGAGCGGTCCCAGTTCCTGTACTCGCGGTACGGCAACCCGACGGTGCACACGTTCGAGGAGCGGCTGCGCCTCATCGAGGGTGCCGAGGCCTGCTACGCCACGGCGTCGGGCATGTCGGCGGTGTTCAACGCCCTCGCCGCGCTGGTCTCCAGCGGTTCGCGCATCGTGTCGGCGCGGGCGCTGTTCGGGTCCACGAACGTCATCTACGACGAGATCCTCGCCAAGTGGGGGGTGCGCGTCGACCTGGTCGACGGGCACGTGACCTCGCAGTGGGAGGAGGCCCTCGCCACGCCGGCCGACGTCGTGTTCTTCGAGTCGCCGTCCAACCCCATGCAGGACCTCGTCGACGTGCGGCGGGTGGCGGAGCTCGCGCACGCCGCGGGCGCCGTGGTCGTGGTGGACAACGTGTTCGCGACGCCGGTCCTGCAGAAGCCGCTGGAGCTCGGCGCCGACGTCGTCGTGTACTCGGCCACCAAGCACATCGACGGACAGGGGCGCGTGCTCGGCGGCGCGATCCTCGGCTCGGAGGAGTTCCTCACCGGGCCGGTGCAGACGTTCGTGCGCAACACCGGACCGTCGCTGAGCCCGTTCAACGCGTGGGTGCTGCTCAAGGGCCTGGAGACGCTCGACGTGCGCGTGCGCGCCCAGAACGCGGCAGCCCTGCAGGTCGCGACCGCGCTCGAGGAGCTCGACGGTGTGACCGGCGTGCGCTACCCGTTCCTGCCCTCGCACCCGCAGCACGAGCTCGCCAAGGCGCAGCAGTCGGGCGGCGGCACGGTCGTGACGTTCGACCTCGCGGTGCCCGAGGGCACCGAGCCGGCGGAGGCGAAGAAGCGGACGTTCGCGTTCCTCGACGCCCTGCAGGTCGTCGACATCTCCAACAACCTCGGCGACGCGAAGTCGATCATCACGCACCCCGCCACGACGACGCACCGCAAGCTCGGCCCGGAGGGCCGCGCCAAGGTCGGCATCGCCGAGACCACCGTGCGGCTGTCGATCGGCCTCGAGGACCCGCGGGACATCGTGGAGGACGTCGAGCAGGCGCTGCGCGCCTGAGCTCCCGCGACGTGTCGGAGGCCCCTGCCATGCTCGGGCCCGGCACGTCCGACGAGGAGGACCTGTGGGGACACGGCACGACGTCGACTTCCTGTTCGGCGCGTGGCGCGTCCGTCATCGCCGCTGGACCGAACCCCTGGCCCCGGGTTCGACGACGGGCACCTGGACCGAGTTCGACACCGAGGACGATCCTCGCCCGGTTACGGTGGCTCGACACGGACTCTCCGCACCCCCGGTGGGAGCAGGACTTCTCCTTCGACGACGGCAGCACGTGGGAGCCGGTGAACTGGGTCATGACCCACACCCGGATCCGCTGACGCCGGGGAACGTCCGGCACCCGCGGAATTCCCTGGGCCGCGCTCGCCGTGCTGCTCGCGGCGGAGGGCATCGACGTCGTCGGCCTCGACCCGGCGGGCGCGTCGCTCGACGTGGCCCGCGGCAAGCCCGGCGCCGGGCGCGTGCGCTGGCTGCACGGCGACGCCACCACGCTGCCGCCGTTGCAGGTGGACCTCGCCACGATGACCGGGAACGTCGCACAGGTCTTCCTCACCGACGACGACTGGGCGGCGACACTCGGGGGCGTGCACGCCGCGCTCCTCCCGGGCGGTCGCCTCGCGTTCGAGACCCGCGACCCGGCGCGGCGGTCCTGGGAGCGCTGGACGCGCGAGCGCACGCACCGGCGCAGCGACGTGGCGGGGTTCGGCGTCGTCGAGACGTGGACGGACCTGGTCGACGTCTCGCTGCCGCTCGTGACGTTCCGCGGCACGTTCGTCCTGGCCGACGGACGGGTCCTGCGCTCGGACTCGACCCTCCGGTTCCGGGAGCACGACGAGCTGGCGGCGTCGCTCGAGACTGCCGGCTACGTCGTCGAGCAGGTGCACGACGCGCCCGACCGGCCCGGGCTGGAGTGGGTCTTCGTCGCCCGGGCGGTCGAGCGCGGCTGACGCGGTCTCAGCGCGCCGTGCGGACGACCATCTTCCCGGTGTTGGCGCCGGCCATCATGTCGAGGAACGCCTGCGGGGCGTTCTCGATGCCGTCGACCACGGTCTCGTCGTAGGCGATCTTCCCGTCCGCGAACCACCCGGTCATGAGCTCGCGGAACTCGGCGCCGTGGTGGAGGTAGCCGCCCAGCGTGAAGCCCTCGAGCCGGAGGCCCCTGGTGATGAGGTTCGCCATGTTGTCCGGGCCGGGCAGGCGGTCGGTGGCGTTGTAGCCGGCGATGGCCCCGCACAGCGCGACCCGGCCGCCGTCGTTCATCACGTCGAGCGCCGCGGTGAGGTGGTCGCCGCCGACGTTGTCGAAGAAGACGTCGACGCCGCCCGGCACCAGCGCGGGGAGCTGCTCGCGGACCGGGGCGTCCTTGTAGTTGAGGGCGGCGTCGTAGCCGTACTTCGAGGTGAGCAGCTCGACCTTCTCGGCCGACCCGGCCGACCCGACGACCCGCTCCGCGCCGAGCAGGCGCGCGATCTGGCCGGCCGCGGTGCCGACGGCGCCCGCCGCGCCCGAGACGAACACCGTGTCGCCGGGCTTCATGCCCGCGATCGCGGTGAGGCCGACGTAGGCCGTGAGCCCCGTCATGCCGAGGATGCCCAGGTGGAGGGACAGCGGCACCCCGGGGAGCTCGGGCACGACGCGGAAGCCACGCGCGTCCTCCTGCGCGACGTCGCGCCAGCCGTGCTGGTGCAGCACCACCGCGCCCACCGGGACGTCGTCGGACGCCGACTCGACGACGCGCCCGATCGCGCCGCCCGTCATGGTCTCCCCCAGCGCGAAGGGCGGGGTGTAGCTCTTCACGTCGTTCATGCGCCCGCGCATGTACGGGTCGACGGAGACGAACTCGTTGGCCACGCGGACCTGGCCCGGCTCGAGGTCGCCGTAGGTGACCTGGACGGTGCGGAAGTCGTCGGGCGCGGGCCACCCGGTGGGGCGGGCGGCGAGCTGGACCTGGGTGCTGACGATGGAGGACATGCGGGTGTGGTGCCTACTTCCGGGGTCGATGATCAGGACGCGAGGCCGACGACGAGCGCGACGACCGCGAGCAGCGGCGCGGCGCCCTGCGTGACGGCGGCCCGGCGCTTGTCGGGCGAGGAGAGGAACAGGACGAGGGCGGCGGCGAGCATGCTGCCGGTGCCGGCCAGCACGAGGGCCGCGCCGGCACCGGTGGTGCCGGCGGCGACGAGCACGATGCCGATCGCGGTCACGACGGCGAGGAACAGGTTGTAGAAGCCCTGGTTGAACGCCAGCTCGCGCGTGGCGGCGGCCTCCTGCTCGGTCGTGCCGAACGTGGCGCGCGCCCGGGGGGTGGTCCACGCGACCGACTCGAGCCAGAAGATGACCACGTGGAGCGCCGCGGCGATCCCGGCCAGGACGAGCCCTGCGACGACCATCGGTTCTCCCTGCTGCCTGCCGGCGCACCCGCCGGTCGATTCTGTAACGGTCGGTCCACTGTATATACTGCAACGAGCGTTACACAACTTGGAGGAACGATGGGCAGGGCGCAGGGGTTCGAGACCGAGCTGGCGGTCCGGGCGGCGCGCGAGGTGTTCTGGCGCGACGGGTACGCGGAGGCGTCCGTCCCCGCGCTCGAACGCGCCACCGGCCTGAACCGGTCGAGCATCTACCACGCCTTCGGCTCCAAGCGCGGGCTCTTCGACGCCGCCGTGCAGAGCTACCTGGACGAGGTCGTGCGGCCGCGGCTGCGCCCGCTCGTGGCCGACGACGTCGCCCCCGGAGCGCTCGTCGAGTACCTCACCGGCCTGCGCGCGGCGCTCGCCCGCGCGGACGAGGTCCAGGGCACCTCGGGCTGCCTGCTGGTCAACACGTCGGGCTCCCCCATCGCGGCCGACGACGCCGTGCGCCGCACCGTCGCCGACTACCGCGCCGAGCTGCGCGCCGCCCTGCGGCGCGGGGTGGTCGCGCGACGACCGGACGCGACACCCGCCGACGCCGACCGGCTCGCCGACGTCTGCACGGCCCTCGTCATCAGCGCCTTCACCCTGGTGCGCGTGGACCCGCCGAGCGCGCTGCACTGCCTGGACACCGCCGTCGACGTGCTCGACCACTGACGCCGCACGCGCGACCACCCGGCATGTCGACGGGTGGTGCGTCGCGGCGGCCGGGAATCGCTGACCCGACGGTCAGCCGCCCGGGACCACGAGCCCGCTGTCGTACGCCCACACCACGAGCTGCACGCGGTCGCGCGCACCGGTCTTGGTCATGATCCGGCTGAGGTGCGACTTCACCGTGCTGGGCTCGAGGAACAGCGCCGCGGCGATCTCCGCGTTGGACGACCCCCGGCACAGCAGCGCGACGATCTCCCGCTCGCGCGCGGTGAGCAGCCCGGTCGCGGCCGGGTCGGGCACGACGGCGCCGCGGCGCCGCGCGAACTCGTCGATGACGCGCCGCGTCAGGGTCTGGTCCACCAGCCCGTCCCCCGCGGCGACCCGGCGCACGGCGGCGACGAGCACCTCGGGCTCGGCGTCCTTGAGCAGGAAGCCGGACGCGCCGGCCTCCAGCGCGCCGAACACGTAGTCGTCGAGGTCGAACGTGCTGACCACGAGCACGGGCACCGGGTCGACGACGCCCGGCCCGGCGAGCTCCTGCGTCGCGGTGATGCCGTCGCCGCCGGGCATGCGCACGTCCATGCACACGACGTCGGGCCGCTCGCGGCGGGCCACGCGGACGGCGTCGGCGCCGTTCGACGCCTCCCCCACGACCTCGAGGCCCTCGCTCTGCAGGATCACGGTGAACCCGGCGCGCACCACCGCCTGGTCGTCCACGAGCACGACGCGCGTCATCGGGCGCCCTGCCCGACACGCACCGACCGGTCCTCGGCGCCAGCGGGGCGCGGCACGACGAGCCGCACCAGCCAGCCGCCGCCGGACGTGCGCCGGGCGGTGAGCCGGCCGCCCACGAGCTCCGCGCGCTCGGTCATGCCGATGACGCCGTGCCCCGGGCCCGCCTCCTGCGGCGACGCGGTCGACGCCGACCGGTCGGCGGGGCCGTTGCGCACGGTGACCGCCAGCTCGTCCTCGTCGTACACGGTCTCGACGTCGACGGCGCTGCCCGGCGCGTGCCGGCGGGCGTTGGCGAGCGACTCCTGCAGCACCCGGTACACGGTGAGCTGCACGGTGGGCGGGAGGTCGTAGGGCTCGCCCCGCCGCGTCTCCTGCACCCGCGTGCCCGTGCTGCGGGCGAGGTCGATCAGCGCGGGCACGTCGGCGAGGGTCGGCTGCGGGGCCGACGGCGCGTCGTCGCCCTCGCCGGTGTCGCGGAGGATGCCGACGACGAGGCGCAGGTTGTCGAGCGTCTCCCGCCCCTGCCCGCGGATCCAGCGCAGCGACTCCTTCGCCCGCTCGGGGTCTCCCGTGACGAGCCGCTCCGCGGCGGCCGCCTGCACGACGATGCCGGACAGGTGGTGCGCCGCGACGTCGTGCAGCTCGCGGGCCATGCGGCCCCGCTCCGCGAGGACGGCCTGGGCGGCGAGCGCCTCGCGCTCCCGCTCGGCCTGCGCCACGCGCGCCCGCAGCTGGGCCAGCAGCTCGCGCCGGGTGCCGACGTACGCGCCGACGAGGACCGCGCCGAGGTAGACCACCAGCGCGGACACCAGCCCGCCCCACAGCTGGGTGCCGACGGTCACGCCGAGCTCCGCCACCGTCGCGGGGCCGCCCAGCACGTACCCGAGCAGCACCTGCACGACGGCGGCGCCCGCCGCCGCGCCGAGGGCCGGCCGTCGCGGGGCCTGCACGCCCACCGAGTAGGCGGCGACCAGGGTCGCCGGCGCCTGGAAGCTCACGAACGGCGGCAGCAGCGGTGCCAGCGCGAGCTGCCCGAGCAGCACGAGCGCGAGGCACAGCATCGGGAACCGGCGCCGCAGCGTGAGCGCCATCGCCTGCCCGACGAGGACGACGCATGCCGTCACCTGTGCACCGGTGCTCATCCCGTCCACCGACGCCTGGGCCCCGAACGACTCTCCGAGGCTCGACGACACCACCTGCAGCAGCGTCAGGAGCAACGCGACCGACAGCGCCGCGATGACGGCGCCGAGCAGCGCGTCGCGTCCCGTGGCGGTCCGGACGCCGAAAGTGTCGAGCCTCCGTCGCAGCGCGTCGAGCACAGGTCCTCCGTCGGTGTCGGGATGGCTGTCTGGATGCTTCTCTGGACGATCTCGGGGTGACCGTCGAGCCCGGCCCACGGTACGCCGTCCGGGGCCGGGCACGACCCGTCGTCGCTGGTCAGGCGGATATCGATCGGATATCAGGCGAGGTCACGACGGCGGAGGACGGCGCCCGCGGTGACGAGCAGCACGGCCGCCCAGGCGACCAGGCCCGCCAGCGCCGCGGCGGCACCGAGCGCCGGGCCGGCGCCCGTCGTCGCCCCGAAGAGCTGGGCGGCGCCCTGACCCGCCGACGCGAGGGACCCGAGGGTGATCGGCAGCCACGACGTCGCCGTCGTCGCGCCGCCCGTGAGGACGAGCGCGGCGGCCTGGATCATCGGTTCCACGAGGGCGAGCGCCACGACCACGACGATCGCCGCGACCTGCCCCCGCACGAGGGTACCGACGGCGAGCCCCAGCCACGAGAGCAGGACCATCGCCGTGAGGCCTCGCCCCCAGACGCCGAGCGCCTCGCCGGGCCCGATCGCCAGGCTCGCGCCGGGCGTCGTCGCGACCGCGAGGACCAGCCCGACGGCCGTGACCAGCGCGAGCGCCACCCCGATCGCGAGCGCGGCCGTCGCCGTCGCGCCCGCCTTGCCGGCGAGGATCCGCAGCCGGTCCGGCACGGCCAGCGCCGTGGGCACGATGCCGCCGGTGCGGAAGTCCGTCGTGGCCGCGAGCGCGCCGAGCAGCAGCACGCACAGCGCGGTGACGCCGCTGGAGCCGGACCCGGCGGGCCCGTTGCCCATGAGGTCGAGCAGCGACCGCTGGGCGGCGGCGGACCCGAGATCCGTGGCGGCGGCGAGACCGGACAGGAGCTCGCTGGTGTCCGCCGGGGACATCTGCGGCCCGACGTGGAACCCGGCGTCCGCTCCGCCCAGCGCCTCGAGGGTGCGCAGCGTGCGCGGCAGCACGAGCGTGAGGGTCTGCGCGAGGAGCATGCCCGCGACGGCGACGATCCCGATGACCCAGGGCGTCCGGGTGCTGCGCAGCTTGAGCAGCTCGGCCCTGAACACGGCGAGAGACATCAGCGGACTCCTTCGGTGGCGGCGGTGAGGTCGAGGTACACGTCCTCGAGGCTCCGGTCGGTGGTGACGAGCTCGCGCAGCGTGCCCGCGGCGACGACGCGGCCCTGGCCGACGACGACCAGGTCGTCCGCGACCTGCGCCACCTCGCCCAGCACGTGGCTGGCCAGCAGCACCGTGCCGCCGTCGTCGGCGAAGGTGCGCAGCAGCTCGCGCAGCCACCGCATCCCGGCCGGGTCGAGGCCGTTGGCGGGCTCGTCGAGCACCAGGACGTCGGGATGGCCGAGCAGCGCGGCGGCGATGCCGAGGCGTTGCCTCATGCCGAGCGAGTAGGTGCGCACGCGGCGGTCGGCGGCGGGGATCATGCCGACGGCGGCGAGCACCTCGTCGACCCGGCGGGCCGGGAGGCGCGACGCCGCGGCAAGCACCCGCAGGTGGTCACGGCCGGTGCGCCCCGGGTGCAGCCCGCCCGCGTCCAGCAGCGCCCCGACCACCAGCGCCGGGCGCTCCAGGTCGGCGTAGCGCCGGCCGTCGAACGTCGCCGTGCCGGCGTCCGCCCGGGCCAGTCCGAGCAGCACGTGCAGGGTCGTGCTCTTGCCCGCGCCGTTCGGGCCCAGCAGGCCCACGACCCGCCCCGGCTCGGCGGTGAAGCCCACGTCGTGCACGGCCTCGAAGCCGCCGTAGGACTTGTGCAGCCCCTCGATCCGGATGGTGGTCATCCGTCCCCTCCCTCGTCGTCCGGCGGCCGTCGTTCGCCGTGCCGGTACCCCGAGCCTCCCCGGGGGCAGGGGGCCGGGTCTTGAGGCGGAGGGCGGAACCTCCGTTGCGCCTTTCGGGGGAGGTTGTGCGGGCCGGCACCCGACCGGGCAGCGGCGAGCGCGCCGGATCAGGCCCCGGCGAAGAGGCGGTCGAGGTGCTGGTCGACGGCCGCCAGCGCGGCCTCCGGCTCGATGACGCCGAGCTCGAGCAACGGGGTGAACCCGGTCAGCGCCAGAAGGAGGTCCGTCTCGACGTCGGGGTCGCGGTCGGCAGCGATCTGGCCCTGCTCCATCGCCTGGCGGACGAGGCGCTCGACCGTCGCGCGGCCCTCGCGGAGCCCGAGGCCCGCCTGCCGGCGCAGCGCCGGGTCGTGCAGCGCCTCCAGGACGTACGCGGCGCTCATGCGGCTCGACGCGCGGGCATCGGGGTGCAGGGGGAGCATCTCGGCGAGCACCACGCGCAGCACGTCCTTGGGGTGGGGCGGCTGGTCGAGCGCGGCGAGCCCTCGCTCGACCCGGTCGGAGGTGCGCTCGGCGGCGAACTCCGTCGCGAAGGTCAGCATCGCCGTGCGGGACGCGAAGTAGTGCTGCAGCTGGCCGAGCGAGACCCCCGCCTCGCGGGCGACCTCGCGCAGGGACGCGCCCGCCCAGCCGTGCTGGTCGACGACGCGCCACAGCGCGTGCGCGATCTCCTCGCGGCGTTCCTGGTGGTCCACCAGCTTCGGCATCGTGCCCCTCCCGGGTTGTCGTACGCTCGACATAATACAGTTGACCGAAAACGCGCCAGGACGGGAGCCACGATGACCGACGCGCAGCCGCCGGCGCCGTTCTTCAACCCGTACGCGGTCGCCATCGACGACGAGGTGGCGATCGCCCTGCTCGCCGAGATGCACCTCAGGAAGGCGATCGAGCGCGGCGACTTCGACGACCTGCCCGGCAGCGGCAAGCCGCTCGACCTGCAGGACCTCCACGACCCGGACTGGTGGCTGAAGGCCTTCATGCGCCGCGAGAAGCTCGTGGTGCTGCCGCCCTCGATCCAGCTGCGCAAGGACGACGCCGCGCTGGACGGGCTCCTCGACGAGCTGTGGAGCGAGGACGACGTGCGCGAGGAGGTCGAGGAGTTCAACCGTCGGGTCCTGCGCGGCCGCTACCAGCCGGCGGCCGGGCCGCCGCTGGTCACCATGCCGCGCGACGTCGAGGCGACGGTCACCGCCTGGGCGGACCGCCGCGAGGCGCGGGCCGCCCAGGCGCGCGAGCAGGCGCGGGCCGAGGCGGAGGCCGAGGACGACCGTCGTCGGTCTCGTCGACGGGCTCGCCGACGACGATCTCGCTGACGACGGCGCCCGGCCCGGCGATCGTCGGGCGTGCGCCGGGTCCGTGGCGACGCCCTGTGGAGGAACGGCGGCCCGTGTCGGCGCGGGCCCGTAACCTGGCCGACGTGCTGCACGTCCACCGGTCCGAGCGCTCCGACGCGCTGGTCGCTCCCCTCGCCGACGTGCTCGCCGTGCCGCCGGACGACCCGTTCACGCCCGACGTCGTCGCCGTGCCCACGCGCGGGATCGAGCGCTGGCTGGCGCAACGGCTGTCGCACCGGCTCGGGGTCCCCGGGGGCTCGGGCGCGGGCATCTGCGCCAACGTGGACTTCTCCTCGCCGTCGCGGTTGGTCGCCTCCGCGGTGACGGCGGTCACCGGCGTCGACCCCGACGACGACCCGTGGCGCCGCGCCCGGCTCGTGTGGCCGGTGCTGGAGACGATCGACGCGTCCCTCGACGAGGGCTGGGCCGCGCCGCTCGGGCGGTACGTCGGGGAGGACGGCGACGGCGTGCGGCGCTCGCGCCGCGTCGCGCTCGCGCAGCGCGTGGCGGAGCTGTTCGCCGCGTACGCGCAGCAGCGGCCCGCCCTGCTCGCCGCCTGGCTCGACGGCCGTGACGACGACGGCGCGGGCGCGCCCGTCCCTGACGACCTCGCGTGGCAACCGCGGCTGTGGCGGCGGGTGCGCGAGCGGGTGGACGCGCCCGGGCCCGCGGAGGTGCTGACGGAGGCGGTCGGCGTGCTGCGCACCGACCCGGGCGCGGTCGACCTCCCCGCCCGGCTGTCCGTCTTCGGCCCCACCCGGCTGCCGGAGGACCAGCGGGAGGTGCTCGCCGCGCTCGCGCTGCACCGCGACGTCCACCTGTGGCTGCCGCACCCGTCACCCGCGCTGTGGCAGTCGGTCGAAGGCCTGGTCGCCGAGGGCGCCGTCGCCGGGGCGCGTCGTGACGACCTGCCCCCGGCCGCACGCCACGCCCTGCTGGCCTCGACCGCGCGCGACTCGGTCGAGCTGCAGCTCAGGCTCTCCGGCGCCCTCGACGCCGACGACGACGGAGCCCCCGAGGTCCGTGTCTCCTCCCACCCGGCGCCGCCGCCCCCGGGCACCCTGCTGGGCGCGCTCCAGGCGGCCCTGCGCGCGGACGACCCCGACGCCGCGCCCGTGCAGGTCGCCCCCGACGACCGCAGCGTCCAGGTGCACGCCTGCCACGGCCGCGCGCGCCAGGTCGAGGTGCTGCGCGAGGTGCTCACCGGGCTGTTCGCCGCCGACCCCACGCTGGAGGCGCGCGACGTCATCGTCATGTGTCCCGACGTCGAGTCGTTCGCCCCGCTCGTGACGGCCACGTTCGGCGCCGCGCCCGACGGCGTCACCCAGGTGCACCCCGGCCAGCGGCTGCGGGTCAGCCTCGCCGACCGGGGGCCCGGCGTGATCAACCCCGTGCTCGGCGTGCTGGCGACCGTGCTGCGGCTGGCCGACGGGCGCGTCACCGCGTCGGAGGTGCTCGACCTCGCCACGACCGAGCCCGTGCGCCGCCGCTTCCGCCTCTCCGACGACGACCTCGACCGCTGGCGCGACTGGGCCGTCGAGGTCGGGGTGCGCTGGGGCGAGGACGGGTCCCGGCGGGAGCGTTTCGGCATCGACCCGCGGGTGCGGCAGGGCACCTGGGACGCGGCCCTGGACCGGGTGCTGCTGGGCGTCGCGATGGCCGAGGAGGACTCGCGGTTCGTGGGCCCGGCGCTGCCGCTCGACGACGTCGGTTCCACCGACGTGGACGTCGCGGGCCGGTTCGCCGAGCTGGTCTCCCGCCTGACCGGGCTGCTCGCCGACCTCGACGGCACCCACCCGCTGGAGCACTGGCTCGACACCCTGGACCGGGCCGTCACGCTGCTCGCGGACCCGGCGCCGGACGACGCATGGCAGTCGCTGCAGGCGCACCGCGTGCTCGGCGACGTGCGGGCCGCGGGCGCTGGCCGGGCCACCGCGGGCGACGGGCTGCGGCTGGAGGACGTGCGTGCCCTGCTCGCCGACCG
>JADHZE010000149.1 GCA_026934365.1 Isoptericola sp. QY 916 | reverse complement strand
GTCCTGCGCGCGCACCCGCAGGTCGCGGCGGGCATCGTCGCGGCGGGCGTCGGCGGGCTGTGCTGGTTCGGCTTCAGCCTCGGGCTGGCCGTCCTCGGCGTGGAGCACGGGATGCCCGGCGCGCTCGTCGCGGCGGGGATGAGCGGTTACGGCGCGACGTCGGTCGCCGCGTCGCTGGCGGCGCCGCTGGTCGTCGACCGGCTGCCGCGCCTCGCGACGGCGGTCGGGGCGTGGGCGGTGCTCGGCCTGTCGTTCGCGGCGCTCCCGGCGGTGGTGCCGAGCGTGGTGGGGGTCGCGCTCGTGTCCGCCGTCGGCGGCCTGGCGACGCCGTTCGGGATCGCCGCGCTCAACGCGCTGATCAGCGAGCAGACCTCCGGGCCCGAGCGGCGCGCGGCGTTCACCGCCGAGACCGTGCTGCACTCGGGCGGCGCCTCGCTGGGGCTGCTCGTGGGCGGCGCGGTCATCGGGTGGGTCGGCGCCGGGCCGGTGCTCGTCGCCGTGGGCGCGGTGCAGGTCCTCGTCGGCGGCGTCGGGCTGGTGGCGTCCCGGGCCCTCGGCGCCCGCGGGCGGACGACGGCCGAGGCGCCGGCCGCCGCCGTCAGCGGCTGAGCGACGCCGTGTCCGGCCCGGTCCCGTCGAAGGCCGCCCGCGCCGTCTCGACGTCGGGCAGGACGGACGTGGACCAGGCCAGCAGCGCGTCCACGAGGTCCTGGAGCGTGCTGCCCAGCGCCGAGACGCGGTACTCGACGGCGACCGGGCGGGAGCTGAGGAGGTTCCGCTCGACCATGCCGTTGCGCTCGAGCCGCCGGAGCGTCGCGGTGAGCGACTTCTGCGTCACGGCGGGGACGCTGCGGCGCAGCTCGTTGAACCGCTGCGGGCGTTCGCAGAGGGACTCGAGCACCTGCAGCGACCACTTGTCGAGCACCTGGTCGAGGAGCTCACGGTGGGCGGGCGTCAGGGCGGCGGGGGTGGTCTCGTGCACGACACCTAGTCTCGTTGAAGTGGCCTGAGGCGACCAGGTAGACATCAGATACCTGCCCGCACCACCGGAAGGACCCGCCATGACCGTCGACCTCCGCACCCCGCCCGGCATGCTCCAGCCCGTCCCGTACCACCACGTCGCCGTCGGCACCGGCACCCGCCACGTGCACGTGGCCGGGCAGGTCGCCCGCGACGCCGAGGGGCGGCCTGTGGCCGCCGACGACCTGGCCGGGCAGGTCGCGCAGGCGCTCCGCAGCACGGCCCGGGGTCTTGCCGGGGCGCGGGCAGGGTTCGCCGACGTCGTCCGGCTGCGGTTCTTCGCCGTCCGCTGGCACCCCGACAAGTACGGCGACCTGCTGGCCGGGATCGAGCGGGTGGCCGAGGAGCTCGGCATCCCGCAGCCCTGGCCGCCCGTGTCGCTCCTCGGCATCGACTCCCTCTTCGAGCCGGACGTGCTCGTGGAGGTCGAGGCGTACGCCGTCCTGGACTGACGGTGGGCGCCGCCCGCGGGCCCGCGTCCCTCTGACAGGGTGGAGGCATGCGTCTCCTCCTGCTGCGACACGGCCAGACCCCCTCCAACGTGGCGGGCCTGCTCGACACCGGCGCCCCCGGCCCCGGGCTGACCCCGCTGGGCGAGCAGCAGGCCGCCGCCGTGCCCGTCGCCCTGCAGGGGCGGCGGATCGACGCTCTCGCGGTGTCGTCGCTGGTGCGGACGTCGTACACCGCCGGCCCGCTGGCCACCGACCGCGACCTGCGCCCCACGGTGCTCGACGGGCTGCGCGAGGTCGAGGCCGGCGCCCTCGAGATGTCGTCCGACCTGGCCGACCACCACACCTACCTCGAGACGGTGTTCGCCTGGTCACGCGGCGACCGGTCGCGGCGCATGCCCGGCGGGCCCGACGGGCATGCGTTCCTCGCCCGGTTCGACGACGCGGTCGCGGCGCTCATGTCCCTCGGTCGCGAGGCCCGCGACCACGGCGTCGTCCTCGCCGTCTCGCACGGCGCCGCCATCCGCGCGTGGTCGGGCGCGCGTGTCCGCGGGCTCGACGTCGAGGAGCTGGCGCACACCCCGCTCGCCAACACCGGCCTCATCGAGGTCGAGGGCGACCCGGCGTCCGGCTGGCGGCTCGTGGACTGGCGGCGCGAGCCCGTCGGTGGCGCGCAGCTCGACGCCGTCGTCGCGCACGACCCGACAGGAGAGCCGGTCGACGACTGAACGGCGGCCACGACGTGGTGCCCGGTGTCGTGTCCCGGCCCTGAGCGGACACCAGGGACGACGTCGACGCGGGAACGGTGCCAGCATGCGTCCATGACGACGGTGACGCTGCGCCCGATGACCCCGGCCGAGTTCGACGAGTGGCAGGACGCCCTGGCGGCGGACTACGCGGCGGAGCAGGTCGCCGCGGGCCGCTGGCCGTACGAGGGCGCGGTGCGGCGGGCCCGCGACGAGTCCGCAGCGCTCCTGCCGCAGGGGCCGGCGACCGAACGGATGCTCGTCCGCCTCGCCGTCGACGCCGACGGCGAGCCGGTCGGGCGCTCCTGGGTGGCGCTGGACCCGCCGCACGGGACGGCGGGGATCGCGTTCCTCTACGACATCGAGGTCGTCGAGTCGCGACGGGGCCAGGGCCTGGGGCGCGCGCTGCTGGAGGCGACGGAGGACGCCGCCCGGCAGGCGGGCGCCACCGCGCTGGAGCTGAACGTCTTCGGCCGCAACGCCGCCGCCGTCGCGCTGTACGACTCCGCCGGGTACGCCGTCGTCACGCAGCAGATGCGCAAGGCGCTCTGACGGTTCGGCGGGGGCCGAAGCGTCCCGCCCCGATGCTGGGGGCATGAGCCAGACCGCCGCTGCCTCCGTGCGAGACCCTGGGCCCCAGGGCGCCCCGTCGTCGCACGTGACCATCGACCCACCGGTGCTGTACGTCGGCACCCCGATCGCGCTGGTCACCACGACCAGCCCCGACGGGTCGGCGAACATCGGCCCGATGTCGTCGGCCTGGACGCTGGGGCGCACGGTCGTGCTGGGCTGGGGCGCCGGCTCGCAGACGCTCGCGAACCTCGAGCGCGAGGGGGAGTGCGTGGTCAACTTCCCGCACGCCGACCGCTGGTCGCAGGTGGAGGCGATCGCGTTGCTCAGCGGCAGCGACCCGCTCCCGCCGCACAAGGAGGGCCGCTTCCGCAGCGCGGGGGACAAGTGGACACCGGGCGGCTTCACCGCGCAGCCGTCCACGCTGGTGCGCCCGCCGCGCATCGCCGAGTGCGCGATCCAGTGCGAGGCGGAGGTGCAGGCGGTCCACGCCCCCGCGGGTCCTGACGGCGAGGACTTCCGCATCGTCGAGGTCTACGTGCGCGCGGTCCACGCGGACCGGGCCGTCGTGGACACCGTCACCGGGCACGTCGACACGGGCGCGTGGTCGCCGGCCCTCTACGTGTTCCGCGAGTACTTCGGTACCGGCGCCCGCCTCGGGCGGACCCGGCGCCGCTGACCGTTCCCGGCCGGGTCAGCCGTCCCGGGTGCCGGCCTCGCCGCCGACCGCGGCCACCAGGTGCGCCGCCACGGCGGCGGCGTTGGCGCGCAGGACGTCGGCCGGCACGTCGGGCAGGTTCTCCGCCCAGTCCAGCAGCGGCGACCCGCGGAGCTGCAGCACCCGGGCGGGCCTGCCGAGGAACGCCAGGTGCAGGTGCGCCCCGCCGTCGCCCCACTTGGCGAGCTGCACGCGGCCCACGCTCGGCAGCGCCTCGACGGCGGCCGACACCGCGACGATCAGCTGCCCCATCTCGGCCGCGAGGTCCGCGGGCACCGACGGCAGGTCGCAGTGCGTGGCGACGGGCACCAGGGTGAGGAGCACGGGCAGGCTCTGCGCGAGGTCCGCCGTGAGCACCCACCGCTCGTTGCGCCAGACCCAGCCCTCGAACCGGGCCGTCCGTTCCTCGGGGGTCCCGGCGCACCAGCAGTCGGCGGGATCCTCGCCGCGCCGCGGCGGCTCGGCGTCGGCCAGCGGGCGCAGGGGCTTCATCCGGAGGGAGTCCGCCTCGTACGGGTAGATGTCCCAGCCGGGCATCTCCTCGACGGCGACCGGCAGCCGCCCGTCCGGGCCGGTCTGCGCGGCGACGCGGGCGTAGTACTCCTCGGCGGACTCGGGGTGCATGGGGCGATCCCACCACAGGCCCGGCGATTCTTGCCGTGACCGTTCTCCGCGCGACACTGGGGGGAGCACTATCTGCCAAGACGAGGAGTACCAGGTGCCCCAGGGAACAGTCCGATGGTTCGACGCCGACCGCGGGTTCGGCTTCATCGACCTCGGGAACGAGGCCGAGGACCTCTTCGTGCACGCGTCCGAGATCGTCGGCGAGGACGGGCCGAAGCAGCTCCGTGAGGGGCAGACCGTCGAGTTCGAGGTGGGCGAGGGCGACCGTGGCCCGCAGGCGCGACGCGTCCGGGTCACGGGCGACCGGGCCGCCGACGCCCCGGTGGGCGTGCTCGGCACCGTGAACTGGTACGAGCCGACCAAGGGGTACGGCTTCGTCACGCCCGACGACGGCGGCGTCGAGATCTTCGTGCACAGCTCGGCGATCGTCGGGGGCGGGGTGATCGCGGAGGGCCAGCGGGTCGCGTTCATGGTCGTCGAGGGGGAGAAGGGTCCGCAGGCTGACCACCTGCTGCCGCTCGCGTCGGAGGCGGCGCGGCCGGCCTCCGACGGCGGGGACGGCACCGTCTCCTGGTTCGACGACACCAAGGGCTTCGGGTTCATCGCTCCTGACGCGGGCGGCGCGGACCTCTTCGTCCACGTCAACGCGCTCGGCCCGGGCTTGAGCTCGCTGGCCGAGGGCGCGCGCGTGACGTTCGACGTCGTCGACGGCGACAAGGGGCCGAACGCCCGCGACGTGCGGCTCGTGCGCGGCTCCGGGGGCGCGCACGGGGCCACCGGGCGTGACCGTGACCGGGGGGACCGTGGCCGGTCGGGCCGTCCCGCGGCGTCCGGCGGTCCGGTGCGCGGCGGTGAGGGCACCGTCGCGCGCTACGACGCGGACCGCGGCTTCGGCTTCATCACCCCCGACGCGGGGGGCGCGGACCTGTTCGTGCACGTGTCGGTCGTGCAGGGCGGCGAGTACCTGGAAGAGGGCGACCGGGTCCGGTTCAAGGTGCGCCAGAGCGACCGCGGGCCGCAGGCCGACCGCGTCGAGCTGATCTGAGCGCGAGCCGGCCGGAGCATCCGCCCCGCTGTTCGCTCACAGCGAACAGCGGGGTCTGCCTGCGGGAATATCGACGCCCCGAGCAAGGTTGAGCCAAGCAGACTCAACTTTGGCGCCCGCGGTTTGCGAGGCGGGGAGGCCGAGATTTACGTTGAGTGCAGTTGACTCAACCTCGGGTGCACAGGCGCCCGGACGTACGCATGGAGGCAGCACACATGGCTCGAGCAGTCGGTATCGACCTGGGTACCACCAACTCGGTGGTCGCCGTCCTGGAGGGCGGCGAGCCCACCGTCATCGCGAACGCGGAGGGGTCGCGCACGACGCCGTCCGTCGTCGCGTTCTCCAAGACCGGCGAGGTCCTCGTCGGTGAGGTGGCCAAGCGTCAGGCGGTCACCAACGTCGACCGCACCATCTCGTCGGTCAAGCGCCACATGGGCACCGACTGGTCGGTCGAGATCGACGACAAGAAGTACACCGCGCAGGAGATCTCCGCGCGCGTGCTCGGCAAGCTCAAGCGCGACGCCGAGGAGTACCTGGGCGAGCCCGTCACCGACGCGGTCATCACCGTCCCGGCGTACTTCAACGACGCCGAGCGCCAGGCGACCAAGGACGCCGGCCAGATCGCGGGCCTCAACGTGACCCGCATCGTCAACGAGCCCACCGCGGCGGCTCTCGCCTACGGCCTGGAGAAGGGCAAGGAGGACGAGCTCATCCTGGTCTTCGACCTGGGCGGCGGCACGTTCGACGTCTCGCTCCTCGAGGTCGGCAAGGACGAGGACGACTTCTCCACCATCCAGGTGCGCGCCACGTCCGGCGACAACCGCCTCGGCGGCGACGACTGGGACCAGCGCATCGTGGACCACCTCATCAAGCAGGTGAAGAACAGCGCGGGCGTCGACCTGTCCAAGGACAAGATCGCCCTGCAGCGTCTGCGCGAGGCGGCCGAGCAGGCCAAGAAGGAGCTCTCGTCCGCGACGAGCACCAGCATCTCGATGCAGTACCTGTCGATGAGCGAGAACGGCCCCGTCCACCTGGACGAGAAGCTCACGCGGGCGCAGTTCCAGCAGATGACGCAGGACCTCATCGACCGCACCAAGGCGCCGTTCCACGCGGTCATCCGCGACGCCGGCATCTCGGTCTCCGACATCGACCACGTCGTGCTGGTGGGTGGTTCCACCCGCATGCCGGCCGTGACCGAGGTCGTCAAGGAGCTCACCGGTGGTCGCGAGCCCAACAAGGGCGTCAACCCGGACGAGGTCGTCGCCGTGGGCGCGGCCCTGCAGGCCGGCGTCATCGGCGGCGAGCGCAAGGACGTGCTGCTCATCGACGTCACCCCGCTGTCCCTCGGCATCGAGACCAAGGGCGGCGTGATGACCAAGCTCATCGAGCGCAACACGGCCATCCCGACCAAGCGCAGCGAGATCTTCTCCACGGCGGAGGACAACCAGCCGTCCGTGGCGATCCAGGTCTTCCAGGGCGAGCGCGAGTTCACCCGCGACAACAAGCCGCTGGGCACGTTCGAGCTCACCGGCATCGCCCCGGCGCCGCGCGGCGTCCCGCAGATCGAGGTCACCTTCGACATCGACGCGAACGGCATCGTGCACGTGTCCGCCAAGGACCGCGGCACGGGCACCGAGCAGTCGATGAAGATCACCGGCGGGTCGGCCCTCCCCAAGGAGGACATCGACCGCATGGTGAAGGACGCCGAGGAGCACGCCGCCGAGGACAAGAAGCGTCGCGAGGAGGCGGAGACCCGTAACCAGGCCGAGGCCTTCGCGTACTCGATGGAGAAGCAGATCGCGGACAACCGCGACAAGCTCCCCGCCGAGGTCGTGACCGAGGTCGAGGCCGACATCGCCGGCGTCAAGACCGCCCTGGAGGGCGAGGACGCCGACGCGGTGAAGGCCGCGTACGAGAAGCTCGGCGCGTCCTCGCAGAAGATCGGCCAGGCGCTCTACGCCACGGCCGAGCAGGAGCAGGCCGCGGGCGACACCCCGGCGGCGGAGGACGACGCGGCCGCTGCCGCGGGCGCGACGTCCGCCCCCGACGAGGACGTGGTCGACGCCGAGATCGTCGACGACGAGGACGACAAGAAGTGACGGACGAGAACACGCAGGGGACCCCCGAGCCCGAGGGCTCGGGGGAGACCCCGTTCAGCTTCACGGACAAGCGGAAGGTCGACCCGACGTCCGGGGAGGCCCGGGAGGCGTCCCGCGCCGCCGGCGACCAGGGCGAGCCCGAGGGCGTCGACCCGCTCGCGGCGCTCGACTTCGAGCCCGAGGGCGAGGCCGCCGAGAGCGCCGAGGTCCTGGCGGCCAAGGCCGAGGCGGCCCAGCACCTGGATGCGCTGCAGCGCGAGCGGGCGTCGTTCACGAACTACCGCAACCGGTCGCTGCGCGACCAGGAGGCGGCGCGGACCCAGGGCACGCAGGACGTGCTCGCCGCGCTGCTGCCGGTGCTCGACGACATCGAGCGCGCCAAGCAGCACGCCGAGCTGAGCGGGCCCATGGCGGCCATCGCGGAGAAGCTCGACGCGTCGCTGGCGAGGTTCGGCATCGAGCGGTTCGGCGCGGTCGGGGAGGAGTTCGACCCGAACGTCCACGAGGCGCTCATGCACAACGTGGACCCCGAGGCGACGGTGACCACCGTCGCGATGGTGGTCGAGCCGGGCTACCGCATCGGCGACCGGGTCGTCCGCGCCGCCCGCGTGGGCGTCGTCGGCCCCGAGTGACACCATCCGCGAGATCGACCTGCCCGTCGTGAGACCGACCTGCCCAGGGTCGATCTCACGACGGGCGGGTCGATCTCGCGGACAATGACAGGAAGGAGGGCGTCGTGACAGGTCAGGACTGGATCGAGAAGGACTTCTACTCCGCTCTCGGCGTCCCCAAGGACGCGGACGACGCGGCCATCAAGAAGGCGTACCGCAAGCTCGCGCGCCAGTACCACCCGGACCAGAACCCGGGCGACGCGTCGGCGGAGGCGAAGTTCAAGGAGATCGGCGAGGCGTACGCCGTGCTGTCCGACTCCGAGCAGCGCCAGCAGTACGACGCCGTGCGCGCCATGGCCGGCGGCGGCGCCCGCTTCGCGGCGGGCCCGGGCGGGGGCGGCGGCAACGGGTTCGAGGACGTCTTCGGCTCGATGTTCGGCGGCGGTGCCGGCCCGAACGTGCGCTACCAGCAGTACCCCCAGGGTGGTGCGGGCGGCGGGGGCTTCGAGGACATCCTCAGCTCCATGCTCGGCGGCCAGGGGGGCTTCCGCGGCGGCCGGCAGCGCGCCGGCTTCACCACGCCGCAGAAGGGTCCGGACGTCGCGGCCGAGACCACGCTGCCGTTCCGCACGGCGGTGGAGGGCGCCACCGTCGAGTTCACGGTGGACGGCCGCAAGGTCAAGACCAAGATCCCCGCCGGGGTGAACGACGGCCGCAAGCTGCGCATCCGCGGCAAGGGGCGCCCGGGCTCGGGCGGCGGCGACGCCGGCGACCTCGTGGTCACCGTGCACGTCGCGCCGCACCCGGTGTTCACGCTCGACGGCGCCAACCTGCGCATGACGGTCCCGGTGACGTTCGCGGAGGCCGCGCTGGGCACGACGGTCGAGGTGCCGACGCTCGACGGGCACACCGTGAAGCTCAAGGTGCCGGCCGGCACGCCCACCGGGCGGGTGCTGCGGGTCAAGGGCCGCGGCGTCAGGACCACGAAGGCGCAGGGTGACCTGCTGGTCACGGTCCAGGTGGCCGTGCCGCAGAAGCTCAGCAAGAAGGCGAAGGAGGCGCTCGAGGCGTTCGCCGCCGAGAGCGACCACGAGGACGTGCGGGCGGGGCTCGCGCAGCGCGCGGCGGAATGACGCCGCGGCGGGGCGCGGGCCGACCGGCCCGGGGCGGCACCGAGGAGCGGCACCGAGCGAGGAGGTAGCGATGGTCACCGAGGACGCGCCGGTGCTGACCGTGTCGCAGGCGGCCCGGCTCGCGGGCATGCACCCGCAGACGCTCCGGCAGTACGACCGCCTCGGGCTGGTCACGCCGCGCCGCACCGCCGGCCGCGGCCGGCGCTACTCCCAGCGCGACGTCGCACGGCTGCTCGAGGTGCAGCGCCTCGCGCAGGTGGAGGGCATCAACCTCGCCGGGATCCGGCGCATCCTCGACCTGCAGGAGCACGTCGCCCAGCTCGAGGGCCGGCTCGCGGCGCTCGCCCTGCAGCCCGGAGGCCGGGTGTTCACGGCCGGCACGACGGGCGACGTCGTCGTCGTGCGCCGCGGCCAGCGCGTGCGCCGCGCGGAGCGGGCCGATCTCGAGGCCGAGGAGGGCGCGCTGGTGCTGTGGCGCCCGCACCGCCGCGGCTGACGACTTTCCGCAACGCAATTCTTCGCTAATTCTCGGGGCAATGGGTAAGGCATTCCTTATTCGACCCGTCGCGAATTCGATCGCGCATTCACTGTGCAATTCCGTGCGAGAGGAATATCGTGGTCGAAGGCGGCGAGAGCCGGCGTCGAGCGGCGAGGAGCGCACCATGAGCACGCTGATGGAGATGCCCGAGGTCACCGAGTGCACGGTCGAGGGCTGCGGCTACAACCACGACCACGGCTGCCACGCCGGGGCGGTGACGATCGCGGGGCACAGCGGCGACGCGGCGTGCGCCACGTTCATCCCGCTGAGCTCCAAGGGCGGCCTCGAGAAGGTCGTCGCCCACGTGGGCGCCTGCCAGCGCGGCGACTGCGTCCACAACACCGACCTCGAGTGCGCGGCGTCGGCCATCCGCGTCGGCCCCGGCCCCGACGACGAGAGCCACGCCGACTGCCTCACGTACGCGCAGCAGTGACCCGATCCCCGGGGCGCCCCCGGGGCGGCTAGCGGGCCAGCTGCGTCAGCAGCTCGACGGCGGCGGCGTGCGACGTCGGGAGGCGCTCCACCCACACCCGGGTGGGGCGCCTCAGCACGTCCCCGAGGCCCATGAGCGCGGCGTTGCGCTCCACCACCCCGCGGGTGGCCTTGGCCAGGTCGGGCACCCCCGTGTCGCGCCGCGCGAGCACCGTGAACACGCCGTCCGTGAGGGCGGCCATCGGATGTCCCTCCCCGAAGACCTGCTCGAGGGCGCGGCCGACGGTCGCGGAGCGTGCGGCGCGGTCCCACGGGGCGAGGCCGTCGACGGCGACGTCCACGACGACGAGGCAGTGCGTGTCCGGCGCGCCCTGGTCCGCGCCGACGGCGGCGCCGTACGTCTCCCGCAGCCGCTCGGCCAGGTACTCGCGGGTGGGCAGCCCCGAGCTGGGGTCGCGGAGCGCGCCGAGGGCCGGCTCTGCGTCCCGGCCTCGCACCCACCCGACG